>NZ_JACHVQ010000001.1:307357-614714 GCF_014190805.1 Flexivirga oryzae | reverse complement strand
CGCGCATACCGCCCATGGACCCGCCGAGCACCAGGAACCAGGCGTCGATGCCCAGCTCGTTCGCGACGGCCGCCTCGACCGTCACCTGGTCACGGATCGTGGTTCGCGGGAAACGCGAACCCCACGGCTTCCCGTCGGGGGCGATCGAACCGGGTCCGGTGGTGCCGCGGCAGCCGCCGAGCACGTTCATCGCGACGACGAACAACTCGTCGGTGTCCAGCGGCCGGCCGGGACCGATCAGCCCGGGCCACCAGCCGGGCGTCGGCTGGCCGGGACCCGCCTCGCCCTCGACGTGGGAGTCGCCGGTGAGCGCGTGCTCGACGAGGACCGCGTTGTCGGCTCCGGGTGCGAGACGTCCCCAGGTCTGGAACGTGACGACGACCTCGGGCAGGACCTTGCCGCTCTCCAGGACGACGTCGGTCAACCGGATCGCGCGCGCGTCGGGATTCGCGTCGTGCGGCGGTGCACACCATCGCGTCGCCGGGTGTATGACGGTCACCTGCCACTCCTCGAGCCCCAAGGGGCCAGGTGGCCCCGCGCTTGCCGAACCGCATGGTGCGGTCGACCTTGTCCTCACCCGGGGCACCCCACCGCGGTGGAGGGTTGCCGCCCAGCCAGCCGGGGCTGTGTCCGCCGAAATCAGCGGACGCTGGGACTCATGACGGGTATGACGGTAGCAAAATCGCGGGACCACGTCGAAGTGGTCGCCGGGTGCGTCTCACGGGGCGGGCAGCGTTCGCCGGTCCGCGCCCCGGTGGTGTCAGGCCGGTCGCTGTTCACCGTCGCCCGGACGCAGCCCGGCGTTCAGCGCCTGCGCGAAAAGCAGCGCGAGACGGCAGTGCCGGTCGATCTCGAGCGCCCGTGCGACCGCGATCGAGGCCAGCGCGCCGTTGCCGCTGGTCCAGCGGATGCCGGCGAGCAGCATCAGCACCGGCACACTGCGGGGCGGTGGGATGCATGCCACCCAGTCCTCCAGTCGTTGACCGAGGGTCGCCACCGGATCGTCGAACGAGTCGACCTCCCGCAACCACATGGGTGGCAGGCCCAGGTGGTGCGGATCGATCGGCGCGTCCACGTCGATCAGCTCCCCGGGCAGGAAGTCGGGCATCAGCCAGGACAGCACCTGGTCGCGGATCGTGATCGAGCCGACGGCGACGGTCGCGGCCGCGAGCGTGTCGACCGGCACCGCGTGGACCGGGGTCAGGCCGTCGAGCATGACCCGGGGCAGCGCCTGCGCGGTGTCGATCGGCAACGGCTCCCCGGCGGTGATCCGTGCCTCGACGGCGCGGGCGACGAGCGGGTGCCGGACCTCGAGCCGTCGAACCAGGTCGGCGCGGTGCTCGGCCGGGACCACACCACGCGCGACCCGCTCGGCCACCGGCGCGACGTCGATCGCGGGCGGCACCGGCGCCCACTCCCGCGGACAGATGTCACAGGAACACTGCTCGGCACGCCACCGCGCCACCCCGTTCTGGACGAGCAGGACGTGCGAGATGTCTGCCGAGATCGCGCGCAGCGAGTCGCCCAGCTCCAGCACGAAGAGCCGGTCCGCGGCACCGAGCCCGTCGTAACAGACCACCAGGACCTCGTCCGGGTCGCTGCGCGCGAACGTGGTCACGACGTGCGCGACCACGTCGGGGACCTCGGCGCTGGTGGGCCGGTCGCACCGGGCGGTGAGGCAGATGTGCCCGGCGCGGATGCCGATCACGACAAGACAGTGCCGGGGGACGAAGCCGAGGTTGTAGGGCAGGTAGGCGACGATCTCGCCGATGCCGTGCACGCTGGAGGTCATGCACCGCAGCGTGCGACGGCGGCCGGGTGGCCGGACAGCGCCCGTCATACCGCCTGGGGAGGGCGACTCACCCCGGCAGGGGGATGTGGACGGCCGCGGTCAGGACAGCCGCTCGCCCTTGATCGTGTCGCCGCGCCGCTGCTCCCATTCCAGGAAACGGTCGGTGTCGCGGGTGAGCGTGCTCGCCAGCCAGGCCAGCACCACGGCGTCGTCGGCCAGCCCCACCACCCCGACCAGGGCCTCGGGCAAAAGGTCGATCGGCGAGACGACATACGCGGCGGCCGCCGCCAGCAACGCAAGGTGCCCCGCGCTGACGCCGGTGTATTCGCCGCGCGCGACCGCCTTGGTCATCCGCGGCAGGCACGCGACCCGGGTGGTGATCGTCGGCCCACCCGGCTCGATCGCTTCCTGCAGCGCATCGGAGATGCGCCGCATCGCGGCCCACCGCACGCTCGGCAGGCGCGGCATGTCAACGTCCCCCGGCGCGCAGCAGTCGCTCGGTGGGCGGGAATTCCTTCCGGGCACCCTTGGCGATGCGCGACAGCAGGAACGCGTCCAGCCCGGCACCCATGACGCCGCCGGCCACCGGGATGCCCTTGCCGAGCTTGGTGAACAGTTTGTCGCCGAGCTGGCCGATCAGCCGGAACCCGACCGCCTTGTTGACCACCATGACCGCGGGCGGCGGCAACTGGCTGCTGGCGAGGTTGGCCAGCCGCCCCGTGCTCACGACGCCGGCCTTGCGGAGCACGTCGTCGGCGTCGCCGCCCACCAGGGTGAGGAGTATGGCGGTGCGCGTGCCGGGATCGGTGAGGTCGTAGCCGCGCAGGTGCGCGATCGCGGCGACCATCCGGGTGTTGATCAGGTAGAAGCCGGTGAGGTTGACCGGCAGCGCGACCGCCATGGTGACGAATCCGCCGAGGCTGGTGACGAACCCGGCGCTCGCCGCGAGCCGCCGGTGCTGGGAGACGACCTTGTCGATCGCCCGCTCGCGGTCGGCGGGGTGGTCCTCGAGCGCGGCCCGGGCCACGTGTTCGGCGCTGTCGAAACCCGCCTTGCCGTCGATGCCGATCGAGATCAGCCGCTGCGACAGGCTGAGCGCGGTTCCCCCGAGCGGCCCCTTGTCGAGGGGAACGGGCTGCTTGCCCTTCTTCTTGCTGCTCTTCTTCCTGCCCACCATTCCCCCATCCTGCCAGCCCGTCGGAGCCGAGGAAGTGACGACAGTAGCCGGTCCCTCGGGCGAAGCCGGCGCGCGGCACGCGCGGGTCGTCATACACGGGTGCGGACCCGCCACTCCCAGGGCGTAACGTTGCGTTATGGCTTACCCCAAGGATTCGAGCGCGGAGCTCGCAGACTACGCACACCCCGAGCGCCTGGTGACCACCGGCTGGCTCGCCGAACAGCTCGCCGGTGACCACCCCGGCCTGGTGGTCCTGGAGTCCGACGAGGACGTCCTGCTCTACGACACGGGCCACATCCCCGGCAGCTTCAAGCTCGATTGGCACACCGACCTGAACGACCCGGTCACCCGTGACTTCGTCGACGGAGAGGCGTTCGCCAAGGTCATGTCCGAGCGGGGTATCGGCCGCGACACCACCGTGGTGATCTACGGCGACAAGTCCAACTGGTGGGCCGCCTACGCGCTGTGGGTGATGACGCTCTTCGGGCACGAGGACGTCCGGCTGCTCGACGGCGGCCGGTCCGCGTGGATGGCCGAGGACCGCGAGATGACCCGCGAGGTGCCGACCGCGAAGGAGGCCGACTACCCGGTCGTCCAGCGCGACGACGCCCCGATCCGCGCGTTCAAGGACGACGTACTGGCGCACCTGGGCAAGGCGATGGTCGACGTGCGCTCCCCCGGCGAGTTCAGCGGCGAACTGCTGCACATGCCCGACTACCCGCAGGAGGGTTCGCTGCGCGGCGGCCACATCCCCGGCGCCCGGTCGGTGCCGTGGGCGAAGGCTGCGCGTGAGGACGGCCGGTTCAAGAGCCGTGCGGACCTGGAGGGGCTCTACCAGTCGGAGCAGCAGCTGGCACCGGACGAGGACGTCGTCGTCTACTGCCGGATCGGCGAGCGCTCCTCGCACACCTGGTTCGTGCTGACGCACCTGCTGGGCTTCGGCAAGGTGCGCAACTACGACGGTTCGTGGACGGAGTGGGGCAACGCGGTGCGCGTCCCGGTCGAACAGGGAGACCCGACCACGTGAGTGCCGACCTCCCCGCGCCGCTGGCCGAGCTGATCGACGACTTCGGCTCGGTCGGGCCGAAGGATCGCCTGCAGCTACTGCTCGAGCTGAGCGAGGAACTGCCCGACCTGCCCGCGCGGTATGCCGACCATCCCGAGCAGTTGGAGCAGGTGCACGAGTGCCAGACACCGCTGTTCCTGGCGGTCGAGGTGACCGACGGGGACGTGCACCTGTTCTTCAACGCGCCCAAGGAAGCGCCGACGACGCGCGGTTTCGCGGGCATCCTGCACACCGGGCTGGACGGGCAGCCGGCACAGGTCGTGCTGGACGTTCCGGACGACATACCCTTCAAATTCGGACTCGCCGAGGCCGTTTCCCCGTTGCGCATGCGGGGAATGGTCGCCATGCTCTCTAGGATCAAGCGGCAGACCAGGGCTCAAGTGGCGGACTGAAGGGGGCCGCGGAGTCCACGACACTGAAATCCGAATGCGTTAGGTTGCGCCATATGAACTCCTTGGGCAATAAGAAGTTACTTGCCGTGCCCGCGGTCGTCGCGGTCATCGGGCTGGTGTTGCTGATCATCGGGCTGCTCAGCGGCTCGAGCGTGAAGCTCACCCAGTTCAGCAACGGCAGCACGTTGTCGATGGACGGCGGCTTCTCGGTCTACAGCCAGACCGCGGCCGATCGCACCGCGACCACCTGCAGCGTCGACGGCACCACGATGGGACGTCCGACCAAGGACTTCTCGGTGACCGTCGACGGCACGAAGTACTACGAGGTGGCGCGCAGCACGGCGTCCAAGGGCTCGGTCACGTGCCAGGACAACTCCGGTTCGTTGTATGCCGGGAAGCGTGCCGACAAGATCGGTGGTGGCTTCCACACCACGGGCATCGTCCTCGGCGTGATCCTGATGGTGCTCGGCATCATCGGTGCCGCGGTGCTGTTCCTGCTCGGCAAGAAGCGGGGCGGGGCCGGCGACTCGACGACCGGTGGCGACGGCTCCTACGGCCAGGCCGGGTACGGCCAGCAGCAGGGCCAGGGGTACGGCCAGCAGCCGGCATACGGCGCGCAGGGCCAGCAGCAGGCGTACAACCAGGGCTACGGGCAGCAGGGCCAGGGCTACGGCCAGCAGCAGGGGTATGGCGCGCAGCAGCAGGCGTACGGCCAGCCCCAGGACCAGCAGCAGGGCTACAACCAGGGGTACGGCCAGCAGCAGGGGTACGCCGGGCAGCAGCAGGGTTACGGCCAGCAGGCCGGCCAGGGCTACGGCCAGCAGCAGGCGCCGAACACGCCGTCCTACGGACAGCCGACGGCGCCGCAGCAGAGCTACGGCCAGCAGGCCCCGCAGGGCTACGGGCAGCAGGGTTACGGCCAGCAGCAGGGTGGTTACGGCCAGCAGCAGGGGCAGTCGCAGGGTCAGCAGGGCTACGACCCGCAGAGCCAGCAGCAGGGTTACGGCCAGGGCCAGGGCGGTTCGCCATACGGTCAGCAGCCGCCGCAGGGTGGCTACGGTCAGCCGGCACCGTACGGGCAGCAGCCCGCGCAGCCCGCACCGTCCGGCACGCCGGAGCAGGCCCCGCAGCAGTCCGCCCAGGACTTCGCGGACGCGCCGACGCAGGCGGTGTCGACGGACGACATCAACGCCCAGGCCGCGCCGTCCGGCGATTCCCCGTCGGCACCGGCCGACAACTCGGAGGCGCCGACGCAGACCGTGTCCAGCGATGAGGTGAACCGGCTTTCCTACGGCCAGGCGTCGACCCCGGCATACGAACAGCCCGGTTACCAGGGCGGGTCACCCAGCCCCTCGACCGGAGACGACCAGGTTCAGCCGCCGTCCTACGGCAGCGGCGACCGCTCCGACGAGCCGACGCAGGCGATCACCGGGCTCCCCCCGTCGACCGGCGCGCAGCCGGGCGATCAGGGTGACATCCACGAGCAGGCCACCACGGCCGTGCCCGCGGTCGACGACCAGCAGGCGCAGAACAACCCGTGGGTGCCGCAGCAGAAGCCGGAGGGCGAGTCCGGCGAGGGTGACGGTCAACAGGGCGGCGGTCAGCACTGACGATCTGCTGACTCCAGCTCGCGACGAGCCCCGCATCGGATATCCGGTGCGGGGCTCTTCGCATGCACCGAGGCGATGTGACGCAAGTCGGCGGACAACGGGGGCGGCTGGCCGGCGCCGGGCCGCGACGGCGCAGTGGTGGCGGGAGCCGTCGTACCGACGCGACATGATGGGTCCAGCGCACCGGCCGTCCGGTGTGCAGGACCCATGCTCGAGGAGACCCATGTCGGTGCGCGGTGCGCTGTATGCCGTGACGGTGCACGGTGACCGGGCGGTGTGCGCAGCGCCGGACGGGGTGCGGTTCGACGGTGCGGTTGCGGACCTGGTGCGCTTCGTCGAGCAGACCGACGCGTCGGTGGCCGACCTGCGGTGGGTGTGGTGGGCGGCCGCCGAGGCTGCGACCCCGCTGGTCCGGGCGGGGCTGCACCTGCGGCGCTGCTGGGACCTGACCGAGGCGCATCGACTGCTGGTGGGTGGCTTCGATGCCGGTGCCGACGAGATCTGGGCCGCCGCGGCCGGACTCGACCCGGCGGAACGTCCGGCGCCATCGTCGGGCGATCTCTTCGACCTGCGACCGGACGACGACGCTGTCGTCGGGTCCGACGGCTACCTCAATCCGTCGTGCCTGCAACCCGATTGGCGGTCGGCGCACCTGGTCGACCTGGCGCGGCTGGCGCTGGTGACCGCGGACCGGCAGGGTGCGCTGCTGGCGGCGCGCCCGCACGGGGTGAGCACGGCGACCAGCGAGTCCGGCGCGGCGCTGCTGTGCGTCGAGCTGACCGAGCACGGGTTGCCGATCGATCGCCCGGTGTTGGAGCGACTCATCACCGCGACAGCCGGTCCGCGGCCGAGGGACGAGGCGCACGCCGATCAGATCCGCGCCGCCCGGGATGAGCTCGTCCTGCAGCACGTGCCAGGTCGCGGGACGACCGACCTGCGCAATCCGGCGCACGTGCGGGATCTGTTGCGGTCCCTGGGTGTTCGTGTGGACGACACGCGGGCGTGGCACCTGGAGCCCTACCGTGACCTGCACCCGGTGGTCGGGGCGCTGCTCGACTGGCGCAAGGCCGAGCGCATCGCCACGACGTACGGGTGGTCCTGGCTGGATCGCTTCGTCGGCACGGACGATCGGCTACGCGGTGCGTGGACGGCGTGCGACGGCGGCGCGGGCCGGATGACGGCCGGCGCCGGCCTGCACAGCCTGCCCACTCCCCTGCGCCCGGGAGTCGCCGCCGCACCGGACCACGTGTTGGTGCGAGCCGACCTCGGCCAGGTCGAACCGCGAGTCCTGGCGGTCGTTTCCGCCGATCCGGACTTCGCGGCCGCAACCGCGCAGGACGACCTGTATGCGACCGTCGCCCAGCAGCTGCACCTGGACCGCCCGGCCGCCAAGATCGCGGTGTTGGCAGCCATGTACGGGCAGACGTCCGGACCGGCCGCCGACGCGCTGCAGCGGATGGAGCGCACCTACCCGCGGGCGCTGCGGTACCTGCGGGCGGCGGCCGAGCGCGGTGAGCACGGCGAACCGGTCGTCACGTATGGCGGACGCCTGGTCCGCAGCAGGCTGGCGGCGGACCAGGCGGGCCGGCGCGCGATCGGCCGGTTCACCCGCAACGCGGTCGTGCAAGGAGCCGCCGCGGAGTTCTTCAAGGCGTGGGCGCTCACCGTCCGGGACGCGGTCCGGCCGTTCGGTGGCCGCATCGTGCTGTGCCTGCACGACGAGTTGCTGGTGCACGCCCCGGCGTCATACGCGACCGAGACCGCGCAAGCGGTGGATGACGCGCTGCAGGCCGCCGCGCGCCGGTGGACGGGCGGCGCCCCGGTGCGGTTCGTCGCCGATCTGAAGGTCGTGCAACGCTGGTCGGAGGCGAAAGGCTGAACGCACCGGCGAGTCGGCGGTGGCGTGGCGGGAGTCGACCCTGGGGGGACCTATGACCGGTTTCCCGGCCGACGGCGTACCGGAGTCGCCCCTGGGGGGACCTATGACCGGTTTCCCGGCCACCCGCGTACCGCAGTCGACCCTGGGGGGACCTATGACCGGTATCCCGACCGACGGCGTACCGGAGTCCACCCTGGGGGGACCTATGACCGGTATCCGGACCGGCGGCGTACCGGAGTCGCCCCTGGGGGGACCTATGACCGGTTTCCCGGCCACCCGCGGACCGGAGTCCACCCTGGGGGGACCTATGACCGGTATCCGGACCGGCGGCGTACCGGAGTCGCCCCTGGGGGGACCTATGACCGGTTTCCCGGCCGACGGCGTACCGCAGTCCACCCTGGGGGGACCTATGACCGGTATCCCGGCCGGCCGCCCGCGGGCTATCTCAGAAAGTCCGGGCCGTCGTAGCCCTTGCCGGGCTCCTCGTCGGTGGTGTGCTCCTCGTCGCGCAGAAACTGCTCCAGCTCCGCGCCGATCTCGTCCGCGCTGGGCAGTTGCGCCATCTCGGTGGCCAGCAGGTTCTGCCGCTTCAGGCCCTCTGTGAAGGCGTCGTACTGCTCCTCCAGCCCGTGCACCACCTCGCCGACCTCGTCGTTCTCCTCGATCTGCTTGGCGATCTCGGCACGATTCAGCCCGGCGATCGCGGCTAACTCCTGGATGGGTATGGCGAGCCCGGTCAGTCCGGTGATCGCCTGCAAGGCGGCGACGGCGGCGTCGCCGAAGTCCATCTGCGCCAGGTAGTGCGGCACGTGGACGGCGAAACCGACGGTGTCGACGCCGGACTCGCCGAGGCGCAGGTGCATCAGGCTGTCCAGCGAGCCGGGGATCTGCACCGCGCCGAAGAGTGCTTCGTTGTCGGGGATCAGCGACGGTTTGCTGGCGAACTTCGTCATACCGACCGGGCGGGTATGCGGCACGCCCATCGGGATGCCCTGTGCGCTGACCACCAGCTGCACCCCGAGCCGGCGGATCAGCTGGCGGATCGCCTCGATCATCCGCTCCCACTGGTAGTCCGGCTCCGGGCCGGCCAGCAGGTAGAAGGGCGTGCCCTCGGCGTCGATCATCCGGTAGAGCAGCAGCGTGGGGTCGGCGTAGTCGGTGAAGTGGTCACGGTCGAAGGTCATCACCGGCCGCCGGCCGCGGTAGTCGAGCAGCTGGTCGACGTCGAACGACGCGACGACGGTGTGCTCGAGGGTGCCGAGCAGGTGCCCGGTCAGCAGTTGCTGGGTGTTGCCGGCGTCGATGAGTCCGCCGAGCGACACCACCATGGTGTGTGCGCCGAGCGCACTGGCGTGGGTGTCGGTCTCGAGCTGGTAGAGCTCTCGCGGGTCTTGCACGACATACTCCTGGATCGGGGGGCTTCATCAGTGCGAACGCCGCGCGGCGCCGCGGGATTCCCTCAGCGCCCGGTCGCGTCCTCCACCGCGTCCATGGCCTTGAAGATCCGCTTCGCCGAGACGGGTCGCGCGGTGCCCAGGCGCTGCGCGAAGAGGCTCACCCGCAGCTCCTCGATCTGCCAGCGCAGGTCCATCACGTCCGGGTCGGTATGGCGGGCGGCGGGCACCGCGGCCAGCACCTTCTGCCGCTCCTCCTCGACGACCGCGACCTCGTCGGCACGCTGGCGGTCACGCGCCAGGTCCCCCGGTGCCTTGTCGATCCGCACCAGCATCGCGCGCAGGTACCTGTCCAGGTCGCGCAGCCGCGCCAGGCCGGTGCCGGCGACGAACCCGGGGTGGACCAGGTCGGCCCGTTGCCGCTCCAGTTCGGCGCGCAGGCCGGTGAGCGACGACTGCGTCATCGCATCCAGCGCCAGCCGGACCTCGCGGGCGTGGTCGAGCACCGGAGCCAGCGCCTCGACGACCGCGACGACGCGGGGCGCGAGCTGCTGCCGCACGACCCGCAGCGCCTCGTCGAACTGCGCACCCTCGCGGACGGTGCCGTCCGGCAGGTCGCGGGCGACGATGTCGTCGACGGCCGCCGCGAGGACGTCGTCCATCAGGACGCGCATGCCGCCGTGCGGGTTGTTGCCGAGCGCCAGCCGCTGACGCGTCGTGAAGAGTCCTTCGATGCGTTTCCACGGCACATCGACATTGAGCAGGATCAGCCGGCGTATGCCGAGGCGGGTCGCGTGCGCCTGCTCGGACGCCGTCGGCAACACCTCCAGCGACACGGTGTCGCCGTGGTCGACGAGCGACGGGAAACCCTGGATGGTGCGCTTGCCGTGCCGCTGCTCGTACGTCGCCGGGAGGCGGCCGAGGTCGCCCCAGGCGGTGAGGCCGGTGCGCTCGATGTCCGCCGCCGCCCGGGACACGGCACCGCGCACCTTGCCCGCGAGCTGCTCCTGCAGCGCCTCGAGGTCCTTGCCCTCGGCGAGCTTGCGGCCGCGGGAGTCCTCGACCCGGAAGGTGATCCGCAGGTGGTCGGGGACGCGGCTCCAGTCCCACTCCCCCGGCGCCACCGCGACCCCGGTCGCAGCACGCAGCGCGTGACCGAGCTCATCGGTGATCGGCCCGGCGTCCGGGTCGAGCCGGGCCAGGACGCGACGGGCGTGGTCGGGTGCCGGGACGAAGTTGCGCCGGGTCGCCTTCGGCAGCGCCCGGATGAGCGCAGTCACGAGCTCCTCGCGCAGACCGGGCACCAGCCAGTCGAACCCGTCGGGTGTCACCTGGTTGAGCTGGTCGAGCGGCAGGTGGACCGTCACCCCGTCGGCGTCCGCGCCCGGCTCGAACTGGTAGGTGAGGCGCAGCTTCAGGTCGCCCTGGCGCCACGTCTTCGGGTAGTCGGTCGCATCGACGGCGTCCGCCTCGTCACGCAGCAGGGTGTCCTCGGTGAGCGTCAGCAGCTTCGGGTCCTGGCGTTGCTCCTGCTTCCACCACGAGTCGAAATGCGCTGCTGAGACGATGGATCCGGGGATGCGAGCGTCGTAGAAGTCGAAGAGTTCGTCGTCACCCACGAGGAGGTCGCGGCGCCGCGCGCGTGCCTCCAGGTCGGCGATCCGCGCCACCAGCTGGCGGTTGTCGCGGAAGAACTGGTGCCGGGTCTCCCAGTCACCCTCGACCAGTGCGTTGCGGATGAACAGCTCCCGGGAGAGCTCCGGGTCGACCGTGCCGTACGCGACCAGTCGCCCGGCGACGAGCGGGACGCCATACAGCGTGACGCGCTCGGCGGCCATCACGGCGCCGCGTTTGCGCGACCAATGTGGCTCTGCGTACTGCCTTTTCACCAAATGCTCGCCGAGCCGCTCGGCCCAGGCGGGGTCGATGCGCGCGTTCGTGCGGGCCCACAGCCGGGTGGTCTCAACGAGTTCGGCGGACATCACGTAGTCGGGCTGCCGCCGGAAGAGGGTGGATCCGGGCTGGATGGAGAAGCGCGCGCCACGCGAGCCCTGGTAGTCGCGTTTGTCCGGGTCGCGCAGCCCGATCTGCGACAGCAGCCCGCTCAGCAGCGCCTGGTGGATGGCGTCCTCCCCTGCCGGGTTGTCGCTCGGCATGAGGTGCTGCCGTTTGGTGATCTGCTTCAGCTGTGCGTGCAGGTCCTGCCACTCCCGGATCCGCAGGTAGTGCAGGTATTCGCGCTTGCACATGCGGCGGAAAGCACTGCTGGACAACGCCTTCCGCTGCTCCTTAATGTAGCGCCACAGATTCAGCAGGGTCAGGAAGTCGCTCGTCTCGTGCTTGAACCGAGCATGCGACTGATCGGCCTGTGCCTGCGCCTCGGCAGGGCGTTCGCGGACGTCCTGGATGGACAGTGCGGCGACGATGACCAGCACCTCGCGCAGCGAACCGTTCTCGGCCGCGGCGACCAGCATGCGCGCCATCCGCGGGTCGACCGGGAGCGCGGCCAGCGTCCGCCCGGTCCTGGTCAACCGTCGACCCTGTTGCGTCCCACGCTCCTCCACAGCGCCGAGTTCCTGCAGCAGCCGCACGCCGTCGGTGACCTGCCGCGGATCCGGTGGCTCGATGAACGGGAACCGGCTCACGTCGCCCAGGCCGAGGGAAGTCATCTGCAGGATGACCGACGCGAGATTCGTGCGCAGGATCTCCGGCTCGGTGAAATCCGGCCGGGCGTCGAAGTCGGCCTCGGAGTAGAGCCGGATGCAGACACCGTCTGCGACGCGGCCGCAGCGGCCGGAACGCTGGCGGGCGGACGCCTTGGAGATCGGCTCGATCGGCAGGCGCTGCACCTTGGTGCGCTGGCTGAAGCGCGAGATGCGTGCGGTGCCGGTGTCCACGACATACCGGATGCCGGGGACGGTGAGCGAGGTCTCGGCGACGTTGGTGGCCAAGATGATCCGCCGTTTCCCTGACCGGCTGAAGACGCGGTGCTGCTCGGCCGCGGACAGCCGGGCGTACAGCGGCAGGATCTCGGTCGACGGCAGCTCCAGAGCGGTCAACGCGTCTGCGGCGTCACGGATCTCACGCTCACCGGAACAGAACACCAGAACGTCCTGCGGACCTCCGTCCCCACGGGCTTCGGTCCACAGCTCGGTCACCGCGTCGGCGATGCCGGTGACCTGGTCGACGTCCACCTCCTGCCCGCTGAGTTCTTGGTCGCTCCTCCTCGGACTCCGCTTCGGCCGGGTGCTCGCACGCTCGCCCCCAACCTCCGCTGCGTCCTTCGTCACAGTCTCGACCTCGCGCACCAGCGGGCGGTAGCGGACCTCCACCGGATACGTGCGGCCGGACACCTCGATCACCGGCACCGGCGGGCGGCCCTCGATCGTGAAGTGGTCCGCGAAGCGCTGCGGGTCGATGGTCGCAGAGGTGATGATCACCTTCAGGTCGGGGCGGCGGGGCAACAGCTGCCGCAGGTAGCCCAGGATGAAGTCGATGTTGAGCGACCGCTCGTGCGCCTCGTCGATGATCAGCGTGTCGTAGCGGCGCAGGTCCCGGTCGTGCTGCAGCTCCGAGAGCAGCACGCCGTCGGTCATCACCTTGACCAGCGAGTCCTTGGTGGAGTGATCGGCGAATCGCACCTGATAGCCGATGGTTTCGCCGAGCGTGACGTCCAACTCCTCGGCGATCCGCTCGGCGACGGAGCGTGCCGCGATGCGCCGCGGCTGGGTGTGCCCGATCAGGCCGTCCAGCCCGCGCCCGAGCTCCAGGCAGATCTTCGGCAGCTGGGTCGTCTTGCCGGAGCCGGTCTCTCCTGCGATGACGACGACCTGGTGGTCACGGATCGCGTCGGCGATCTCGTCCCGTGCGGCGCTGACCGGCAACTGCGGTGGATAGCCGATCGTCGGCACGAGGGTGCTGCGGTGCTCGTGGCGTGCGCTGCGCTGCTCCGGTGTCTCGCGCGGCGGCCGGCGGTTGCCCTGTCGTCCGCCGCTGCGGCCGCGACGGCCGCGGGACCGGCGGCTGGAGGGCGCGGTGGGGTCAGGTGTCGTCATGGTGATCCCGGCCATTGTCGCAAACCCGGATGACGCGCGTCGCACGCATTTCGCCGCACCGCCCGGACGCACCGCCATACCTGCTCAGACCGAGCGCGCCACCACCTCCCCGAAGAGGTCCTCACCGTCGACGTCCAGTCCGCGGGCGACGAACCACTTGGCGACGTTCATGCAATCGCGTTGCAGCATGTCCATGCCGTGCGGGTTGCCGAAGAGGTCGACGGTCTGGGGCAGATCGATCAGCACCAGGCGCTCACCCGCCACCAGCAGGTTGTATGCCGACAGGTCGCCGTGCACGCACCCCAGCCCGGCCAGGCCGGTGATGGTGTCGCACAGCTGGACCCACAGCGACTCCAACAGGTTTCGATCCGGACGTGTCGCGGCCAGCCGAGGCGCAGGCGCTCCGTCGCTGTCGGTGATGAGCTCCATCAGGATCTCGGTGCCGTCGACCTGGGCGGGGTAGGGCACCGGCAGTCCGGCCCGGTGGAAGCGCACCAGCGCCTCCCACTCCGCCCACGCCCACATGCCGGCCGCGACGGTCTTGCCGAAGGACGTGCTCTTGGCGAGCGCACGTGCCTCGCGGCCGCCCTTCTTGGGCAGCTTGCGGCCCTCCGTGTACGCGGTGTTGCGGTGGAACGTGCGGTGGGTGTTGTCGCGGTAGCGCTTCGCAGCCAGGACCACGCTCCGGTCGTCGAGCGGCGCGGACCGCTCGAGCAGGAAGACGTCGGCCTCCTTGCCGGTCTTCAGCACCCCGAGCTCGGTGTCGACCGCGGCATCATCGGTGATGATCCAGTCCGGCCACGGTTCGGGACCGCGGCTGAGCGGCTGACAACTGCCCCAGGTGGACCAGCGCTGGCCGGGTTCGAGATCACCGATCTGCTGGTAGTCGAAGGTGAATCGCGCATCGAGCGCGCCGTCGAGGTCGTCAGTGGAGGCAGACGCCTCCGGGTGGTGCGTCATACGGGAAGCTCCGATCGAGAAGGCGGAAGGTGGGCAGACTGCCCCGGACTTCGGTCATGACTGACTCCTCTCGATCTGGACGGCTGCAGCCGTCGGTGCGTGTGCGCCCACCCTGTCGGCCCTTTCGCAGGCGGTCAACCGATTATTCGATCAACCACGGATCGACCGGCATACCGAACGGTCAGGCACCCTTGGCTGCGCTGAAGCCCTGCGCGAGATCGGCGATGATGTCGTCGACGTGCTCGATGCCGACGGACAGGCGGACGAGCCCGGGTGTCACCCCGGCGGCCAGCCGGTCCTCGTCCGGGCCCTGCGAGTGCGTGGTCGACGCGGGGTGGATCGCCAGCGAACGCACGTCGCCCATGTTGGCGACGTGCGAGTGCAACGTCAGCGCCTCGACGAACTTCCTGCCCGCCTCGACCCCTCCGGCGATCTCGAACGCCAGCACCGCTCCGGCCCCGAGCGGCGTGTATTTCTGCGCCAGTTCGTAGTATTCGTTGTCCGGCAGCGAGGCCCACCGGACCGACTCGACCTGGTCGTGCCCCTGCAACCACTCGGCGACCCTGCGGGCGTTCGCGATGTGTCGCTCCACACGCAGGCTGAGCGTCTCCATGCCCTGCTCGATCAGAAACGAGTTGAACGGCGAGATCGCGGCACCCATGTCGCGCAGCAACTCCACGCGCGCCTTGAGGATGTAGGCGAGGTTCGCCCCGAGCGGGCTGCCGACTCCGAGGTCCCGGGCGTAGACGAGGCCGTGGTAGGACTCGTCCGGGGTGTTGAAGCCCGGGAACTTCTCCGGATCCTTGGCGAAGTCGAAGTTGCCACTGTCGACGATCACGCCTCCGATCGCGGTGCCATGGCCGCCGAGATACTTGGTCGCGGAGTGGATGACGATGTCGGCCCCGTGCTCGATCGGACGCAACACGTAGGGCGTTGCGATGGTGTTGTCGACGATCATCGGCACTCCGTGGTCGTGCGCAACACCGGCGACCAGCTCGATGTCGAGGATCTCCGACTTCGGGTTCGAGATGGTCTCCGCAAAGACCAGCTTGGTGTTGGGGCGGAACGCTGCGGCCCAACCCTCCGCGTCGGTGCGGTCCTCGACGAACGTGGTCTCGATGCCGAGCCTGGCCAACGTGTGCTTCAGCAGGTTGTAGGTGCCGCCATACAGGCTCGGGCTCGCGACGATATGGTCGCCGGCCCCGACGATGTTCAGGAAGGCGAGCGTCTCCGCCGCCTGACCGGACGAGACCAGCAGTGCGCCGACGCCGCCTTCCAGGCTGGCAACGCGCTTCTCCGCGACGTCGGTGGTCGGGTTCATCAGCCGCGTGTAGATGTTGCCGAATTCCTTGAGCCCGAAGAGATTCGCCGCGTGCTCGGTGTCGTTGAACTGGAACGACGTGGTCTGGTAGATCGGCAGCGCCAGCGAGCCGGTGGTGGGGTCCGCAGACTGTCCCGCGTGAATCTGCCGCGTCTCGAACGACCAGTCGAGTGTTGCGTCGGTGCTCATGATGAACCTCCGTGCTCGATTCGGCCCCAGCGATCCGGGTTGTCGGCTGGCAGCCGTGACCTGGCCCAGATGTTAACCCGGTGTGCGGGAGGGCGTTCCGGCCCGCTCGACGTGCGGATCACCGGCGTGGGGGTCGGCCGCCCTTGACCTGCATTCGCTACTTAGTTAGATTGCTAGCATGCCAGCAAGCGAGAAGACGCAGTTCAACGTGTATCTCCCACCGGACCTGATCCGCGCGGTCAAGCACCGCGCGATCGACGACAGCATGAGCCTCTCGGCACTCGTCGAGCAGGCGCTGCGCAACTACCTTGATCAAGGAGCCATCCGATGACCCTCTTCGTGCAACCCATCCGTTTCACCGACAACCTCGACGATGTGACGAAACTCCTGGTGTCACTGGGGCTTTCGGTCAACATCACCAGCGACAAGGGCGGCTGGGTGGAGCTGTCCGGGCAGACAGGCACCGTCGCCCTGCACAGCGCCTCCGACTCGGCCATGGGCGTGCCGCCCGGCGCGACCTGCCTGTCCTTCGCGGAGACCGAACTCGAAGCATTGGCACGGCAACTCGTCGCGAGCGGCTTTGCCAACGACGGGCACCCGGACGAGTCGATGGTGTATGACGAGGCCTACGGCCGTGCGATCACGATCACCCTCGGCGGCGACCAGCTCGTCATCAACGGTCGGTCCGACGATCTGTACGGCTACTCCAGCACCGGCATCGAGCCCGGCATCGGCGACCTCCGGGTCACCCCGATCCGCTTCGTGGACGACCAGGCTCCCGACCGGCGGCTGCTCGAGGCGCTCGGTTTCACGGTCGTCGGTGACGCCGGCGAGCACTTCACCCAACTCACGCTCCCGGGTGCCGGCGGCTCGGTCGGCCTGCACCACACCGGTGGCGGGATTCCCGTCATACCAACGCCGTTCGCGGTGCAGCTGACCTTCGAGACGACCATTCCGCTGGCCGAGATCATCCAGCGCTCCGAGGCTGCCGGCGCGAGCGCGCAACTGCACGAGTCCGAGTTCGGCGACTACGTGACCATCAGCGACCCGGACGGCCAGGAGATCCAGGTGCACGCAGCCTCGGCATGACGACGGCCTGTGAGCGCGGGATCGCGCTCTCGTCGGCGATGTGTCATTCGCGGCCCAATCCTCGGCCGTCGTGACGAGATCCGTTCCCACAGCATGCTTCTCGTGCCGCGAGTCGACGACGTGGGAATGGCCGTACGGCGACCATCAGTCCGACGGCCTGCCGCGGAACCGTGCCACGACCCGGTAGAGGATCGGGTCCTCGTCACCGTACGGCGACAATCCGTCCGACTCCTGATCACTGACCACCTGGAAACCGCACCGCCCTTCCAACGCCGCCCGGAACTCGGCCGCGCTCTGGAAACGCCGGTAATGGTTCCCGAACGTCTTCTTCCGCTTCTCGTCCTTGTCGGTCCGGAACTCCGCCGCGAACACGTCCCCCGCACGCGCCACCGACCGGATGTGCGCCAGCACCTCCTCCTGCACCTCAGCGGTGACCGAGTGCAGGAAGAACCGCAGATAGAACAACACGTTTCCTGCGTGCTGGCCCCGGAACCGCTCGAGAACGGCCCCCAGAGCGGCCGGATCCGAGACGTCACACACCTCGAACACCGCCCGATCCGCGACACCCAACTGCTCGGCGCGGGCCGTCGCACCCTGCACGGCAACCGCCGACTGATCGATACCCAACACGGTGCGCCCACTCTGCGCGAACGCGAACGAATCATGGCCGTCACCACACCCGATGTCGACCACCGCCCCAGGCAGCCCGTCGAGTTCGCTCACCGCGGCGAAGAACGTCGACCCCCCACTACTCGTGTGATGCGCATAGAAATTCGACCAGTACACCCGGTCGCGTTGCACGATCGTCAGGATCCCGTCCTCGGCAACCTCTCTGCGGGCGTGCCACCAGTGGAAACCCGGCTTCGGCAGCCGCCAGTCGTCCCCATAGATGTGGGCGACCAGCGGTTCCGGGTTGATCGGCCGCAGCACCTGGCCGCCGGAGAAGTCGACCGGCTCGGTGCCGACGAAGTCGTCCGTGGTGTAACCGCGGGTTCCGGCGACACCCCATGGGAACCGCAACCGCCCGCCCGGATCGAAGTAGAGGTGGAAGAGATCGATGCGGTACGTGCGATCCTCCGGGTCGTGGATGTGCAGCACCCGTTGCCGCAGGTCGACCTCGAACCCCACCTCGATCAGTGCCATGGCGATGTCCACGAGTTCCTCGGCCGCTTCGCGACCGGTGCGATAGCGCGAGATGTATGCCGAGTCGAAGTCGGCGTCATGGCTGATGTAACCGCCCTCGCGCACCGACCCGAGCAACGTCCCGTAGGCGATGAACACGTCATACCCGAAACGCTCGGCGACGACCTCACGCACTGTGGAGTAGATCGCGGCGATCCGTTGCTGCCACTGCGTATCGAGCCGTTTGGAGAGCATGATCCGACCCGTCTGGGTCAGCGTGTACCCCTGATCCAACTTGCGCCGTAACGCCCGGAGGTTGGAGGCACCGTCGGTGCGTGCCCGGAAGAAGAGCCCGTGCCCCGTGATCGGCAACGGTTGCCCGTCGAAGGTCACGCTGATCCGGTCGCCCTTGTTCAGGTAGGGCCAGATCTCCCGGATCTGGAACGAGAACGTTCTCGCCTCGTAGCCGTCGGGAGCGTTCCGGCGCCCGTCCACCCGACCGGCGGCCACCCCGGCGCCGGCCCGCCGCGGGCGTGTTGCCGCCTGCGCCGACGGCGGCCCTTCGTCCTCCGGGGCAAGCCGCATCCCGCTCAGGGTGCCCTCCGCGGTCGGATAGGTGGAGGAGAGCTCGATCGATCCGAGCTGCAGAGTGACCGGTGCCGGGGCGGTTTGGACCGACACCATCACCCAGCCGGCGATCTGGGTGTCCCCCAGACGCTCGACCATCCCGACGGCGGGCCGTGCCGACCCGGTCAGTTGCTCGTGAACCCGGCCGCGAACCACCCGGGTCGCCCGCCGCCACCGCAGCAGTCTGGTGCGTTGTCCCTCGGGGATCCTGTCGATCACCTGTCGCCGTACCGATGCCTTCGACATCCGTTCGTCACCTCCCCAGATTGTGCTGTGGCCATACCGTCCGGCTATGGCTGACCCGGTCCACCGCCCGCGTCACTCCCGGAACCGTGCCACGACCCGGTAGAGGATCGGGTCCTCGTCACCGTACGGCGACAATCCGTCCGACTCCTGATCACTGACCACCTGGAAACCGAACCGCCCTTCCAACGCCGCCCGGAACTCGGCCGCGCTCTGGAAACGCCGGTAATGGTTCCCGAACGTCTTCTTCCGCTTCTCGTCCTTGTCGGTCCGGAACTCCGCCGCGAACACGTCCCCCGCACGCGCCACCGACCGGATGTGCGCCAGCACCTCCTCCTGCACCTCAGCGGTGACCGAGTGCAGGAAGAACCGCAGATAGAACAACACGTTTCCTGCGTGCTGGCCCCGGAACCGCTCGAGAACGGCCCCCAGAGCGGCCGGATCCGAGACGTCACACACCTCGAACACCGCCCGATCCGCGACACCCAACTGCTCGGCGCGGGCCGTCGCACCCTGCACGGCAACCGCCGACTGATCGATACCCAACACGGTGCGCCCACTCTGCGCGAACGCGAACGAATCATGGCCGTCACCACACCCGATGTCGACCACCGCCCCAGGCAGCCCGTCGAGTTCGCTCACCGCGGCGAAGAACGTCGACCCCCCACTACTCGTGTGATGCGCATAGAAATTCGACCAGTAGACCCGGTCGCGCTCAGCCGTTGTGAGCACGGCGTCGTCGGCGACGTCGGTGCGCGCATGCGGCCAGTGGAACGCGGGTTTGGGCAGTCGCCAGTCGTCCCCGTAGAGGTGGGCGACCAGCGGTTCCGGATTGATCGGCCGCAGCACTTCGCCGCCGGGAAGGTCGACCAGTTCGGTGCCGACGAAGTCGTCCGTGGTGTAACCGCGCGTCCCGGCGACACCCCAGGGGAACCGTAGGCGCCCTTCGGGGTCGAAGTACAGGTGGAACACATCGATGCGGTACGAGGGGTCCTCGGGGTCGTGCACGTGGAGCAGACGCTGCCTCAGGTCGACCTCGAGGCCGGCATCGATCAATGTCATGGCGACGTCCAGCAACTCCTCGGCCGCTTCCCGACCGGTGTGGAATTGGGAGATGTATGCCGAGTCGAAGTCCGCGTCGTGACTGATGTAACCACCTTCCCGCACCGACCCGAGCAAGGTCCCGTACGCGATGAACACGTCATACCCGTATCGTTCGGCGACGACCTCGCGAACCTTCGTGTAGAGGCCGGCGACCCGACGTTGCCACTCCTCGTCGAGCCGCTTCGACAGCACGATCTCGCCCATCTGGGTGAGGATGAAGCCCTCGTCAAGGCGCTCTTGCAGCAGCCTCAGGTTGTATTTGCCGTCCTTGGTGGCGCTGAAGTAGATCCCGTGTCCGCTGATCGGAAGCGGCTGTCCCTTGTACCTGACGGTGACGCGGTTGCCCTGCCGCAGATATGCCCAGATGTCACGAACCTTGAAGGTGAAGGACCGTTCCTCGAATCCGTCACGAACATTCCGGCGACCGTCCGCGCGGC
Organism: Flexivirga oryzae; assembly: GCF_014190805.1. NCBI lineage: Bacteria > Bacillati > Actinomycetota > Actinomycetes > Micrococcales > Dermacoccaceae > Flexivirga > Flexivirga oryzae. Next base: position 594,257 of record NZ_JACHVQ010000001.1, on the reverse strand, counting down.
CAACTGCGACGCCGGATCCCACGGCCCGCTTGAGCGCGGTGCCCTGCGCGGTCGGCGGACGCGCACTGTCCTGAGCGATCTCCATACGGGCCAGAGCGCCACCCGGCGTGGGGTAGGTGGAGGAGAGCTTGATCGGGCCGAGGTGCAGGCTCACCGGTGCCGGTGGTGCCGAGGTCGGCACCATCACCCATCCGAATATCTGCGCCTCGCCCAGCCGCTCAACCATACCGATCACCCGGGCGGGTGGCTTCTTGACGGGCCGACCGGGCTTGCCCTGCAGCTCGTTCACGGCGCGCTGCACTCGGCGTAGCCCGTTGCGAGGCCGCTGCGGGATCTGATCGAGCACACGCCGCCGCAACGATGCCATTCGCCAACCAACCTCTCCGGACAACGCATTCGTGGGTTCGAGGTTGCCTCTCACTCCTTGGAGTTCAGTCAACATACCTGCAACGTGCCCCCGGTTGGGTCCGAATCTACGGCCGGGGTGGTTTCTCGTCCGCGCTGTCAGAGCAACTGCGCGAGCGAGTAGATCACCAGACCGACCAGGCCGCCCACCACGGTGCCGTTGATCCGGATGAACTGCAGGTCACGCCCGACGTGCAGCTCGATCCGGCGGGAGGCTTCGTCGCCGTCCCAGCGCTCGATGGTCTGGGAGATGACGGTCGAGATCTCGTGCCCGTAGGTCGTGACGACGTGCCCGGAGATCTCGCCGAGACGCCGGTCCAGCGAGGCGCGCAGATTGTCGTCGGTGACGATCCGGTTGCCCAGGTCCGAGATCGCCCGCACGAGGCGCTCGCGCAGATCGCTCTCGGGGTCGTCGAGCGACTCCACCACCACGCGTTTGATCGACTGCCACATGGCCACCAGCGAGTCACCGACCGACGGGTGGGACAGGACGCGCACCTTGAGCGTCTCGGCACGCTCCATGGTGGCGGGGTCGTTCTGCAGGTTGTCGGCGAGCTTGGCCAGCAGGTCGTCGATCGCGCGACGCACCTGGTGGTCCGGGGTGTCGCGTATGTCGGCCAACCACCGCACCAGTTCCACGTGCAGACGCGCGGCGACCGTGTCATCCAGCCAACGCGGCGACCACCACGGCGCCCGGCTCCCGATCAGCGAGGTCACCGTCGGTTCGTTGTCACGCACCCAGTCGTGCAGTTCGCGGACGACCAGGTCGACCACCTGACGGTGCGAGTCGTCCCGGACGACACCTTCGAGCAGGCTGCCGAGCAGTGGCGAGACCGGCTCGCGCGCGAGCCGCGGCAGCAGCACCCGGCCGAGGAAATCCCCCACCTCGGCGTCGCTGATCGAGTTGATGCCCTTGGCGAGCGCGGGCGCCGACTCGGTGACCACCCGCCCGGCGTTCGCCGGGTCCGACAACCACCGGCCGACCCGCATCGGGACCTGCGCGGTCGCCAGGCGCTGCTGGACGTTCTCCGCGGTGAGGAAGTTGTCGGTGACGAAATCCTCGAGGCTGTGCCCGATGCTGTCCTTGCGCTCGGGGATGATCGCGGTGTGCGGGACCTTCAGACCGAGCGGGTGCCGGAACAGCGCCGTGACCGCGAACCAGTCGGCGACGGCACCGACCATCGCCGCTTCGGCGGCGGCGTTGACATAGCCCCAGACGCCGCCCCGGCCATGGGTCACGACGAAGACGACCGCGGCCAGCACGAGCAGTGAGCTCGCGGTCAGCCGCATCCTGCGCAACCGGGTGCGGCGCTGTTCGTCGGCGGGGCTCAGCGTCATACCCGCTGCGCGCATCCGGACCTGATCAGTTCGTCCATGCGACCGGAGCTTCGCTGTTGTCGGCGAGCCCCGGGAGGTAGAGGAACGTGTACTTCGTGTAGTCCTGACCGGCCGGCACCTCGTAGACCAGGGTCCCGCTGTAGGTCTTCTCCTTCGTCTCGCCGATGGTGACGACACTGAACTTCTCACGCTGCGGCACGATGTCGGCGATCGAGTTGTAGTCGCAGACGTTGTTCTTGGTGTCGCGCAGCGTGAAGTCGGTGCCACCGAAGACGCTGTTGTTGCCGGACTTGTACTTCACCGTCACCTTGACCAGGAGGTAGACCTGCCCCTCGTCGGGTCCGAAGATGTCATTCGGGTCGCCCTTCTTGGCGACCGGCTTCGCCGGCGTCATCGTGACGGTCCCCTCGTACTTCTGGGTGACGTCCAGCGGCGAGCCCCACTTGGCCTTCTTGGTGCTCGGCCCGGGCGCGGCCGGGGTGCCGAAACTGTCGTCGGTCGTGCACACCTGCGACGGGTCGCCGGACGACGACGTCGGCGCCGCAGAGACCGTCGGAACACCGGTGTCGCTGGACCCGGCCGTGTCGCTCGGTGCCACGGTCGGCACGCCGTTGTCGGTGCCGGAGTCCGTCGGCTGGTCCGCGGTCGACGCCGCGGTCGCTGCGGTGGATGCCGGAGCCTGGACCGACGGCGCGCTGTCGTTGCAGCCCGCCACGGTACCGACGGCCAGCGCCATCGGCACCACCCCGAGCAGGATCCTGCGGTGCGCTTTGATGGTCATGGTTTGGAACCTCTTCCCCTTGTTACTTGGTCCACGCGACGGGCGCGTTGGCGCTCTTGCTGTCGAGCGAGTCCGGCAGGTACATCAGCGTGTACTTCGTGTAGTCCTGGTCGGCCGGCACGTCGTAGACAAGGGTGCCGATGTAGCTCTTCTGGGTCTTGGACATGGTCACCGAGTCGAAGCGCTGCCGCTGCTGGACCACACTGCTGAGCAGGTCGCTGTCGCAGACGTTGTTGTGGCTGTCGCGCAGCGTGAAGAAGGTGTCGCCGAGAAAGTTGTCGTCGCCCGACTTGTACTTCACCGTCACCTTGATCAGCAGGTAGACCTGGCCGTCCGGCGGGCCGAAGAAGTCGTCCGCTGCGGGCTTCTTGGCCACCGGCTTCGCGGCGCTCATCGAGACCGTGCCGGCATACTCCTGCTTCAGGTCCAGGGGTTTGCCCCATGCGGCCTTCTTGGTGCCCGGAGCGAGCACGGCGGGAGTGCTGAGGCTGTCGGGGTCGGCGGTGCAGACCTTCGCGGGGTCGCCCGTGGCTGCCGTGGTCGGCTCCGTCGCGGGGCGGTGCCTGCACCGATGGTGCGCTGTCGTTGCATCCGGCGACGACGCCCACTGCGAGCACGGTCGGCACCACGCCGACAGCAAGCCTGCGCAAAGCGGTGGTGGTCATGATCGTTGCCAAGCCTTTCTCGATGGAGCGACCGACTGCTCGCCGGCGCCGCGGGGTGCGGGCTCAGGGTACGCGAACCGTCCACACCTCCGGCTTACCGGAGGCGTGCTCGTCCTTCGCGAACTCACGGGCGCCCTCACCGACCGGAATTCCCTGATGGGTCGCCGCCTGGCTGATCGCGGTGGCGATCCGGTCCCACACCGCGGCTCCCTGCGGGAAACCCATCTCCCAGGTCATCGCCTCCACCCCGATCACGGTGCGATCGGGCATCAGTTGTGCTCGCACGCGGGGGTACGAGCCGTCGATCTGTATGACGATCGCGCCCTGCTCGGGATGTATGTCGGTGACCCGGTCATCCGACGTCGCGATATGGCTGATCAGTTCCCCCGCGCGCGTCGGGTCGGCGCCGAGGGTCAAGGTGCGCCCCATCATCGTCAGGTGCTTGGTCGCCGGGCCGGCCGTGATGGCGCGGCCGAAGTTGCCGTCGATGGCCCGGTCGCGCACCTGCTGGTGGGCGGCGGAGACCTTCGACTTCATGAAGTACCACAGGAACGATCCGACGATGATGACGAGCAGCACCACGATGAGTTTGGCGAACACGGCGTCCAGTATGCCGATCCGGCGGCCCGCGGAGCGTCAGCGGATCGGCGACGCCGGCCGCTGGGAGTATGCCGGGCGCGGGTAGGACACCACGCGGACCAGTTCGGCGAGCGTGTCGAGTGAGCCGGCCAACCGCGCAGGCGGGACGTTGAGCCGCAGCGGCACACACAACAACCGGGTGCCGATGCTGCGGACCACGACCTCGGGCGCCGGCGGCTCGTCGGCGTGGGCGTAGATCAACAGCCCCGCCTCCAACCCGAGCGCCGCCGCGTAGGCGAGCAGCGGGTAGAAGTCCGACCCGTCGTGCCGGGCGGACGCCAGGTGGTAGGCGACGTTGCCGACCAACGCCGGTCGCTGGTCGCGGCGCAGCAGCACATCCGGCGTGAAATGCCACTGGTCCTGGACGTCGAGCGCGTACTGCGGCTGCTCCTCCAGGCTGATGTCCGGCCAGAGCCGGCCCGCCAGCTCGACGGTGATCCAGCGGCGGAACAGGTCGTCCATGTCGACCATGAACGCGTGCGCCGTCTGCTCACCCTCGAGGTGGCGGATCGTGATGCCGTCCAACGCCTTGCGGGCCAGCTCCAGCGCCGGGGCGTAGTGCTCGTTGAGGCGGGTGATCGGTAGGTCGCCGTGGTGCTGGTCGGGTGTGGTGGGCTCGACTCCTTCGAAACGCTGCACCAGCCGGAGCCCGTCACGTCGTACCAGCGGCGGCAGGTCCGGCCAGCTGAGCACCTGGCGGACCGCGCACAGCAGCAGCCGGTTCTCGGCGATGTCGGGGGTGAACTCGTCATACCGGCACGGTGGTGCTGCGGCGTTCCACGGCCGGGTGGCGAGCTGATCGACCAGCAGCCGCCCGCGGATGGTGCTGGTGTCCTCCTCAAGCGTGACGTATCCGTGCAGCAGCCCGCGCCGGGTCGCGGTGTCGATCGCCCGCAGCAGGAACGCGGCGACCCCGTCGACCAGTTCACTGTCGCCGGACCAGCCGACGCTGTCGCTCCCCCACGCATCCGGGGGCAGGCCCGCGGAGAACATCGTGAAGAGGTTCTCCATCGGCGCACGCGGCTCAACGCGGATGGTGCAGTCGGGCACCACGAGGGCCCCGACCCAGGAGCCGGTGCGCAGGACGACGCGCTCCGGGTCGGTCGTCGCGACGACGGTGATCTTGTCGGCGGCGGCCTCCAGCAGCGCCACCCGTGCCGCCGCGGACAACCGCAACGGCGCGCTGTCGCTGTGCTCGCGCAGCAACACCTCGTTCACGGGATCGGCACGCCGCTCATGGGGTGGTCGCTGCCGGTGGCGGCTCCTCGCCGGCGGCCGCGCGTGCCTTCGGGCCGTGCCGCTCCAGCACGCTCTGCCAGGTGAACGTCCGCAGCACCTCCTCGCGCCCGTAGAACTGGTCCTCGATGAACGGATAGACGCTGTAGGTCCAAATGCGTTGCAGCGCAGCGTCATTCAAGCCATCGACCATGAAGTGGCTATGCCCGATCTGCAGATGTGGGCCGCGCAATGCACGCCGCAATTCGTCGTTGACCAGGTCCACGACACCGGCGACCCAGACCGGGCCGTCGTGCGCCTGCAGCCAGCGCCGCAACAGTCCCTCCATCGGGCCTTCGTGCGGCATGAACGGCACGAAGTGGAAGCGTCGGCGCAGGGCGGCGTCGACCAGCGCGATCGAGCGGTCGGCGGTGTTCATGGTGCCGATGAAGTACAGGTTCGGCGGCAGCTCGAAACCCTCGTCCGGCCGGTACGACGTCATGACCGACTGCGACCGGTACTCCAGCAGGTACAGCAGTTCCCCGAAGACGCGTGGCAGGTTCGCCCGGTTGATCTCGTCGATCAGCATGATGTGCGGTGTCGTCGGGTCCGCCTCAGCGGCCTCGGCGAGCATGGCGAGCGGTCCCTTGCGCAGCTCGTAGACCATCTGACCGTCGGCGTCCAGCCTCGGCCGGAAACCTTCGAAGAAGTCCTCGTACGACGTCGACGGGTGGAACTGCACCACCTGCCGCTTGGTGGAGTCCGGCTGCAGCGCTGCGGCCAGACGCTGCGCGAGGTAGGTCTTGCCGGTGCCGGGTGGGCCGTAGAAGATGATCTGCTTCTTGTCCTCCAACAGGCCGTGCACCTCCCGCAGGAAGTCCTCGTCGACCAGCAGTTCGGCGGCGGCCTCGGCGATCAGGTCCCGCTCGGGGTCGGCGACCGACTCCCCCTTGTGCAGCAACCAGAGCGCGAATTGCACCTGGCCCCAAGGGTCTCCGGGCAACAACGGCTCGAGTCGCGCCCGCAGCCGGTCGTTGATGACCACGTGCAAGCGAGCCCGGTTCGGGGTGTCGATCTTGGGGAGTTCGACACCGACCGCACGAGCCACGGCGATCTTGCCGTCCGCCCCACCCAGCGAGTGGATCGGCAGGTAGCGGCCCGGGTGGACGATCGCCATCAGCTTCATCACGACCGCTTCACCGAGGCCGGGTGCGGGCATCCCGTCCCCGAGGATGTGCTCGATGCGCGCGACGTCGTCGCCGTCGCCCCACAGCAGTTCCTTGATCGCGCGCGCGAACGCGTCGAGGCCGGCCGCGTCCATCGTCGCCAGACTGGACTGCAGCACCGAGTGGGCGCCGGGGTGACCGTAGGCCCGGCCGTTGAGCAGCCGGCGGAACGCCGCCAGGTCGAACGCGTCGAGCCCGGCCGGCTCCAGTGCCTGGGCGAGCGAGCGGCGCTGCTCCTGGTGCCAGGCGTCGCGTCCGCCCGGGTAGGGGCGCTCGGCAGCGAAGCGTTCCAACTGGGCGAGCAGATCCAGGTCGACCGGCCCGGTCGGGGTCGGCTCCTTGCCCGACATGACCTCGACGAGCGGCCCGAGCCGGCGCACCGTGTCGACGATCTGGTCCGCGAAGTCGGCCCGGCCGAGTGCCTCTGGATGGGGCCACCACCGGCCGACATACACCTCACCGCCGGGGTATTCGCGATCAACCGGCTCCACCCGGTCGGGGCTGCTGGTGGGGCGCAGGTGGAAGAACCGCAGGTCCTCGGGCAGGTGCTGCTCAACGACAGCGCCGATCTCCTCGTGCCGCGCGGCCGAACCGGGCCCATCCCAGCCGGAGTGCAGCCCGACGGCGACACCGGACCGGGTGATCCACAGCCGGAATCCGGGAGCGCCGGTCCCGCCGGGCAACGCCCAGGTCGCGTGCGCGTCGACGCGGTACGGCGCGTCCTTCGACTGGCCGGTCCTGGTCTGCAGGTTGGTCTCGTGCAACCGCACCCCGGTCACCTGTTGCAGCGGGCCGACCAGTGATCGCGCGGTCAGCGTGGCGGTGCCGCGCAGTTGCAGCGCGAGCCCGGCGGCGCGCGCCTCGGAGTCGGCGTCGGGGTAACCCAGGCCCGGTTTGTAGCCCGCGATCAGCTCGGCGGCCTCCTCGCAGATGTCGGGCAGCGCGGTGCCGAGACCGACGAACGACTGCTTGCTGCCGAGGTAACCGATCAGCCGCTCGGCCAGCCGGGGGTCGTCGGGTTCGAAGTTGCGGCACAGCTCGGCGAACGCCACGTAGCGTTCGGAGTGGCTCAGGTGGCGCCCCATCCAGCCCAGGGTCTGGAACGGGTCGGAGCCGCCGGGCCACAGGATCGGCCAGTCACTGCGCACATCGGTCGACCAGAAGACCGACAGTGCGGTCGGTACGCGGCTGCCGTCCAGCTTGCCCTCGGTGTACTCCTCCAGGGCGCGGATCCGCAGTGCCGCCTCGTCGTCGTTGTGCGGGGTCTGGGTCGTTTCGACGAGCAGGTCGGCCAGGTCGCGCTCGTAACCCTCCGCGGTGCTGCGCAGCTGACCCAGCCAGGTCGGCAGGTTGGACGCGTGTTGCGCGTACGGCCCGGGGCGACGCGACCAGACCGCGAACCCCTCGACGAACGCGTGCAGGTCACGACTCACCGCGAGGGTGCCGAGCAGCTGGCGAGCCTCCGCGACTCGGTCGTTTCGCAGCGAATCCACTTGGTGCCACAGGGTTTGCGCGGCTGGGTCGTTGTTCGCGGCAACCTTGATCAACTCGTACGTCGCCCTCCAGCGGCGCAGGTCGCGCTGCCGCACCGGGCTCGGCCCGTTGGTTCGTTGGGCGCGCTTGACCTCGAAGCCGAGGCTCTCCAGGTGCGCGCCCACCTCGTCGGCCGGCGGCAACGACACCGGGGTGAGCGGACCGAAGTCCGCGCGGGCGAAGCCGTGCGCCGCCGCCGCGATGGCGGGGGCGTCATACACGACGCCTCCCTCGTGCAGCACGTGGTCGACGTCGGGGTCGAAACCGTATGCCGCGAGGAACGATTCCCGTCCCTGGGACCGCCATTCCTGGAGGGCGGCGAGTACATCGTCTCGGGTGATGTCGGCAAGGGCCACGGTGTCTGACAGCTCCGGGTGTCGCAGGTGGAACGGGGGAAACGGATCGACCGCACAGGCTACGTGATGTCGCTGTACGCCGCGATGCGCACGGTGAAAGTTGCCCACACGCACGATCAGTTTGGCACGATGGCGCAGTGCCCACCGACCTGCGCGACAGCGACGTCAACTTCTCCGGCGAGTTCGTGCCCGACCCGGACACCGCACTCGGGCGGCTGATGACCCGCATCTGCATCGGGACCGACAGCCGCGACGAGCTCGAGGACCGGCTCCGCTGGGAGATCGCGACCGACACCGCGCTGCGCGACGCGGACATCACCGAGGCCGCTGTCCCGGAGGTGGTGGACTGGCTGATCAGGGATCACAACAAGCACGTGCTCTTCCCCAGTCACCTGGCGCTCGGGCTGATCAGCGGACTCGAGCGGCTGACCGGTGAAGGGGTGGTGTTCGGTTTCGGCGAGGGTTCGGACGTTTCGCAGGCACTGACCGCCGTGTCCAACGCGGCGAACACCCTTGCCGGCGAAGGGCATCCGGTCGAGGGCTACTGCTTCAGCACGGTCTCCGACGTCGAACGGATGATCTTCGAGCAGCGGCTCTACATCGGTTTCGGCGTGTTCAACGAGACCGGCGAGGGGGCTCTCGCCGTGGGCGAACACATCGCGCGGGTGTTCCGGGAGAACGACCTGCCGCTGGACTGGGACGGCAGCGAGGACCACCGCATCCAGGTGGTGGGTTCGTATGCCGTCCCCTACATCGACGCGCCCGCGGACGAGGGTTAATGTCGCGATCGTGGACATCGAACGCGTCATGGACCGGATCACCGTCGAACGGCTGCGGGCGCGCGGCTCGGTGAAATGGTCGGTGACGCGCGGCGATCAACTGGGTGCGTTCATCGCGGAGTCCGACCTGCCGCTGGCACCCGTCGTGACCGACGCCATCACCGGTGCCGTCGCCGACGGCCTGACCGGGTATCTCCCGACGCCGGCCGCGGCGGCGACCAGCGCCGCATGCGCTGCCTTCCAGCAGCAGCGGTTCGGGTGGGCGGTGGACCCGTCGCAGGTGCACCTGCTGCCGGACGTGCTCGGAGCGTTCGCGTTCACCCTCGGTCACCTGGTCGAGCCGGGCACGCCGGTCGTGCTGCCCACCCCGGCATACATGCCGTTCCTGGAGCTTCCCGGCGCGGTCGGGCACGAGCTGCGCACCCTGCCGATGGATCAGGTCGGCGGCCGGTTCGTGATCGACCCCGAGCGGCTGGCGACCGCACTCGAGGGCGGGCTACTCGTCGTCATCAACCCGCACAACCCGACCGGGCAGGTCGCCACCCGTGCGGAGCTGCTCCAGATCGCCGACGTCGTCGAGCGCACCGGGTCGAGCGTGTTCGCCGACGAGATCCACTCTCCCCTGGTCTATTCCGGCAGCCGGCACGTGCCGTACGCGTCGCTGGACGAACGCACCGCCGCCCACACGGTGACCGCGGTGTCCGCGTCGAAGGGCTGGAACCTGCCCGGCCTGGCCTGCGCCCAGCTGATCCTCACCTCGCCCGAGCTGGAACGCCGCTGGAAGGATTCACCGTTCGTGACCCGGCACGGGACGTCACCGCTGGGCGCGGTCGCCGCGACGGCGGCATACAGCCCGGACGGTGTCGCGCACCTGGATGCGACGGTCGACTACCTGCGACGCGGACGCGATCTGTTCAACGACCGCATCGCACAGGCGCCGAGCATCGGCTACACCCCGCCCGCCGCGACCTACATCCACTGGCTCGACGTGCGCGAGACAGGTTTCGGCCCGAGCGAGGTTCGCCGTGCCGGAGTGCTTGGCACCGACGGATCCGATTGCGGGACAACCGGGTTCCTGCGCCTGACGCTCGCCACGTCACATGCCGTCGTCGGGGAGATCGCCGATCGGCTGGTGAAGCTGACGTCCTGAGACTCCACGAAGGAGCGGAGGACTTCGTGGGGATCAGCTGATGACGCGCAGCTGGATCGTCTCGGGCATCTCCCGCAGCGCCGCCACGGCGGCGTCCGGCAGCTGCGCGACGTCGGTGACGACGTAGCCGTTCTCGCCACGGGTGTTGAGCAGCTGACCGTCGATGTTGACGTCGTGGTCGGCCAGGATGCTGTTGACCTTGGCGAGCACGCCGGGGGTGTTGCGGTGCAGATGCGTGATGCGGTGCCCGCCCGGACGCTGCTCCAGTGTCAGGGAGGGCAGGTTGACGCTGAGGGTGGTCGTGCCGCGGTCGATGTAGTCGCGCAGCTTGCTGGCGACGAATCGCCCGATGTCCTCCTGCGCCTCCTCGGTGGAACCACCGACGTGCGGGGTGAGGATGACGTTGGGGATGTTCTGCAGTGGCGACTCGAACGCCTCGCCGCGCTTCTTGGGCTCGGTCGGGAAGACGTCGACGGCGGCACCGGCGATGTGACCGGACAGCAGGTTCTCGCGCAGCGCGTCGTAGTCGACGACGAACCCGCGCGACAGGTTGAGGAACAGCGCACGCGGTCGCATCCGGGCGAACTGCGCGGCGCCGAAGAAGCCGGCGTTGCCGGAGCGACCGTCCACGTGCAGCGTGATGACCTCGGCCGTCTCGAGCAGCTCGTCGAGGCTGTCGCAGCGGTGCGCGTTGCCGAGCGCCAGCTTGTCGTCGGTGTCGTAGAAGAAGACCTGCAGACCGAGCATCTCGGCGACCACGGACAGCTGCGAGCCGATGTTGCCGTAGCCGACGATGCCGATCTTGCGGCCGCGGATCTCGTGGGCGCCCTTGGCGTTCTTGTCCCACACGCCCTTGTGCAGCGAACTGTCCTTCTCGGTGAGCCGGCGCGCCATCGCGATGATTTCGCCGATGGCCAGCTCCACCACACTGCGGGTGTTGGAGAACGGCGCGTTGAAGGTGGCGATGCCGCGTGCGGCCGCCTCCCCCAGCGCGATCTGGTTGGTGCCGATGCAGAACGCACCGATCGCGGTGAGCTGGGTCTTCTCCAGCACCGTCGGTGTGATCTCGGTCTTGGACCGCAGCCCGACGACGTCGACGCCCTGCAGGGCGTCGACCAGCTCGGACTCGTCCAGCGCTCCAGTGCGGGTTTCGACCTCGAATCCCGCGTCACGAAGGATGGACTCGGCCAACGGGTGGATGCTTTCCAGGAGCAGCGCCTTCACAGTGCGCAGTGTCCCATCCTCGGCGCGGCCGCTCGGCACCGCGTCCGGCATTCGAACAATTGATCCGTATGCCGGACCGGCTATGCGTCGGCCGACGCCGCCAGCGCGTGCACGGTGTCGCGGGTGCTCTCGTAGAGGTCGCGGTAGAGCCGGTAGCGCTCGTCATACACACCTCGCGCCTCGGCCGTCGGCCGGCAGACGGTGCGGGGCGGATTCCAGTCGCCGATGGCCACGTCGATGACCTGGGTGGCCGCGAGGTAAGCCGCGCCATACGACGCCCCGACGGTCTGCTCGGGGATCAGCTGCTCCCGGCCGGTCACGTCGGTGACGATCTGCGGCCACAGCTCGCTCGTGGCGCCGCCGCCGACAGCGATCACCCGACTGATCTGCGCGCCGGCCGTCAGCATCGTCTCCAGGTTGTGCCGCACCCCGAACGCGGTGGCCTCCAACGCGGCTCGATAGATGTGCGCCCTGGTATGGGACAGCGTCAGGCCGGCGATGACGCCGCGCGCCGACGGGTCCATGATCGGTGTCCGTTCCCCGGCGAAATACGGCAGCATCAGCAGGCCCTCGGCGCCCGGCGGCACCCGGGCGGCCTCACCGGCGAGCTGCGCAAAGTCCGCGCCGCCGTACAACTCCCGTAACCAGGCGGTGATCGCGCCGGAGGTCGCCATACCCCCGGCCAGGCTGTAGCTGTCGGCGTAGGCACCCACCGGTCCCCACAGGGCCGGCAGCTGCACCGGTTCGGTGAGGGTGTTGATCAGGAACATGGTGGTGCCGTACATGAGCATCAGGTCACCCGGGTTGTGCGCATCGGCACTGATGGCTTCCGACCAGGCGTCGATGGTGCCCGTGATCACCGGAATACCTTCGGGCAGCAGGGTTTCCGCGGCTGCTGCGGCCGTCACGTGACCAGCGCCCTCGTCGGCCCACTGCAGCGGCGGCAGCTCGATGCCGGGCGCGACGGCGTCGGCCCAGTCCCGGATCCAGGCGTGCTCGTGGACGTCGTAGAGCGGCGTGGTCTGGCTGGCCGAGTGGTGGTCCAGCACGTAGCTGCCGGTCAGCTTGCGGACCAGCCAGGAGGAGGCCATGAAGAGACGGCGGGCGCGCCGGTATGCCGCAGGTTCGGCGTCGCGGACCCACGCGATCTTCGCGGCGGCGGCCTGACTGGACATCGCCGACCCGCACCGATGCAGGATCTGCTCGGCGCCGAACAGCTCGTCGCACTCGTCCTGTTGGCGCTGGGACCGGGTGTCCACGCCGTAGAGGATCGCCGGTCGCACCGGCCGGTCGTGCTCGTCGACGAGCAGCACGCACGGCCCCATCCCGCTGACGCCGACCGCGGCCACCTCGAAGGGTCCGGAGCCGACGAGTTCCCTGGTGATGTCGCGGAAGTCGTCCCACCAGACGTTGCCGTCCATCTCGACGTGACCCTGCTTCGGGCGGTCCACCCGATGGTCCCGGGTCGCGAGCGCGAGCACGGCCCCGGTCGGGTCGACGAGCACGCCCTTGCTGCTCGAGGTCCCGATGTCGACACCGAGGAACACCTGCGTCATTCAGGTGAGCGTACTGCGGCTGTTCCTCGGCCGAGGCTGCCGCATGAACGGTCGCGACGTTCCCACCCGGGCTATCCTCGATGCATGCCGCTCCTTGATCGCATCGCCATCGACCCGGAGGTCGCCCACGGGCGTCCGACGGTGCGTGGAACCCGTATGCGCGTCGGCGACGTGCTCGCCCTGCTGGCCGCAGGTGCCAACGAGGCTGAAGTCCTCGACGACTATCCGTATCTCACGGCGGAAGACATCAAGGCCTGCCTCGAGTACGCCGCGGCGCTGGTCGACCACGCGATCCTGACCGCATCGTAGGCCGTGCGGTTCCTCATCGACGCCCAGTTGCCACCGGCACCGGCCCGGCTTCTGCGCGAGCACGGGCACGAGGCCGACCACATCATCGACATCGGGCCGGGTGATGCGTCCGACCGGGAACTGTGGCGGTTCGCGCTCGATAATCAGGCTGTCATCGTGACCAAAGACGAAGACTTCTCGAACATGATCGCCCACGGCGGTGAAGCACCATCGGTCGTCTGGGTGCGGATTGGCAATACCCGCCGCACCGTCCTGCTGGCATGGTTCGAGCCGCTGGTCGACGAGATTGTGCGCCTGATCGAAGATGGCCAGCGCCTCATCGAACTACGATGACACTCAAACCCGGCCGTCCGACTGTGTCAGTTCGTCGCTTCGCGCGGGGCCGTGCGCGTCACCGCCTTGGCAGAGATGTCTACCAAGGCGGATGCGCTCAACCCGCGCTCTTGGGCGTAGGAGCGGGCCCGAAGGCTTGTTCCGCACCCAGGTCCTCGCTCGCGCGCAACGTGGTGAAACTCGTGGACCAGAGTCGTGCGTACTGCAGACATCGTCGCCGGGTGTGACGAATCGACAGCAAGGACCACGGATCGCGCACTGTAGGTATATCCACCACAACCCCAACTCGGGATCACCATGTCGGGTGCGTCGACCGCGAAGACATCGAGACGGTCCAGCTGCAAGACCTCCCGGACCAGCCGGACAGCCGCCTGATGTCCGTCCTTGAGCACCGCCAACTGCTCCCCGGAGTACACACCAGATCCGGTGGGTAAGTGGAGGTCGATCGCGCCGGTCACAGCATCACCGTAGGAGACACCAGACACCAGAACCACCACCGATCAGCGCCCCCGAGAGGTCAGTTTTCGACCAGCAGCACCGGGTCAGAATTCATACCCGTGAACCATGCTGGCATCCGTGAACATCCCTGAGCGTCATCGGCCCTCGACCGAAGATGGTCGAGGGCCGATGGCTTGCTGCATTCAACGCAGCATCGCGCGGTTTCAGCTGCAGCCGCTGGTGGAGCCGCAACCCTCGCAGACGTAGCAGGAGCCGGCGGGACGCATCTTGGTGCCACAGGTCATGCACATCGGTGCGTCGGCGGCCTTGCCCTGGAAGCGCTCCATCAGGTCCTGGGACGAGTGGATCTCACCGGACACCACGCGGGCGTCGGCGGCACCGGAGCCGGACCGGTAGTCCAGGTCTGCGGCATCGGTCTCCGCTGCGTGGGAGTCGGTGGCCTCCTCGCGCTTCGTGGTAGTGCCGACGGACTGCGAATAGGACTCGACCTCGTCCGCCACCTCATCGGCGTCCGCCTCGGACTCCTCGGTGTAGGAACCGGTTTCGAGCTGCCGGGCCCGCTCGGCAGCCGTGTGGATGCCCAGGTAGGACCGGGTGTCGAAGTCGAGGTGGTCCAGCGCCAGGCGACGGAAGACGTAGTCCATGATCGACTGCGCCATCCGGACGTCCGGGTCGTCGGTCATACCGGCCGGGTCGAACCGCAGGTTGGTGAACTTCTCGACATACGTCTCGAGCGGCACGCCGTACTGCAGACCGACGGACACGGCGATCGAGAAGGCGTCCATCATGCCGGCCAGGGTCGATCCCTGCTTGCCCAGCTTGAGGAAGATCTCACCCAGCTTGCCGTCGTCGTAGGTGCCGGCAGTGAGGTAACCCTCGGCACCCGCGACCGCGAACGACGTGGTCTCGCTCTTGCGCCGCTTGGGGAGCCGACGACGCACCGGGCGGTACTCGACGACCTTCTCCGGCTCGACGTCCTCGCTCTTGGCCGACTTCTTGCCGTCGGACAGCGGCTGCCCGACCTTGCAGTTGTCGCGGTAGACCGCCAGCGCCTTCAGACCGAGCTTCCAGCCCTCCAGGTGCACTTCGGCGATGTCCTCGACCGTCGCGCTCTCCGGCAGGTTGACGGTCTTGGAGATCGCACCGGACAGGAACGGCTGCGTCGCGGCCATCATCCGCACGTGGCCCATCGGGGCGATCGCCCGCTCACCCATCGCGCAGTCGAAGACCTCGTAGTGCTCCGGCTTCAGACCAGGGGCGTCGATCACGTGGCCGTGCTCGGCGATGTGCTCGACGATCGCCTCGATCTGCTCGGTCTGGTAGCCCAGCTTCTTCAGCGCCCGCGGGATGGTCTGGTTGACGATCTGCATCGAGCCGCCACCGACGAGTTTCTTGAACTTCACCAGCGAGAAGTCCGGCTCGATGCCGGTGGTGTCGCAGTCCATCATGAAACCGATGGTGCCGGTCGGCGCGAGCACCGAGGCCTGCGCGTTGCGGAAGCCGTTCTTGGCACCGGCCTCGACCACCTCGGCCCAGGCCCGGGTCGCGTAGCGGTGGATCTCGGAGTCCATGGCGTCCAGCGTGTGCACGGCGTCGTTGGCCGCCTGGTGCTTGCGCATGACCCGCTGGTGCGCGTCGGCGTTGCGGGCGTAACCGTTGTAGGGCCCGACGATCCCGGCGAGCTCGGCGGACCGCTTGTAGGCCGCGCCGGTCAGCAGCGAGGTGATCGCCGCCGCGAGGGCGCGACCGCCCTCGGAGTCGTAGCCGTGGCCGGTCGCCATCAGCAGCGCGCCGAGGTTGGCGTAGCCGATGCCCAGCTGGCGGTAGTCACGGGTGGTCTGGCCGATCGACTCGGTCGGGAAGTCGGCGAAGCAGATCGAGATGTCCATGGCGGTGATGACCAGCTCGGTCACCTTCTGGAAGGTGGCCGCGTCGAAGGTGTCGTCCTCGCGCAGGAACTTCAGCAGGTTGAGGCTGGCCAGGTTGCAGGAGCTGTTGTCCAGCGACATGTACTCCGAGCACGGGTTGGACGCGGTGATGCGGCCGGTCTCGGGGTTGGTGTGCCAGGCGTTGATCGTGTCGTCGTACTGCAGACCCGGGTCGGCGCACTCCCAGGCCGCCTGGTTGATCTTGTCGAAGAGGGTGCGTGCGTCGACCTCCTCGATGACCTCGCCGGTATGACGGGCGCGCAGCCCGAACGATGCTCCGTCCTCGACGGCGCGCATGAACTCGTCGGTGACGCGCACCGAGTTGTTGGCGTTCTGGTACTGGACCGAGGTGATGTCCTTGCCGCCCAGGTCCATGTCGAAGCCGGCGTCGCGCAGCGCACGGATCTTGTCCTCCTCGCGCGCCTTGGTCTCGACGAACTCCTCGATGTCGGGGTGGTCGACGTCGAGCACGACCATCTTGGCTGCCCGGCGGGTCGCGCCGCCGGACTTGATGGTGCCCGCGGAGGCGTCGGCGCCGCGCATGAACGAGACCGGGCCCGACGCGGTGCCTCCGGAGGACAGCAGCTCCTTGGAGGACCGGATGCGGGACAGGTTGAGGCCGGCACCGGAGCCGCCCTTGAAGATGAACCCTTCCTCCTTGTACCAGTTGAGGATCGAGTCCATCGAGTCGTCGACCGACAGGATGAAGCAGGCCGAAACCTGTTGCGGCGACTTGGTGCCGACGTTGAACCACACCGGCGAGTTGAAGCTGAACACCTGGTGCAGCAGTGACCAGGTCAGCTCGTGCTCGAAGATCTCGGCGTCGTCGTCCGTGGCGAAGTAGCCGTGCTCCTTGCCGGCGCGCACGTAGGTCAGCACCACGCGGTCGATCAGCTGCTTGAGGCTGTTCTCCCGCTCGGGGGTGCCGAGGGCGCCGCGGAAGTACTTGGTGGTCACGATCGTGGAGGCGTTGAGCGACCAGCTGTCGGGGAATTCCACTCCGCGCTGCTCGAAGATCGTCTCCCCGGTCTTCCAGTTCTGCTGGACGACGTCACGCCGCTCCCAGGTCACCTCGTCGTAGGGGTGGACACCAGGGGTGGTGAAGATGCGCTCGACGGTCAGCCCCTTGCGCGTGGCGTTGCCCTGCCGGGCCTGGGGGCCGGCGTCTGCCGTGTCGGTCATGTCCAACTTCCTTTCCACCTGCCGGTGGTCGACTCTGCTGCTGTTGTGTCGGTGTTACTGGTGTTGCTGTAGCGCTGTGCCGGATCGTCGGGCGACCCGCTCAGTCGTCGGCGTGCTGCCGTTGCGGCTCCACCCCGGTGGGTGGTCGTTCCGCGCGGAGCAGTGCGATCGCGGACTCGAAGTCCTCCAACCCCTCGAAGGCCTGGTAGACGCTCGCGAACCGCAGGTAGGCCACCTCGTCGAGCGTCCGCAGCGGGCCGAGGATGGCCAGGCCCACGTCGTGGGCGTCGATCTCCGCGGCGCCCTGCGCCCGGATCGACTCCTCGACCTCCTGGGCGAGCAGTGCCAGCTGGTCCTCGGTGACCGGCCGTCCCTGGCAGGCCTTCCGGACGCCGATCAGCACCTTCTGCCGGCTGAACGGTTCGCTGGCGCCGGAGCGTTTCACCACCGTCAGGCTGGCCGTCTCGAGCGTCGAGAAGCGCTTGCCACAGTTGGGGCACTGGCGACGCCGCTTGATGCAGGTGCCGTCCTCGCTGGTGCGGCTGTCGACGACCCGACTGTCGTCGTGTCGACAGAACGGACAGTGCATGCGCGACCCCTCTCCCGCGTCACCCAGCACCGGCTTCCGGCCCGTCCGCCGCACGCCTCGGCCTGTGGACGGGACTGTGGGTAATCGGTGGATGAACTGGGGATGACCGGACTGTTCATGTGGACTAGATGTGGATAAATCCCATCCGTGTAACTACTAGATGTAGGGATATTAAGCCGATCCCACCACAAGTGCAAGAGGGGGCGTGTCGACCCGGAAAAGTGCTGGTCAGGCGCCCGGGGACGGCGCGTCGCAGCCTCTCACCGAGGCAGTTGCAGGTGCTCCCCGGCGACCACCTGGAGGCTGTTGAGATCGTTGGCCAGAGCCACCTTGGTGACGGCGTCGGAGACCAGCATCGAGGGGTAGGCGCGGTGCGCGATCTCGGACAGGGTCTGCCCGGACTGCACCGTCACGCCGCGCGGCGCGGCTGCCGGTGTGGTGGCCCACGCCTTGGCCGCGGCGCCGGCGCCCACGAGCAGTGCTGCGGCGACGACGACACCGATCAGGCGGCGACCGCGTGCGGTCAGTCGCAGGCCGGTGGATTGCACCCGGACACCGACGGCACGTCCGCCGCCGCAAGCCTGCGGGCCGGTCGGGACCGCACGCAGGTGGCGGCGCGCCGGGCGCGGGTCGGCCGGGGCATCCCATTGGGCGAGTGCACTCATCTCTTCCTCCTGAAGCTGCGATGCGACGACTGACGCACGACCCGGACGGTGGGCCTGGACCGAACACCCGTGCGATCGGACACCTGTCGGATTTATAGCACGGATGTTCGACCGGGTCGAGACACGCGTCGTACAGATGTTTGGAACTTGTGTCCTAAACCCATACGCTGTTTTCACGAAGCCAAGGCAAGCACCGACCACCGACAACCGGGTCCGGACAGCCGTCCGCGCACCCTGCTGGCCGACCGCTTTCGAGCAACTTCGCCGAGGAGGAGATGGCCGCGATGGCAGATGTGCACGAACTACCCGACCGCAGGGGCGAGAGCCTCACGACCCGGCAGCGCAAGGTGCTGGAGGTGATCCGCAACTCGGTCGATCGGCGTGGCTACCCGCCGAGCCTGCGCGAGATCGGTGACGCGGTCGGCCTCACCAGTCCCAGCTCGGTCGCGCACCAGCTGACGATGCTCGAGCGCAAGGGTTACCTGCGCCGCGACCCCAACCGGCCGCGTGCCATGGAGGTCATCGACCCGGACGCGACCGACATGCGCGGCTACCGCGGCGGTTCCAGTGTGCGCGGCGCCGACGACTCCGGGGTGGACGAGACGGGGCTGGGCGACCAGCGACCGTCCCCGTCGTACATCCCGGTGGTCGGCCGCATCGCCGCCGGTGGCCCGATCCTCGCCGAGGAGGTCGTCGAGGACATCTTCCCGCTGCCCAAGCAACTCGTCGGCGAGGGCGACCTGTTCCTGCTGAAGGTGGTCGGCGACTCGATGGTCGACGCGGCCATCTGCGACGGCGACTGGGTCGTGGTGCGCCAGCAGCCGACGGCGACCAACGGCGACATCGTGGCCGCGATGCTCGACAACGAGGCGACCGTCAAGACCTTCAAGCGGACCCGCGGCAAGGTGTGGCTGCTGCCCCACAACGACGCCTACGACCCGATCGACGGCGACGACGCGACGATCCTCGGCAAGGTCACCGCGGTTCTGCGGCGCGTGTGACGCAGGTCGGGCCAACGGACAAGTTGCACAAGGAAGATCGGGGTCCCTGCGAAGTATCGGAGGAGCGAAGCGGGGGAGAACTTCGCGGGGTGATCATCCGGTGAGCGCGTCGGCCACACCGGTCAACGTCTCCCCCAGCGGCGCATCGACGCGCACCGACACCTCCTCGTCGGTCGCGCGCGTCCAGCCGTGGGTGATGACGGCGACCGGGATGCCCTCCCGGACCGCGCGGCGCACGAAGCGGTAACCGGACATCACAGCCAGCGACGAACCGAGGACGAGCACCGCACGCGCGGCAGCGACATACGAGAAGCATTGCTCGACCAGCGTTTTCGGCACCGACTCCCCGAACATCACCACGTCCGGCTTGAGCAGGTCGGAGCCGCACACGACGCAGTGCACCAGCCGGAACCCGGCGATCAGCGATTCGGCGATCGCGACATCGCCGTCGGGGCGCAGCGGGCCGTCCGCGGACCGGTCGAAGTCCGGATTCGCCAGCCGCAGCCACTCGTCGACCGTGCCACGGGCGTAGTGCTCGCCGCACTGCATGCACACGACCTGTTCGAGGCTGCCGTGCAGCTCGGCGACGTCGACCGCACCGGCGGCCTGGTGCAGTCCGTCGACGTTCTGGGTGATGATCGGGCCGAGGTAGCCGGCGGCCTGCAACGCCGCGACCGCATAGTGACCCTGGTTCGGGCCGGCCGAGGCGAACCGTGGCCAGCCGACGTAGGAGCGCGCCCAGTAGCGGCGCCGCGCCTCCCGGTCGGCCAGCAGTTCCTGCGCCGTCATCGGCGCGAACCGGCGCTTGCCGTCCGCACCGCGATAGTCGGGTATGCCGGACTCGGTGGACAGGCCGGCACCGGTGAGCGCGACCACCCCGCCACCGCTGATCAGCTCGGTCAGCGCCGCCAGGTCGTTCAACTGCCGATGACCGTCACCGTCGTGGCGGCCGTGACCGCGACCATCGCCGCGCTGGCGGCCTCCTGGGCACTGCGGATGGCCGCGGCCGCCGCACCGGCCGCCCAGTCCCGCTCGCCGACGGCCTTCGCGCGCTTCTTCAGCTCACGGCCGGAGACACCGAACTGGCGGCTGTCATAGACCCTGGTGATGACATCCGCCGCGGCGAGCAGGGCGACGAGCGACCCGGTGTGCAGATCCGGCTGGGCGGTGCCGGCGAGCACCCGGCCGCCCGCGTCCACGAGCCGGGCTCGCCCGGCCACGTCGAGCACGGGATGCCGCGGTGGCTGCAGGAATCCGCCCTTCTCGCGCCGTACCGCTCCGTCCGCCACGAGTCGGTCGTAGGTGCGGTCGGTCTGGCCCTTCGCCACCGCCGGCAGCACGCGCGCCGGCTTCTTGCCGGCCTTCGGCGCGAAGATCGCGAGGGCATGGTCGAGCAGCGGATCGCCACCGGGCCGGGCGTCGAGCACGACCAGCCGACCGTCCTTGACCGCGATCCGCCCGCACGCTGCCAACTCGCACAACACCGCTCCGGCCAGTGCCAGGTCGAGACGGGATTTGTCCGTGAACGGCCTGCCGTCGGCGCGCGTCGCCACGAGCAGCACTTCCGCACAGATGAGCATGTCTCGACAATAGGTCGTCCGGGCGGCGGACGCCTCCGTCCCCGGGCGGAACCGGTCACCCGCCACAAGGATTAGCGTTTTCCGGGAAGAGTTGTTAATTAATAACGAAATGTTATCCTTGGTCACATGATTGACGCGGCAGGCCTTCGGGTGATCAAGGCCATCAGTGACCACGGCAGCTTCACCGCAGCTGCCGCTTCGTTGGGCTACTCCCAGCCCGCCATCTCGCAGATGGTGCGGCGCCTGGAGGACCGCACCGGCACGGTGCTGGTCGAGCGGCTGGGACGCAGCGTGCGGCTCACCGAGGCCGGGCAGGTGCTGGCACGACACGCCAACCCGGTGCTGGCCGCGCTCGACGCGGCCGAGTCGGAGGTAGCCGCGATCGCCGGGCTGCGCGCCGGGCGGGTGCGGCTGATGGCCTTCCCGTCGTCGTCCTCGACCCTGGTGCCGCGCGCCCTCTCGCTGGTCAAGCAGCGTTTCCCGGACGTGCACGTGACCTTCAGCGAGGCGGAGCCGCCGGAGGCGTTCGCCGCGTTGCGTTCCGGCGAGTGCGATGTCGCGGTGACGTTCGCCTACGAGGGCACGGACCTGGCGCGGGCCGACGAGGACATCGACTCCTTCGTCACCCGCAAGCTGCTCGAGGACGAGGTCCGCCTCGCCCTGCCGTTGGACCACCCGCGCGCGAAGTCCAAGAAGGTCAAGCTCAGTGACATGGCCGACGAGCCGTGGATCGCCGGGTGCCCACGATGTCGTGGTCACCTGCTCTCCCTCGCCGAGCGGGCCGGCTTCAACCCCGACGTCGCCTTCGAGACCGAGGACTACGTCGCGGTGATGGGCCTGGTCTCCGAGGGACTCGGCGTCTCGCTGGTCCCCGAGCTCATCCGCCGGTCGGCCGGCAACCCCGGTGTGGTCACCCTGCCGATGGACCCGGCCTCCCGCCGCACGGTGTATGCCGTGACGACCCCCGACCTGCAACGCGTCCCGGCCGTGTCCGCCACTCTCGACGCATTGTGCGAGGCAGCGCGGGCCAAGAGCGTCTGCGGCAACTGAGCTCGGTCATAGCCCTCCCCTGGGGCGACCTACGCACGGCCAGCACCCCGAACACCGGTCACAGCCCTCCCCTGGGGCGACCTACGCACGGCCAACACCCCGAACACCGGTCATACCCCTCCACTGGGGCGACCTACGCACGGCCAGCGCACCGGAACCGAATGAGTCGGGACGGCTGAAACTCACCGCCTGGCCACCAGCGGCCGGCCGTCGCGCACGACGATCGCGACGTCCCCGCCGCGGTCGGTGCGCTCCACCACCGAGTTGGTCTCCCGCAGCAGGTCCAGCGTGCGTGGGGCGGGGTGGCCGTAGTCGTTGCCGGCGCCGACGCTGATCACCGCGAGCGGCGCGTGCACGAACCGCTCCAGCGCCGGGTCCTGGTTGGCCGAGCCGTGGTGCGGCACCTTGAACACGTCGACCGACGGCGCGTTCGGCAGGGCCCGCAGCTGCCCCAACAGCGTTGCCGCTGCTTCCTTCTCGATGTCACCGGTCAGCAGGATCCGCAGTCCGTGGGTGCGCACGTCGAGGACCACGCTGTTGTTGTTCTGGACCGATCCGGCTCGGATCAGCCGGCTCGGGCCGAGCACCAGCGCGTGCACCTCGCCGAGGTCGAGGACGTCGCCGGTGGCAAGGGTCCGCACCGGCAGGTGGTGCTGGGCGGCGAGGCTGCGCACGAGTGGCTCCTCGGTCGCCTCGGCGTCGGTGTCGGTGGTCGTTCGCGCGGAGAGCGGCGTGACGTAGACCGGACCGACCTCGCGGCCGTCGAGCACCCCCGCGAGTCCGCCGACGTGGTCGGCGTGGAAGTGGGTGAGCACCACCGCGTCGACGACGCCGATCCGCAGCCGGGTCAAGCAGGCGTCCATCAGGCCGGGGTCGGGTCCGGCGTCGACGACCAGGGCGTGTCCGGGTGCGGTGGCCAGCACTCCCCCGTCGCCCTGGCCGACGTCGCAGGCGACATACACCCAGCCGGCCGGTGGCCACGCCGTGACGGGCGTCGGCGCCCAGGCGGCCGCTGCGAGCACGGCCCCGGCACCCGCGAGGTAGGGACGGACCCACAGGTGCCGCAGCAGCCACACCCCCGTGAACAGTGCGAGCAGGGTCAGCACCGCGAGCAGCAGCGCACCGGCAGCACCGTCCGGCCAGGGCAACGTGCCCATCGGTACACGTGCGCAGGTGTGCGCGATCCAGGCGATCCCCTCGGTGGGGATCGCCGCGAGCCAGGCGGGCACACGGGCGAGCGCCGTGCTCACCGGGGCGACGAGCACGGTTGCGACACCGCACATCGTCGCGGGTGCCACCAGGGGTGCTGCCAGCACGTTCGCCGGTATGCCGATCAGGCTGACCGAGCCCTGCAGCAGCACGATGACCGGCGCGCACATGGCCTGCGCGGCCATCGGTATGGCGACTGCCTCGGCCAGCGGGCTCAGCCGCCGGGGTAGCCAGCGGGCGATCCGGTCAGCCCACGGCCGGGCGAAGAAGAGCAGCCCGGCGGTGGCGAGGGTGGACAGAGCGAAACCGTAGGAGGCGGCCAGCCACGGGTCGATCGCCAGCAGCGCCAGGACCGCGGCGGCCAGCACCGGCGAACCCGCCGCGCGCCGGGAGGCCGACATGCCCACCAGCCCGATGAGGCCCATGACCGCGGCCCGGATCACCGACGGCTCCGGCCGGCACAGCAGGACGAACAGACCGAGCACGACGGCGGCAGCAACCAGCCGCCAGCGGCCCCGCAGATGCAGCCAACCGGCGAACCACATCGCCGACATCAGCACGAGCGTCACGTTGGAGCCGCTGACCGCGTTGAGGTGGGTCATACCGGTGGCGCGCATGTCGTCGTTGAGATCCGGCGGCAGCCGGGAGGTGTCGCCCATCACCAGGGCGGGCACGAGCCCGCGCGCATCCGCGGGCAGGCCGTCAGTGGCGACGCGGGTGTCGCGGCGGAACACCTCGACGCCGTCGAAGAGCGGTCCGGCGCCGCCGATCAGCCGCGGCGGCCCACGCACCGTCAGCACCGCCTCGACGTCGTCGCCCGGCTCGGCCGGTTGCAGCCGCCCGGTGAAGGCAACGCGCTGGTGCCAGCGCAGGGCCAGCCAGTCCTCGTCGGCGAGCACCAGCACCGGGGTGCGCGGCGTGCTGCGCATGCCCCGGCCGATGACCTGGCGGACCGACACCTTGGTGATCACCAGGCTCCGGTGGCCGGTCAGACCGGCGCCCACGACCCGTGGATCGGTGCTCAGCACCGCCTCGACCCGGACGATCGCGTGCTTCGCCGCGAGCTGGTCGACCGGGCCGGCCCGCCGCACCATCAGGTGGCCCGCAGTTGCCGCCGAGGCGAGGGCGACCGCCGCCCCGGCAAGGGCGCAGGTATCCAGGACCCGGACGCGCCGGTCCGGGTCGAGGTCCGGGTCGGCGTCAGCGCGCCGGCGCCACCGCGACCGCACCGGACCGAGCACGAGCACCAGCGCCGCCACCAGTCCGACAGCGGCGATCGTCCAGCACCAGCCGGCACGCAGCCGCAACGCGACGAGCGTGACCGGCCACGCCACGGCGGCCGCCGTGAACAGCCGCAGATCCACCGGCGCTCAGCCGACACTGACCAGCGGGCGCAACTGGGCGAGCGTCTTGTCACCGATGCCGCTCACCTCTGCCAACTCGTCGACGCTGCTGAACCGGCCGTTCTCGGTGCGCCATTGCAGGATGTGCTGCGCCGTGACCGGGCCGACCCCCGGCAAGGTCTCCAAGGTCTGTTCGTCGGCGGCGTTGAGGTCGACCACGGCCGCGGAGGTCGTGGCCACGGACCCGGCGGATCCCGCTGCACCGGCCGCTGCCGCCGGCGCGGTGGTCGGATGTTCGCCCGGTTTGGGCACGACGATCTGCTCTCCGTCGGCGACGACCCTGGCCAGGTTGATCGCTGCGAGGTCGGCCCCTGGCAGCGCCCCACCGGCGGCCGACACCGCGTCCTGGACCCGCGACCCCGCGTCGACGTGCACCACACCGGGACGGCGCACCTGTCCGACCACCTGCACCACGAGCGTCGTCGGCGACGCGGGCACGCTGGACGACGCCGCCCCGAACCCCTGGCGCGCGGCTGCTGCAGGAGTGCCCGCGACGCTCTGCGGCGCCACCAACGTACTCGCTGCTGACGGTGACACCGGGTGGGGCTGCGCCGCGGCACGCGCCCACAGGACACGCCCGCCAAAGACCAGTGCGGCAACGAGCACGAGGATGACGGCGCCGATCACCGCCAGCCGGCTGGGCGCGACCTGCGCACCGAGCAACGGCTCGGGCGGGCGCAGCAGCGGCTCGCGCGGCCGCAACTCCTCGTGCCGGCCGGACGCCGCGTGCCGTGCCTCCCGGCGCGTCCCGCTATCCCGCTCGGAGCGCCGGGTGGCGGCGACCCGACGCGGTAGGTCGGCCACCCTCGAGCGCGGCTCGTCGAGCACGGAGTCCTCGGTCGGCACCCAGCCCGGAGCACGCCGCACCGCCTCGAGCTCCTCGAGCACCGCGGCCAGCCGGTCGGGTGTCCCTGCCTCCCCACGTGAGCCTGCCATACGCGGAACGTTAAGCGCGGCAGGCGGGTTCGTGCAGGGCCGGCATACCCGCCTGTGGACAACGCGAGGGATGTGGACGAACAGCGGCGTTCGGGTGAGCGAGCCTCAGTCGAAGGAACCGACGATGCGGCTACGCCCGCGCAGACGCGGCGTGATCGCCACCGCCAGCGTCCCGGGACCGACATGCGCACCCACCGCGGCACCGAGCTCGACCAGCAGCATCCGGCGCGCCTCGGGCAGTTTGTCGGCCAGCTCCTCCAGCAGCTTCTCGGCCCGGTCCCGGGAGTCCAGGTGGTGCACCGCCACGTCGACACCGTCCAGTTCGTGCGCCCCGTGCATCTCGTCCACCGCGTCCACGGCGAGCTGGGCGAGCCGAGCCAATGCCTTGCTGGTGGTGCGCACCCGCTCCAACGGCTCGATGTGCCCGTCCCGCACGGTCAGCAGCGGTTTGATCGCGAGCGCCGAACCCATCATCGCCGACGCCCGGCCGATCCGGCCACCGCGCCGCAGGTGCTCCAGCGTGTCGACGTAGAAGACCGTGGTCGACGAGCTCGTATGACGCCGCGCCGCCTCCGCCACCTGCGCCGCGTCTCCGCCCGCTGCGGCGGTCTCGGCGGCCGCAATGACTCCGAAACCCATTGCCATGCCGATGGTTTCGCTGTCGATCAGCTCGACCGGGATCTGTGTTTCACGTGCCGCGAGCTGGGCGGACGACAGGGTCGCCGACATCTGCGAGGACACGTGGATCGAGACGATGGCGTCGTGCCCGGCCTCGGCGAGCGAGGCGTACAGGTCGGCGAAGACCGCCGGTGACGGCCGCGACGTCGACACCGGGACGAAGTCGCGCAAGGCGTCGGCGACCTCCTCCGCGGAGACACCGCGCCCTTCGTCATACGACACCCCACCGATGGCGAGACGCATCGGCACCACCGAGATGCCGTGGGTGGCGGCGATCTCCGGCGGCAGATATGCCGTCGAATCCGTCACCACCGCGACGCTCATTTCCGGGGCCCCCGCAAAGTATCGGAGCGACTCTGCGGGGTCCCCACGAAGTATTCGGAGGAGCGCAGCGGAGGAGAAACTTCGTGGGGTGCAAGGAGCGGAGAACTTTGTGGGGTGGACATGGAAATTATCCGACCACCAGGTTCACGAGTTTCGGGGCCCGCACGATCACCTTACGGATCTGCTTGTCCCCCACCGCGTTCCGGATCTTCTCGCTCTGGCGTGCCAGTGCCTCCAGCTCGTCGTCGGCGATGTCCGGCGGCACCTGCAGCCGGTCGCGGACCTTGCCCTGCACCTGCACGACGCAGGTGACGGCCTCGTCGACCAGCAGCGCCGGGTCCGCGGCGGGGAACGCCTCGAACGCCAGCGACGACTCGTGGCCCAGCCGCGACCACAGCTCCTCGGCGATGTGCGGCGCGACCGGCGCGGTCATCAGCACCAGTTGTTCGACGACCGCACGCGGTGAGCCGGCGCCCGCGGACTCCTTGGTCAGCGCGTTGTTCAACTCGATCAGCTTGGCGATCGCGGTGTTGAACTGCAGCGAGTCGTAGTCCTTGGCGACGCCGTCGGCGGCTTTGGCCAGCGCCCGGCTCAGCTCCGGCGACGGCTCGGCGTCGCTTACCCGCACCTCACCGGTGTCCTCGTCGATCACGTTGCGCCACAGGCGTTGCAGGAAGCGCTGGGCGCCGACGGCGGCCCGGGTCTCCCAGACGCGGGACTGGTCCAACGGACCCATGGACATCTCGTAGACCCGGAAGGTGTCCGCACCGAACGTCGCGCACATCTCGTCGGGCGTGACGACGTTCTTCAGCGACTTGCCCATCTTGCCGAACTCGCGCGAGACCGGCTGCCCCCGCCAGGTGAAGGTCATCGACTCACCGTCACCGTGCTCCTCGACCTCGGCGGCGGGCACCGGCTGGCCGCGGTGGTCGCGATAGGCGAAGGCCTGCACGTACCCCTGGTTGAACAGCCTGCGGAACGGCTCCTCGGAGCTGACGTAGCCCAGGTCGAACAGCACCTTGTGCCAGAAGCGTGAGTAGAGCAGGTGCAGCACCGCGTGTTCGACGCCACCGACATACAGGTCGACGCCACCGGTGTCGCCCGGTGTGGAGTTCGGGCCCATCCAGTAGCGCTCGCACTCGGCGTCCACGAATCGCTGCGTGTTCGCCGGGTCGGTGTAGCGGATCTCGTACCAGCACGAACCCGCCCAGTTGGGCATGGTGTTGGTCTCGCGGCGGTACTTGCGCGGGCCGTCACCCAGGTCCAGCTCGACCTCGACCCAGTCCTCGGCGCGGTCCAGCGGCGACTCCGGCATCGACTCGGCGTCGTCCGGCTCGTAGGTCTTCGGCGAGTAGTCCGCGACCTCGGGCAGCTCGACCGGCAGCATCGACTCCGGCAGCGCGTGCGCGACGCCGTTCTCGTCATACACGATCGGGAACGGCTCGCCCCAGTACCGCTGCCGGCTGAACAGCCAGTCACGCAGCTTGTAGGTGACGGTGCCGCGGCCGGCACCACGCTGCTCCAAGTAGTCGATGACGATCTGCTTGGCCTCGTCGATCTCCTTGCCGTCCAACGAGATCGAGTCGTTCGACGAGTTGATCTTGGCGCCGGCGCCGGTGTATGCCGTGTCCTCGTCGTGCTCCTCGGACGGTTGCACGGTGCGGATGTAGGGCAGGTCGTACTTCTTGGCGAAGTCCCAGTCGCGCGGGTCCTCTCCGGGGACCGCCATGACTGCGCCGGTGCCGTAACCCATCAGCACGTAGTCGGCGATGAAGACCGGGATGCGTTGTCCGGAAACCGGATTGGTCGCGAACGCACCCGTGAAGACACCGGTCTTGGCCTTGGCGTCCTCGGTCTGCCGCTCCAGCTCCGACTTGCGCGACGCTGCCAGCCGGTATGACGCCACGGCCTCACGCGGGTTCGCCGCACCTCCGGTCCACGCGGCCTCGGTGCCCTCCGGCCACGCCTCGGCGGCCAGCGCGTCGACCAGCGGATGCTCCGGGGCCAGCACCATGAAGGTGGTGCCGAAGATGGTGTCCGGCCGCGTGGTGAAGACCTCGATCCGCTCGTCGGCGCCCTCGACGGGGAACTGCACCGCGGCGCCCTGCGAGCGACCGATCCAGTTGCGCTGCATCGACTTGATCGACTCCGGCCAGTCCAGCCGGTCCAGGTCGTCGATCAGCCGGTCGGAGTAGGCGGTGATCCGCATCATCCACTGCGGCAGGTTGCGCTGGAAGACCGGCATGTCGCCACGCTCGGTCAGGCCCTCGTTGGTGACCTCCTCGTTGGCCACGACGGTGCCCAGGCCAGGCGCCCAGTTGACCGGCACTTCCTTCTTGTACGCCAGCCGGCGGTTGTCGACCGCGTCGCGGCGCTCGTCCTCGGTCAGCTGCGCCCACGGCCGGCCGTCCGGGGTCGCCACGTCGCCGGACTCGAAGCCGGCGACCAGCTCCGCGATCGGGCGGGCCTTGCCGGCACGCTCGTCATACCAGGCGTTGTAGATCTGCAGGAAGATCCACTGGGTCCACTTGTAGAACTCCGGGTCGATCGTCGCGAACGCCCGGCGCTTGTCGTGCGACAGGCCCAGCTGCCGCAGCTGCCGGGTGTAGGTCTGGATGTTGTCCTCGGTGGTCTTGCGCGGGTGCTGTCCGGTCTGCACGGCATACTGCTCGGCCGGCAGGCCGAACGCGTCGAAGCCCATCGTGTAGAGCACGTTGTTCCCGGACATCCGCCGGTAGCGGGCGTAGACGTCGGTCGCGATGAAGCCCAGCGGGTGACCGACGTGCAGGCCGGCCCCGCTCGGGTAGGGAAACATGTCCTGCAGGAAGAACTTCGGCCGGCCGCCGATCGCCTCCGGGTCGGCCCAGGGTCCGGCCGGGTTCGGCGCGTGGAAGACGCCCTGCTCCTCCCAGCGGTCCTGCCAGGCGCGCTCGATGTCGTTCGCCAGGGCCGCCGAATAGCGGTGCGCGGGCTGCTCGTCGTTCATTTCTCGTCGTCCTTTGCGTGCAAAGTGAGCAAGTGGTGCGCGTCGGACCCGCCACATGAAAAGACCCCTCGTCGCAGGGAGGGGTCAGCCGCGTCGAAGTCCGCCTGGCGTCAACGCGGCCGGCCAAGAAGAAGCAACTGCCGCACGACGCACAGGTTACCGCACGGCGCCGGGGCAACGACAAAGGTCCGGCACCGCCGCATGGGCGGGTGCCGGACCTTGTGCGTTGAGTGCCGAGACTCAGGCGTCGAGACCGTTCACGGCCTTCGCCAGCGCCGACTTCTTGTTGGCGGCCTGGTTCTTGTGGATGACGCCCTTGCTCACGGCCTTGTCCAGCTTCTTGGACGCGGTCGCGAGGAACTCGGTGGCCTTGGCCTTGTCGCCGGCCGCAACGGCCTCGCGGGTGTGCCGGATCCAGGTGCGGAGCTCGGACTTGTAGGCCTTGTTGCGCTCAGTGCGGATCGCGTTGGTCTTGATCCGCTTCATCTGCGACTTGATGTTTGCCACGTGTTACTTCCTTGGTCGAGTCTATAGGTCTGATGTCAATGAGGGTTGACGCACGCAACCGGCGGATGGAGCGTGGGGACACTCGGGCGATGCCGTCTGCGTGATGGTGCTTCGCATGCGCGCACGACCAGAGCGCGCACGCAGGATCCAAAGTTACCAGCGGCGCGTCATTCCGCCCAAATCGGCGGTCGCTACCCGTTGCGCTCGGCGGTGATGGTCATGATGGCGCGCTCGAGGGCGTAGACCGGGTCCCGGCCGCCGCCCTTGACGTCGAAGTCGGCTGCCGCCACTGCCTGTATGGCGCGACCCAGGCGCTCCCCGTCCCAGCCCTTCGCGTCACGCCGCGCCCGGTCGACCTGCCAGGGCGCCATACCCAGCTGTTTGGCCAGCTGCCCCGACCCGCCACGCCCGGCGGTGGCCACTCGCGCGATCTGCCGCAGCTGGCTGGCCAGCACCGCCACGATCGGCACCGGGTCCAGGCCGGACGCGAGCGCGTGCCGGGCCAGCCGGAGCGCCTCGGGCAGGTTGCCGGCGATCGCGGCGTCGGCGACCCGGAACCCGGTGGCCTCCACCTTGCCGCCGTGGTAGCGCTGCACCACGTCGGCGGTGATCATGCCCTCGGTGTCGTCGACCAGTTGCTTGCACGCCGAGGCGAGCTCGCGCAGGTCCTTGCCGACCGCCTCCAGCAGCGCCCGCACGGCGTCGGGCGCGATCTTGCGGCCGGCGCTGCGGAACTCATTGGTCACGAACGCCGACTTGTCCCGGTCGCTCTTGATCGCCGGGGCGTCGATGACGCGGGCACCGTTCTTCTTCAGCGCGTCCAGCGCCTTCTTGCCCCGCACGCCGCCCTTGTGCTGCACGATCAGCGTCGCGCCGTCCAGACCGGCGCCGACGACGTCGACCACGTCGGCGACCAGCTCCTCCCGCGCCTCGTCCAGGTCGCGGACCAGCACGATCTTGCTGCCGCCGAACAGGCTCGGGCTGGCGTGCAGTTGCAACTCGCCGCTCTCGTAGCTCGCCGCCTCCAGCCGGATCAGCTCCGCGTCGGGGTCGCTCTCGCGCAACAGCGCGATGGTGCTGGTCGCGGCACGCTCGGCCAGGATCTGCTCCGGGCCGCTGATCAGCACCAGGGGCGGGACGTCCGTCATACCCCTCACCGTAAAGTGCCGCCATGACAAATCCCCACCCGAGGGAGCCGCAGTCCTACGTCTTCACCGCGTCCTGCGACGACCGGCCGGGCATCATCGCGGCGATCAGCGCCGAGATCGTCCGGCACGACGCGAACATCGACGAGTGTCAGCAGTTCGGTGACGCCCAGACCGGCCGGTTCTTCATCCGGGCCCGCGTGCACGGGCCGGTCGAGGAGGACACGCTGCGTGCGTCACTCGCCCCGGTCGCCGACCGGTTCGGTATGACGTGGGGCCTGTTCCCCGCCGGCCAGCGCACCCGGGCGCTGGTGCTGGTGTCCAAGCTGGGGCACTGCCTCAACGACCTGCTCTACCGGCAGCAGGTCGGCGCACTGCCGATCGACATCGTGGCCGTCGGCTCCAACCACCTGAAGTTCCAGAAGCTGGTGTCGGGTCAGGACGTCCCGTTCCACCACATCCCGGTCACCAGCGGGACGAAGGACGCCGCCGAGGCCCGGCTGCTCGACCTGATCGACCAGACCGGCGCCGACCTGGTGGTGCTCGCCCGCTACATGCAGGTGCTGTCGGCGGACCTGTGCGAGCGTCTGGCGGGGCGCGCGATCAACATCCACCACTCGTTCCTGCCCAGCTTCCGCGGTGCCCGCCCCTATCACCAGGCGCACCAGCGCGGGGTGAAGCTGATCGGGGCGACCGCGCACTACGTGACCGCGGACCTGGACGAGGGGCCGATCATCGAGCAGGACGTCGAGCGGATCGACCACGGCTACTCCCCCGCCGACATGGTCGTCGCCGGCCGCGACGTCGAGGCGCAGGTGCTGGCCCGGGCGGTCACCTGGCACGCGGAGCACCGGGTCTTCCTGAACGGCTCCAGCACGGTGGTCCTCAGGTAGATCCGACGGCGACCCCGACGGTCGGATTCACGGTTGACGGCCGAATTCGGCCGTCAACGGTGAAACGGACCGTCAGACTCACCCCGCGACCGGATCCGAGTGACCCGTCAGCGGGACGCGGCGAGCAGTTCGTCCCCCAGCGCGGTGCGCCAGTACAGGACCTCCCGGCCCGACCTGCGCTTCGCCACCAGCCCGGCGTCGAGCAGCACCCGCAGGTGGTTGCCCACCGCGCCGACCGGCAGCCCGCTCGTCGCCGCCAGCCCCGAGGTCGTCTGCGGCACGTCGAGCCCGCCGAGCAGCCGGGCCCGGTTGGCGCCGATCAGCCGGTCGACGCCACCGGGCCGGCTCGCCCCCGTGTCGGCGAGCGCACCGCTGACCGGGTAGTAGACCGCGTAGCGGTCGAACCCGTCCCACCCCACCCAGCTGCCGTTGGCGTGCGACGGCACCAGGCTCAGCTGCGCCGACGGCGCCAGCTGACGCGTCGGCAGGTCGTGGTCGTTGACCCGCAGGTGCCCGTCGGACCATTCGCGCCGCTTGCCGAGGTCCTGCAGCACCCCGGCGAACCCGTGCTCGGCCAGCCGGTGCGTGCGCGTGACGATGTCGGCTCGCAGGATGCGCTCCCGGCGCGGCCAGTCGGTGGCGATGGTGTGTGTCCAGGTCCACTCCAGC
Source organism: Flexivirga oryzae (assembly GCF_014190805.1). Lineage (NCBI taxonomy): Bacteria > Bacillati > Actinomycetota > Actinomycetes > Micrococcales > Dermacoccaceae > Flexivirga > Flexivirga oryzae. The sequence goes on along the minus strand of NZ_JACHVQ010000001.1, from coordinate 561,544 downwards.
AGGCCGAGGACGTCGGCCCTGACACCGGCCGACTCGAGGACGGGCGGGAGCACCGACGGCGTCGAGACCCGCAGCTGGGCGATCAGTTGCTGCTCGGACAGGGCGCTGATCTGACGCAGTTCGTCCTCGATCGTCGGGGACGTCGACGGCGGCGGGATCGACACGAAGTCGGCCAGCCAGCCCGGTCGTTGGTAGTGCTCGAACACCGCTCTGCGGCCCGGGTACTCGCGCAGCATGGCGTCGAATGCGGCACGGTGCCGTAGCGCGAACACCGGGTCGACGCCGGCACGCCCCGGCGCGAGGTTCTTCAGCGCACCGACCACCTCGGCCATCGGCGAGGTCGCGAACCGCAGCCGCGCCAGGACATCGCTCGGGATCGCCCACAGGCCCATGTTTCGCCTCCTCGCGAATCATTTGGTCCTCGATGCACAGCCTCGCACAGTGATCACCGTGACCACATATCGAAGCCTGTTCGCGTTGCGGGAGTTCCGCGTGCTGTTCGGCGCCCGGCTGTTCACGATGACCGGTGTCGTCGTCGGCGGTCTGGCGCTCGGGACCGTCATGTATGACGCAACCGGCTCGGCGGTGCTCACCGCGCTGGCGATGTTCGGCGGTCCGCTGATCCAGCTCGTCACGAGTCACTTCCTGCTGGCGTCCAGCGATCTGCTGCGCCCGCGCGCCGCCCTCGTGCTCGCCAGCAGCGCGGCCGCGATCACCGACCTCCTCCAACTCATCCCGCATCTGCCGTGGGGCGCCCGATTCGCCCTGTTGGCAGCCGAATACGTCATTCTCGCGGCGACCGGTGGCACCGTCACGGCCCTGCTGTCCGACACCGTGCCGGCCGAGTCGTTCGTGCTCGCCCGGGCCACCATGAACATCACCACGGGCGGCATCCAGGTGCTGGGGAACGCCGTGGGAGCGCTGCTGCTGTTGTCCTTCGCACCGGTCGACCTGTTCGCCATCTCCGCGGCGGCCCTGCTGTTCGCCGCCGCCATCCTGCGGATCAACCTGGCCGATCACCCGCCACGCGCGAAGGGACCGGTCGTCGCGCGGACCCGCGCCGTGAACCGGCTGCTGCTCGGCTCGCCGGTCGTGCGGCCGGTGCTGCTGATGGGCTGGATCCCCAACGGCCTCATCGTGGGCTGCGAATCGCTCTACATCCCCTTCGCGCCACGGCACGCGGGCTACCTGTTCGCCGCCGGCGCGGTGGGGATGCTCGCCGGCGACATCGTGGTCGGGAGGTTCCTGCCGGAAGCCGTCCGGCAGCGCCTCATCGTGCCGTTGCGGCTGCTGTTGGCGGTGCCGTTCCTCGTCATGTTCACCGATCCGCCCGTCGTCGTCGCCGCCCTCGCCGCGCTCGTCGGCGCGTTCGGTTACACCGCGTCGCTGCCGCTGCAGCAGCGGATCGTGCACCACGTCGACGACGGCCAGAAGGGTCAGGCGTTCGGCCTGCTCAGCAGCGGCATGATGGCCGGCCAGGCAGTGGGCGCGCTGACCGCGGGCTTTGTGGCACAGGCACTTTCGCCCGCAACCGGAATGGGCGTCATGGCTGTGCTGTCGATCGGCGCGACCTGTCTGCTTGCGCCGCCGCTGCGCAGGTCCGCGCTGCGTCCGGGGTCCCGGCATCGGCAGACCAGCACGGTATGACGGACCGGCGCGGCGCGCCGATCAGTCCTGCGTGCCGGCCTTCTGCCCGCGCGGCACCACCATCGGGATACCGGTACGCGGGTCGGCGACCATGTCCGCGTCGAGGCCGAACACCTCCTGCAGCAGGTCCGCGGTGAGGATCTGCACCGGATCCCCTTGCGCCGCGATCCGACCGCCGCGCATGACGACCAGATGGTCGCTGAACCGCACGGCCAGGTTGAGGTCGTGCAGCACCATCGCGACCGTCGCGCCGCGCTCCCGGTTGAGGCGGCAGACCAGGTCGAGCACGTCGACCTGGTGCGCGAGATCGAGGTAGGTCGTCGGCTCGTCGAGCAGCACCAGGTAGGTGTGCTGGGCGAGGGTCATGGCGATCCAGACCCGCTGCCGCTGGCCGCCGGACAGCGCGTCGACCGGGCGGTCGGCCAGGTCGAGGATGCCGGTCCAGCGCATCGCATCGGTCACGATGTCCTCGTCGCCGTGCGACCACTGCTGGAACCACCGCTGGTGCGGGTGCCGGCCACGCCCGACCAGATCCCGCACGAGCAGGCCCTCGGGCGCGATCGGGCTCTGCGGCAGCAACGCCAGGGTGCGGGCGAGCTGCTTGGCGGACCGGGACCCGATCGGCGCGCCGTCCAGCAGCACCGTGCCCGAACTCGGCGTCAGCAGGCGTGAAAGTGTCCTCAGTAGAGTCGATTTGCCGCATCCGTTGGGGCCGATGATCGTGGTCACCTTGCCGTCGGGGATCTGCAGCGAGACGTCGTGGACCACGGGGTCCTCGCCGTACCCGACGGTGACGTGATCGGCGTGCAGCCGACCGTTCGCCGACTGCTTCACCTCGTGTGCCTCCACAGTGGTCTGGGTCATGCGGGGTCCCCGCGAAGTATCCGGAGGAGCGTAGCGGGGGAGGAACTTCGTGGGGTTCTCATGCGGAATCCTTCTGGGTGCGGATCAACAAGTAGATGAAGTAGGGCGCGCCGACCAGGGAGGTGACGACACCGACGGCGAGTCCGGTGAACCACAGCCGGGTGATGACGTCGGCGGCCAGCACGAGTGCGGCGCCGGTGAGCGCCGAGGTGAGCAGCGGCGGGCGGGACGTGCCGGCCAGCCGCCGCGCGATCTGCGGGCAGACGAACGCGACGAAACCGATGGGCCCGACAGCGGAGACGGCGACCGCGGCCAGCAGCACGGCGCACAGCAGCGCGATCGCCTGCGCCCTGCCCGGGCGGACCCCGAGCGCGTGCGCGGTGTCGTCGCCGAGCTCGACGATGTTGAGCGACGAGCCCTGCCAGAGCGCGACCGGCGCGACGACGACGATCACCGTCAGCAGCCAGAGCGCGTTGGTGCCCGTCACGCCGTTCAGCGAGCCGGACAGCCAGACCTGCGCCGACGCGGCGGTCTGCAGGCGGGCGGCCACCAGTAACCACGAGGTACACGCGGTGAGCGCGGCCGCGATGCCGATGCCGACCAGCACCAGCCGCCGCCCGTCGAGCCCCCGGCGCCAGCCGGCGGCATACAGGAAGACGGTGGCGAGCAATGCTCCCCCGAAGGCTGCGAGGGGTATGGCGAGATCGGCCGAAACCCCTGACGGCGCAGCGGTGTCCGTCGCGGCGAAGAGCACGATGTAGCCGACCGCGCCCGCGGCGGCACCGGCGTTGACGCCGATCACGTCGGGGCTGGCCAGCGGGTTGCGGGCGATCGTCTGGATGAGGGCACCCGACAAGCCCAGGGCGAGGCCGGCGAGCAACGCGACCGCTGCCTCCGGCAGCCGCACGTCCCGCACGATGAACGCGTTCACCCCGGAGCTGTCGCCGAGCAGCGCTCGCACGACGTCGACGAACGGGATCTTCAGGTCGCCGTAGGCGAGGTCGACGACCAGCAGGACGGCGACCAGCACGGCGGCCACCACCGAGCACAGCACGGCCCGCGGGTGGAGCCGCCAGGAGGTGGGGCCGACGCGGACGGCGGGACGCAGCCCCTCAGTTCTGGCCGCGCTCATAGCTGGATCAGCCTTGCGCGCCGGACCAGGATGACGAACGCGGGACCGCCGACCAGCGCCATCACGATGCCGACCTGCACCTCCGCGCCACCGGCCATGACCCGGCCGAGGATGTCGGCGAGGGTGAGCACGATCGCACCGATGAGGCCCGAGTAGGGCACCACCCAGCGGTAGTCCGGGCCGCAGACGAAGCGCGCCACGTGCGGGGCGACCAGGCCGAGGAAGCCGATCGGACCGCAGGCGGCCACTGCCCCGCCGGTGAGCAGCATCACCGCGCAGACGCCGAGGAACTTGTGCAGGCCGGGGCGCACCCCGAGGGCTCGTGCGGCGTCGTCGCCGAGTTGCAGCAGGTTGATCGCCGGGGTGCAGATCGCGGTGAGGACCACGCCGACCGCGATGAACGGCAGCACCTGCCAGAAGACGTCCAGCCCGCGGCCGCTGGCCGAGCCGACCACCCAGAAGCGGTACTGGTCGAGGGTCGAGACGTTCGAGGTGATGATCGAGGTGATGATCGCCGAGGCCAGCGCGCTGACTGCGGCTCCGGCCAGTACCAGGGTCAGCGGTGACGGCCCGCCGCGCACCGCGCTGATGGTGAAGACCAGCCAGGCGGTGAGGCCGGCGCCGAGCAGGGCGAACCAGCCGTACGCCACCGGTGAGCTGATGTGCAGCCAGAAGATCGCGAGGACGACCGCGAGCGAGGCGCCTTCGGAGACACCGAGCAGGCCGGGGTCGGCCAGCGGGTTGCGCGACTGGCCCTGCATCAGCGCCCCGGAGAAGCCGAGCGCGAGGCCGACGACGAGGAGCAGCACGGTCCGTGGCAGGCGCAGGTTGTGGATGATCGCCGACGCCTGGGAGCCGTCGGAGGAGAAGAGGACCTGGATCGTCTTGGTGGACGTGATGCCGACGTTGCCGATCATCAGGCTGAGGATGCCGCAGACCAGGACCGCCACCAGCAGCACCAGCACGATCCGCCACGATCCGGTGCGGGCCTTCGAGCCCCTCGAATCCGCTTGCGCTGGAGGCGGATCCGCCGACTCGGTCTTCTCCAGGATTGTCACACGTTCTCCATCACAGGACGGTCGTTCTTCCGGGGTCGGTCGCGGGCACTTTCGGAGCAAGGTTAGCCTTACCAAAGCTTGGGCGCGAGCCCGGCCCGCCATACCCGAACTCTCAGGAGCATCATGAATCTCTCCCGCCGCGGTGTCCTCACCGGTTGCGGAGCCCTCGGCGTCGGTATGTTCCTCGCCGCCTGCAACAGTGGCTCCGAGTCCTCCCCGGCCGGCACGACCGGCGCCTCGAGCGGCGGCACCGACGGGTCGGCCTTCCCTGTCACGGTCAAGCACAAGTACGGGACCACGACCGTGAAGTCCGCGCCGAAGCGGGTGGTGTGCGTGGGGCTGTGCGAGCAGGACAGTCTGCTCGCGCTGGGCATCGTCCCGGTCGCGGTCACCGCCTGGCTGGAGGCCGCGAAGGGCGAGATCTACCCCTGGGCCATGCCGAAACTCGGTTCGGCACCGCTGCCGAAGGTGCTGTCCTCGGAGAAGCTCAACATCGAGCAGATCGCGGTCCTGAAACCCGACCTGATCGTCGCGATCTACTCCGGAATCACCCAGTCCGAGTACACCAAGCTCAGCCAGCTGGCACCGACCGTGGCTCCCGCCAAGGGCTACCCCGACTACGGCACGCCGTGGAGCACGTTGACCCAGATGGTCGCCGACGCCATCGGCAAGCACGACGAAGGGGCGACACTCGTCAAGAGCGTCCAGGCCAAGCTCACAGCGGCCAAGAAGGCGCATCCGCAGTTCGTCGGGAAGACCGCGATCGTCGCGACGACCTACGAGGGCGCCTACCTCTACGGCCCCGACGACCCGCGTTCGCAGATCCAGCACGCCCTCGGCTTCACCTACCCGGCGAAGTTCAAGGACATCGGCGGCACATCGTTCGGAGGCTCGATCAGCGCCGAGCGTGCCAAGGAGATCGATTTCGACGTGGTGGTCTGGCTGGCCAGCGAGGCCGACGTCAAGACCAAGCTCGGCGGGCTGTACGAGCAGACCAGGGCCTTCAAGCAGGGCCGGACCATCTACATCCCGAGCTCGATCAGCGACAGCAAGAAGAACAGCACCTACGCCTCCGCGTTCACCATGGTGACTCCGCTGTCGATCCCGTGGCTGCTCACGCGGTACGTGCCGCAACTGACGGCGGCCGTCGACGGCAATCCCGCCACGAAGGTGAAGGTCGTCGCCGAATGAGCACCGCGTCCCGCCGCTCCCTGCTCGGAGCGCTCGGTGGTGTCTCGGCCGCAGCGCTGCTCGCCGCGTGTGGTTCGGACGGCTCCGGATCCGGGTCACCCGGCTCCGGCGGCACCACGACGGCAACGGGTGCCTTCCCCGTCACCGTCGCGCACAAGTACGGCTCCACGACGGTGCGCTCGGCGCCGAAACGGGTCGTCTGTGTCGGACTGGTCGAGCAGGACACCCTGCTCGCGCTCGGCGTCGTCCCGGTCGCGATCACGCCGTGGTTGCCGACCGGCGACGAGGGCTACCCGTGGGAGCAGCCGAAGCTGCACGGCGGCAGCCTGAAACAGCTGCCGAGCACGCTCAACATCGAGAAGATCGCGGCCACCAGACCGGATCTGATCATCGCGATCTACTCCGGGATCTCCGCCGGCGACTACGCGCGGCTGAGCAAGATCGCGCCGACCATCGCGCAAGCGAAGGTGTATGCCGACTACGCCGTCCCCTGGGACGTGGCCAGCCGGACGGTCGCCGACGCGATCGGGCGGCATACCGCGGGCGGACAGCTCGTCACCAAGGTCAAGGGCACGCTGGCCGCGGCGAAGAAGTCCCACCCACAGTTCGCCGGCCGGACCGCGGTGGTGGGCACGGTCAACGGCGACGGCGGCCTCAACCTCTACACCCAGGACGACCCGCGCATCCAGATCCAGCGGGCCCTCGGGTTCCGGTATCCCACCGGTCTCCGGCCCAAGTCCGACGAGAGCTTCTTCACCACCCTGAGCCCGGAGCGGGCCCGCGAGGTCGATTTCGACGTCGTGGTGTGGCTGGCGAGCCAAAACCAGGTGCGCAAGGCGACGGGCGGGCTGTTCGAGCAGACCAAGGCGGCGCAGCAGGGACGGGTGATCTACATCCCGCAGACCGACCGCTCGGACGCCACCCCGCCGTACGCGGCCGGGTTCAGCTTCGTCACACCGCTGAGCATCCCGTGGACGCTCCATCGGTACGTGCCGCAACTGGTGGCGGCCGTCGACGGGAAGACCACCACCGAGGTCCCCGCGCCGACCACCTGATCCGTCAGCCGATCCCCAACTGCACCAAGCGGTTCCGTACGTCGTCGAGCGGTTTGTCGAGGTGCTCGGCGAGCTCTTCGGGGTCGAGGCCGAGGTCGGCGCCGTCGCGCAACTCCTCGTCGTCCTCCGGGCTCCAGCCGGGCGCCGGTGGTGCCGGTGTGACCTCGACAGGCTCGGCCGCCGCAGGGGGCTCGGCCACCGCGACAGGCTCCGGTGTGACCTCGACAGGCTCGGCCACCGCAGGGGGCTCGGCCACCGCAGGGGGCTCGGCCACCGCAGGGGGCTCGGCCACCGCAGGGGCCTCGGCCACCGCAGGGGGCTCGGCCACCGCAGCGGCGGTCTCGTCGAGCCGCTTCAGCGCCTTGAGCACCAGCGCTCGGTCGGTGGTGGGCCAGAACGGCGGCAGGGACTTCTGCAGGAAACCGGCGTAGCGGGCGGTGATCATCCGGGTGTCGAGGAAGGCGACGACACCGCGGTCGTCACTGCTGCGGACCAACCGGCCGGCGCCCTGCGCGAGCCGCAACGCCGCGTGGGTCGCGGACACGGACATGAAGCCGTTGCCGCCGCGCCGGGCGATCTCCTGCGAGCGGGCGGAGGCCAGCGGGTCGTCCGGCCGGGGGAACGGGATGCGGTCGATGATCACCAGCTGACAGGACGGCCCGGGCACGTCCACCCCCTGCCACAGCGTCAGCGTGCCGAACAGACAGGTGCGCGGGTCGGCCGCGAACTGCCCCACCAGGGTGCGGATCTGGTCGTCGCCCTGGCACAGGACGGGCAGCTCGTCACCGAAGCGCACCCGCATCTCCTCGGCCGCCGCCCGCGCCGCGCGCGTCGAGGAGAACAGGCCGAGGGTGCGACCACCGGCGGCGCGCACGAGGGTCTCGATCTCGTCCATGGCCGCTGTCGACATACCGTCCCTGCCGGGTGGCGGCAACTGGGAGGCGACGTACGCGATCGCCTGCCGCGGGTAGTCGAAGGGTGACCCGACGTCCAGGCCGGTCCACTGTGGTCCGCCCTCACCGCGCAGGCCGAGTGTCCCGGCGACCGAGTCGAAGGAACCACCGAGCTCGAGTGTCGCCGATGTCATGATCACCGTGCGGTCGCCGAAAACCTTCTCCCGCAACAACATTGCCACGCTCATCGGGGCGACGCGCAACACGGCGCCGCGGCGCGGATCCTGGGACACCCAGGCAACGTCGAGCTCGCGGCCCTCCAGGATGCGGTCACAGTTGTCGAAGATCTCGTCCACCGCAGCGCGCGCGACCTGCCGGGACGCGTCGTTGTCGTTGGGTGACGCGGGTTTCAGCTCGCTCTGCACCGAGCGGGCCGCGTCGCGCACTCGCGTCAGCGCGAGCCCCAGGTTGTCGGGTATGCCGAGCAGGCGACCCTCCTGCATGCCGCCGAGCAGCTCCTGCAGCATCTCACCTGCCTCGCGCATGGCCGACGCGTCCGCCATCCGCCCGCACCGCCGCGCGGCCGTGGAGATCATCCCGCCGGTGACCTCGTCAGTGATGGTCGAGGTGACCCGGTCGACCAGTTCGTGTGCCTCGTCGACGACCAGCAGGTCGTGCTCGGGCAGCATCTGCCGGCCCTCGAAGGAGTCGATCGCCATGAAGCTGTGGTTGGTGACGACGACGTCGACCTCCTTGGCCGCGGCCCGCGATCGCTCCACGAAGCACTCGGTCACCATCGGGCACTTGGAGCCGAGGCACTCCTCGGCGGACACCGACACCTGGCGCCAGGCGCGCTCGCTGACACCGGGAACCAGCTCGTCGCGCTCGCCGGACTCGGTCTCCTGGGCCCACTCGCGCAACCGGACGACCTCCTCCCCGATCCGGCCGGCCGCACGATCGACCTCACCGACCTCGAGCAGGGTGTCCTCGTCCTCGGGGTATCCGCCTTCGATCTTGTGCAGGCACAGGTAGTTCCGCCGGCCCTTGACCAGCCCGAAGGTCGGCCGCCGGCCGAGGATCGGCTCGACCGCATCGGCGATGCGGGGCAGGTCACGGTCGACGATCTGGGCCTGCAGGGCGAGAGTCGCCGTCGCGACGATCGCCGGTCGCCCGGCCTCCATCGCGTGCCGGATCGCCGGCACCAGGTAGGCCAGCGACTTGCCGGTGCCGGTGCCCGCCTGGACGAGCAGGTGGGTGCCGCTGCGTGCCGCCTGATCGACGGCGCGCGCCATCTTCTGCTGGCCGGGCCGTTCGGTGCCGCCGACTCCTCCGACGGCAGCTTCCATCAGTGCGTCGAGGTCGGCTGGCATCCCCCCAGCGTATGCGGTCGACCAGTCGAGGTTGCGGTGGTCCACAGGTCGGTGTCCCGCGACCGCAACGGCTACCGTGGGGTGAGCTCGGCGATCAGGACGAGAGGTGCCGTATGCCGCCGCCGGCGTGTCCGATCCACCCCGCGCTGCGCGCACTCGTCACGCGCGTGGCGCCCTACGACAGCACGCACCGGGTGGACGAGGTGCACGTGGGCCTGCCCGGCCCGTCCGCGACCTTGATCGGCTCCTTCGACGAGCCGCTCGACATCGGCCGGCTCGCCGAGCCCGCACGCCACGCACAGCACTGGCTGTCGGTCAGTGGGCTGGACACCCGCCCGGCACTGATCCGCACCAACGGTCGCCTGCACGGCATCCAGTTCGACCTGACACCGCTCGGCGTGCGTCGCCTGATCGGTGTGCCGATGGCTGCGATCGCCCGCGACATCGTGCCGCTGACGGGCGTCGCCCCGGCACCGTGGGCGCCCCGGTACGAGCAGCTGCTGGGCCTCGCGGACGATGTCGCGCGGACCCGGGAGGCACAGCGGCTGCTCGTCGCGCACCTGGACCGGGACCAGTCGCTGCCGGACGACCTGGACCACGCGTGGCGGCTGCTGCGGGCAGCCGGTGGCGACCGGACCGTCGCGTCCCTCGCCGACCATCTCGGGTGGAGCAGACGTCATCTGGTCACCCGCTTCACCGCCGAGTTCGGGCTCTCGCCCAAGGAGGCGGCCCGCCTGTTCCGCTTCGACCGGGCGCGATCTCTCGCGGCCCGGGGACGCCCGCTGGCGGCGGTCGCTGCTGACTGCGGCTTCGCCGACCAGCCGCACCTGACCCGCGAATGGCGCTCGATGGCCGGGCGCAGCCCGAAGCAGACGTTGCGCTCGGACTACACATTTCTTCAAGACGTCGAGTCGGCCGTCGACGGACACTCGGGGCATGAGTAATCGAACACTGTTTCACAGCCTGGGTTTTCGGGACGTCCCTGCCGCCGTGCGGTTCCTCGAGGCCGTCGGGTTCGTCGAAGCCGTCCGCTACACCGACCCGGACGACGACTCGCTCCTGGTGCATGCGCAGTACAACTGGCGCGACACCGGCGGCGTGATGTTCGGCCAGATCGCATCGCGCAACGACTCCGAGCGAGCGGTCGAGTCCGCCGGGCACGGCCAGTGCTACTGCGTCGTGGAGCAGGCGGCCGACGTCGACCGGATCCACGAGGCCGCACTCGGCGCCGGCGGTCGATCGGTCCGTGCTCCGCAGGAGCCGCCGTACGGCGGGAGGATCTGCGCCGTGCTCGACCCGGAGGGCAACCAGTGGAGCTTCGGCACCTACGCGGATGCCTGAGCGGACGGCGTCGGCCCGCTACTCGGTCGCCAGACCCCGGCAGATCAGGTAGGAGACCAGGGCCGTCCAGCCGGTCTGGTGCGTCGCACCCAGGCCGGAGCCGTCGTCGCCGTCGAAGTACTCGCTGAAGGTCGGATGTGCGTCCCACAGCTGCCCGCTCGGGTACCACCGGGGCGTGCCGGGCCGCCGTCCTGACTCGCCGGCCCGGAAGAGCTGCACCAGTCGTTGCATCAGGTCCGTGGTGATCTCGGCCAGGCCGCGCTCGCTCCCGGAGCCGGTCGGATACTCGATGCGGGCGTCCGGGTAGGCGTCGGCGTACGTCTGCAGCGCGTCGAGCAGCAGGAAGTTGACCGGGAACCACACCGGCCCGCGCCAGTTGGAGTTGCCGCCGAAGAGGTCGCTGTCGGACTCGGCCGGGTTGTAGCGCACCGAGAACTCGCCCCCGTCGACGTCGAGCGTCAACTGCTCGCGGTATGCCGCGGAGAGTGACCGAATCCCGTGCGGCGACAGGAATTCCGCCTCGTCGAGCATCCGGGTCAGCAGCCGGCGCCGGCGATCGTCGGGCACCAGCGCCATGGTGATGCGGGAGTCGTCGTGGCGTTCGTGGTGGCGCAGGACGTCGGCCAGCCCGGTGTCGCGGCGCTCCAGCCAGTGCACCTCGTCGAGCAGGTCAGGCAACTGCTCGACGACGATCGGGTGCACCGACTCGACCGCGACCAGCGGCAGCAGCCCGACGAGCGACCGGACCGGCAGCCGCTCGCTGGACCCGTCCGGATGCACGATCGCGTCGTAGTAGAAGCCGTCCTGCTCGTCCCAGAGCGAGATGCCGGTGCTGCCGAAGTCGGTCATCGCGCGGGCGAGCCGCAGGAAGTACTCGAAGAAGGTCCGGACCGTCGGACTCCAACTGTGCTCGTGCCGCGCCAGTTCGACCGCGATCCGCAGCATCGACAGCGAGTAGAACGCCATCCAGCTGGTCGCGTCCGACTGCTCCAGCCGCATCCCGTCCGGCAACGGTTTCGACCGGTCGAACGGACCGATGTTGTCCATGCCGAGGAACCCGCCCTCGAACAGGTAGGACCCGTCGGCGTCCTTGCGGTTGACCCACCACGAGAAGTTCATCAGCAGCTTGCTGAAGACACTGGCGAGGAACTCCAGATCCTGTTCTCCCGCAATCGAATAGACCAGCCAGGCGGCCCACGCGTGCACCGGCGGGTTCACGTCGTCGAAGTTCCACTCGTACGCCGGCAGCTGACCGTTCGGGTGCTGCGCCCACTCCCGCACCATCAGCGCGATCTGGTCCTTGGCGAACTCGGGATCGACCAGCGCCAGGGGCACCGTGTGGAAGGCCAGGTCCCAGGACGCGAACCACGGGTACTCCCACTCGTCGGGCATCGAGATCACGTCGGCCAGGTCCAGGTGGGCCCACCCGACGTTGCGCGCACCGGCCGCCCGCCGCTGCGGTGGCGGCGGCGGACCGGCCGGGTCACCCTCCAGCCATTCGCCCACGCCGTAGCGGAACAGTTGCTTGCCCCACAGCAGGCCGGCGAACGCACGACGGGCGATGTGCGCGTCCTCGGCGCCCGCCGAGGCCGGTATGACGGCGCGGTAGAACTCGTCGGCCTCGGCCGCTCGGGCGGTGACCGTCGTGTCGAAGTCGGTGAAACCGGCGGAGGACGCCGGGTCGACGTGGGCCGGTGACCGGTCGGTGCCGGGTGCGATGCCGGTCAGCCGCAAGCGCACCGTGCGGGTCTCCCCCGGGCCGACATCCGCGAGCTGCCACCAGAACGCCACCTTCGTGCCGTGGTCGGCGCGGGTGGCGGTGTCGTCGCCGTGCACGATCGCCCTGTCGATGCCGTTCTTCGGGCAGTCCGTCCGCGCTTCGGCACCCCAGAGTCCGACATTGTCGGTTTCGTTGTCGCAGAACAGGATCCGTGGATCGCCGTCGGCTTCGAGTCGATAGCTCCCTAGCCAGGCGTGCTCCAACCGGACGGTGCCGTCGACCAGCTTCATCGTCGGCGTCCGGTCGTCGCGGCCGAACGCCCAGGTGTTGCGGAACCACGCCTGCGGCACCAGGTGCAGGGTGCTCGCGTCGGGTCCGTGGTTTGTCACGTCGATGCGCATCAACAGGTCGGTCGGGGTCGCCTTCGCGTAGGTGACCGACACGTCGAAGAAGCGATCGTCGGCGAATACGCCCGTGTCGGTGAGCTCGAACTCCGAATCGGCCCGGGTCCGTGCGGCATTCGCCGCACGCAGCTCGTCATACGGGAACGCGGCCTGCGGGTAGCGGTAGAGCCAGCTCGCGTAGGAGTGCGTCGGCGTCGCGTCGGTCGGCCACCAGACCTCCTTGACGTCCTCGCCGTGGTTGCCCTGCGCGTTGGTGAGTCCGAAGTAGCGCTCCTTGAGCCGGTCGTCGTTGCCGTTCCACAGCGCGACGCCCAGGTTGAGGAAGCCGAAGCGGTCGCAGACCGCCGCCATACCGTCCTCGCCCCAGCGGTAGGCACGGCGATGTGCCTCGTCGAACGGCAAGTAGTCCCAGGCGTTTCCGTCCGCCGAGTAATCCTCACGGACGGTGCCCCACTGGCGCGCGGAGACGTACGGCCCCCACAGGCGCCACGGGTCGTCCGCGGTCGGCGAGGCTGCGATGCGTGCGTGTTCGGCGGTCGGTTGAGAGCTCACCCGCCCGATCGTGCCAGGTCAACCTGACTTCGTGGGGCGACCTATACGGCGAAGTCGGCCAGCTCGGCCTGCAGCGTCGGGGTGACCTTGGCGTGCACATGGGTGCCGTCGGCGGTGTGCTCGCTGGAGAGCACCTCGCCGTGATCGTGGATGCGCGAGAGCAGGTCGCCACGCTGGTAGGGCAGCAACAGCTCCATCCGGATCTCCGGGCGCGGCAGCTCCTCGGCGACCAGCTCGGCGAGTGCGTCGAACCCTTCACCCGTGCGCGCGGACACCGCGATCGAGTGCTTCTCGGCACGCAGGATGCGGTCGACCACCTCCGGGTCGGCAAGGTCCGCCTTGTTGACGACCACGACCTCCAGGACGTCGTGCGCGCCGACGTCGGCCAGCACCGTCCGGACGGCGGTGATCTGCGACTCGGGGTCGGGGTGCGATCCGTCGACGACGTGCAGCACCAGGTCGGCGTCGGCGACCTCCTCCAGGGTGGAGCGGAACGCCTCCACCAGCTGGTGCGGCAGCTCCCGGACGAAGCCGACCGTGTCGACCAGCGTGTAACCGCGGCCGTCGATCGTCTCGGCCCGCCGGACCGTCGGGTCGAGGGTGGCGAACAGCTGGTTCTGGACCAGCACCCCGGCACCGGTGAGCCGGTTGAGGATCGAGGACTTGCCGGCGTTTGTGTAACCGGCGATGGCGACCGACGGCACGTGACCGGCGCGACGCGAGCCGCGTTTGGTGTCACGCATCGTCTTCATACCCGTCAGCTCACGCCGCAGTTTGGCGATGCGGGAGTTGATGCGGCGCCGGTCCAGTTCGATCTTGGTCTCACCGGGACCACGCGAGCCCATGCCCTGGCCACCGGCGGCCTGGCCACCGGCCTGCCGGGACATCGACTCACCCCAACCACGCAGCCGCGGCAGCAGGTACTGCAGCTGGGCCAGCTCGACCTGCGCCTTGCCCTCCTTGGACTTGGCGTGCTGGGCGAAGATGTCCAGGATCAACGCGGTCCGGTCGATCACCTTGACCTTGACGACGTCCTCCAGGCCGCGGCGCTGGCTGGGTGTCAGCTCCGTGTCGGCGATGACGGTGTCGGCGCCCTCCTCGATGACGATGTCGCGCAGCTGGGCGGCCTTGCCGGAACCCATCCAGGTGCCCGGGTCCGGCTTGAGGCGGCGCTGCAGCACGCCGGCGAGCACGGTGGAGCCGGCGGTCTCGGCGAGCGCGGACAGCTCGCGCAGGGAGTTCTCCGCCTCCTGCGCGGTGCCCTCGCCCCAGACACCGGCCAGCACGACACGTTCCAGGCGCAGCTGGCGGTATTCGACCTCGGTGACGTCCTCCAGCTCGGTGGACAGCCCCGCGACGCGGCGCAGTGCGGCGCGGTCCTCGCGGTCGAACTGCTCGCCGTCATACGACTCCTCGATGAGGAAGCCGTCGGCGTCATACCTCGGGTCGTGGTCGGTGCCATCCGCCAGGGCTGCGGCGCGACCGTCGAGCACGTGTGAACGGGCGGTCATTGCGCCTCCGTCGGTGTTGCGTTCTGTCATGTTCCCCTTATCGTCTCAAGGTTCAACACACGGAGCGAACGCATTAATCCGCCGGCCCGTCGCCCAGCAGGCCCAGCAGCCGGAACGCGGCCTCGAACTGGTCCCGCACCTCGACCACCGTGCCGCCGTCCGGACCCTGCGCGGTGACCTGCTGGGCGTGCAACTGCGGCGTCAGGTGGTAGACGTGCGGCGACACCGGACCGGGCGACTCCGGGTACTCCTGCGCGGCGACGCCGACCATCCAGTTGAGCGCCTGCACCACGGGGGCGCCGACCAGCAGATGGACCAGCAGCAGATGACGGTTGGGTACGGCTACCAGCGCCCCCGCCTGCGGGAGGTGGGCACCGACCCGGGCGAGCAGGTCGGGCAGCACCAGCAGCCGGCTCGCGCCGAAGAAGTCCTCGCTGAGGAACACGTGGACGTCCCCGCCCGGCTCGTCACCCACGATGCGGTGTTCCGGCAGCGGCAGCGCCCGCAGGTTGCGCCGGGCCAGCGCCCACGGGTCCGGCACGTCGACCCGGCCCGGATCGAAGAACTCCACGACGATCTCCGGCCGGTCCTCGGCCAGCAGCGCCACCACGCCGGGTAACGGTTGCGGGGCGTCCTCGCGCCGCGCCTCCTCCGGCAGGTCGGCGACGATCCGCAGCTTGGCCAGCACCCGCTCGGGGTCCGCCTGGTCGTTCCCCTCCCGTTCGCGCTGCCAGTGACCCATCAGCAGGTCGAGGTGCCGGCCGACCAGGGCCGGCCACTCGGCATACGGCAGTCCGGAGGCCTGCACCGCCAGGTTGTGCAGGCCGAGTTGCCGGCCGTCCGCGAGCCGTAGCGTGCCGCGGTCGACCAGCGCCTCAGTGCCGCGATCGGCCAGTTGGTTTCGCACCATCCGGCCCAGCTCACGCGCCTGGTCGGCGCTGAGCGTCGGCAGATCCGCGTCCCGCGGCCCGCCGGCGTCCGGTTCGTCCTGCTTCTTCCCCCACCCGAAGATCCCCATGCCCGCCATCCTGCCGTATGGCGCTGGGGTAGCCTCCCGGACGGTGAGCGACCACTACTTCTCCGCGACGCCCGCGAGCGCCGACGAGCGCCGCACGATCAACGTGCCGCTGGCCGGCCGGACCCGTGCGGTGCAGGTCGCGCGAGGGGTCTTCTCCGCCGAACGGATCGACCAGGGCACCGGCGTGCTGCTGCAGCACGCGCCGCAGCCCCCGGCGGCCGGAACGTTCCTGGACCTCGGCTGCGGCTGGGGCCCGATCGCGCTGACGCTCGGGCTGCGCTCCCCGGACGCGCAGGTGTGGGCGGTCGACGTCAACGAACGCGCCCTCGATCTGACCCGCGCCAATGCCGAGTCGCTCGGCCTGACCAACCTCCACGCGGTCGTCGCGGACCAGTTGCCGGACGACGTGCGGTTCGACCTGATCTGGTCCAACCCACCGATCCGGGTGGGCAAGCAGGTGCTGCACGACCTGTTGCGCGAGTGGTTGCCGCGGCTGACCCCGGACGGTGTCGCCTACCTGGTGGTCCAGCGCAACCTCGGGTCGGACTCGCTGCAGCGGTGGCTGATCGACCAGGGCTTCCCCACAGAGCGTTTCACCAGTGTGAAGGGTTTCCGGGTGCTGCGGGTGTCGGCCGCCGGAGGGTGACCGGTCACCGTCGGCGCCGGCCGGACCGCTCGTTGCCGTGCTTGTAGTTGCCGGTCAACCGGGCCATCAACTCCTGCGCGTCGCCCGACTCGACGTCCTCCAGGAAGTCGGCGGCGCGGCGGCCGCGCAGCGTCGTCGCCGGCCGGCCGTGGTGGGTGATGAGCACCTCCGTGCCCCGGCGCTGATAGTCGAATCCCTGCGGTGTGCCCATGCAGGGACCGTATGTCGTGACCGGCCGCCCGTGCGCGCGATTATTCGGGGAGGTCGACGGTCCCGGTGGCCACGATCTCCGCGGGGCCGGACAACAGGACGTGCTCACCGTCCAGCCGCACGCCGAGTCGCCCACCCGGCACGTCGACCCGCCAGTCGAGCTGGCCGGCCGGCCGGCCGGCCCACCACCAGGTCGCGACGACCGCCGCGGCGGCGCCGGTGCCACAGCTCTGGGTCTCCCCCACGCCGCGCTCGTGGACCCGCATCGCGATGTGGCCGGGGCCGACGGCGCGGACGAACTCGACGTTGCTGCCGTGCTCGGGCACCGGGTCGACCCGCGGCGGGTGGGTGAGGTCCAGGGTGCTCAGGTCGAACTCGGGTGGCAGCGCCACCACGTTGTGCGGGTTGCCCATGTCGATGCTCAGTGCGGGAAGCGGGTCCGGCATGCCGACCGCCTGCACCACGCTGTCGGAGCCGCGGCCGGCCGCCTCCTGCTCGCGGGCGAGGCGCCATACCCCGAGGTCGACCTGGAAGCCGTTCTCCACCACCGTCATCCGCTTGACACCGTCACGGGTCGCGATGTCGAACGCGTCGCCGCCGGCGAGCTCGTGCTCGAGGAGGTACTTGGCGAACACCCGGGTGCCGTTGCCGCACATCTCGCCGACCGAGCCGTCCTGGTTGCGGTAGTCCATGAACCACTGCGCGTCGCCCGCACCGGCGCGGACCTCTTCCGGCGCGTGCTCCACCGGCACGACACGGATCACGCCGTCACCACCGACACCACCGCGGCGGTCGGCGAGGAAGACGACCTCGTCCGGCCCCAACTCGGGGGTGCCGTCCAGCGCCGGCACCAGCACGAAGTCGTTCTTCGTGCCGTGTCCCTTGGCGAATCCGATGGTTCTCACCCGACCATCCAAGACCATCGGCGGCCTCCGCGTCATCTCGTGTCAGGGCCTGGACGAGACGTCCGTTGCGCGCACGACCGCCAGCGACTGCTCGAACAGGTCCGGCGCGTCGTACTCCACCCAGTGGATGCGGGTGTCGGGACGGAACCACGACCGCTGACGCTTTGCGAACTTCCTTGTCAAAGCTGCTGTTTCGTCCTTCGCCTGTTGCTCGGTCAGGACACCGTCGAGCTGCTGCAAGGCCTGCGCGTAGCCGATCGCCCGGCTGGCGGTGCGTCCTTCGCGCAGCCCGTGCCGGTCGAGTTCACGCACCTCGTCGAGCAGCCCGGCCCGCCACATCCGGTCGATGCGGGTGGCGATCCGGGCGCGCAGCGTCGGCCGGTCGATCCGCAGCCCGAGCAGCACCGTCGGGGCAACGAACTCGCGCGTCGGCATGGTCGCGCTGAACGGCTGCCCGGTCAGCTCGATCACCTCGAGCGCGCGCACCACCCGCCGGCCGTTGGCGGAAGGGATCTGCGCGGCCGCCTTCGGGTCCATTGCGGTGAGTTCCCGGTGCAGCGCATCCGGTCCGAGCTGATCCAGCCGCTCCTCCCAGCGCGCGCGAACCGCTGCATCGGTCGGCGGGATCCGCAGGTCGTCCAGCGCCGCGCGCAGGTAGAGCCCGCTGCCGCCGACGAAGATCGGGACGTTGCCGCGTTCGCGGATCGCTGCGATCGCTGCCCGCGCATCCCGTTGGTATGCCGCGACGCTCGCCTCGTCGCGCACGTCGAGGACGTCCAGCAGGTGGTGCGGGACACCTTCCCGCTCGGCGACCGTCAGCTTCGCGGTGCCGATGTCCATCCCCCGGTAGAGCTGCGACGCGTCCGCATTCACGACCTCCCCACCCACGGCGTGCGCCAGCGCGACACCCAGGTCGGACTTGCCGGTCGCCGTCGGTCCCACGACGGCGACGATCGGGAGCGGAGTCGTCATACCGGCCAGTGTGGCAAAGCCGCCGGCGCTCCTACGATGGCCCGGTGACGTCCGAGCCCACGACCGACCTCCTGCGCGCGCGGCTGACCGGGCCCGCGCTGCACCGGGCCCTCGACTACTTCGCCGTGCAGGACCCGGACCGTGCGGACTTCCGCACCGCCGCCCGGCTCATCCGGCAGGACCCCGCCGCGCTGGCTCGGGTGCGCGACGTGGTGGCGCAGCTGCGAGCGGGCATGGGGCGCATCCTCACCATGCAGCAGGCGTTCCTCCCGGCGGTCTTCGACCCGCAGGATCCCCGCGAGCCGGTCGAAGCACGCTTCTTCTACCCGGTCGCGTTCGCGGCGACCCTGCCGGACGTGCTCGCGTTCCACCGCTCGCGCGCCGTCCCGGACTCCGCCTCCCGTGCCGTGCTGGCCGACCTGGGTCGCCACCTGCGGGTGTTCGAGCGCACCTTCGGGCACACCGGGCTGCACGTGCAGAACTGGTTCACGCTGCACCTGCGCGGCATGATCTACGACTTCGGTCGCCTGCAGGCGAACCTGCAAACGCTGGACTTCTCGCCCGAGCAGGTCCGCGCCGCCGGCGTCCCCGTCGTTCCGGGATCAGTGGTGGCCGGCATACACATCCCGGACAGCGGTCCGCTCGCTCCGTCCGCCGTGGACGCGTCGCTGGCCCGACTCCGCCCGTTCTTCGACCGGCACTTCCCGGACTTCGGGCCGCTCACCACGGCGGTCTGCAGCAGCTGGCTGCTCGACGAACAACTCCTGCAGCTGGCGCCGGACACCAACATCGCGCGGTTCTGCGCCCGGTGGGAGCCGATCGGCGAACCCACCGACGGCGACGAGTCGGTGCGCAATTTCGTCTTCCGCCGGCCGGATGCGGACCCGGCCGAACTCACGGCGACCACCAGCCTGGAGCGCGCCCTGCTGGCGCACTGGGCGTCCGGCGGGCGGATGCAGGTGCGGTCCGGTTGGCTGAAACTGCCGGCCCCGGTTCCATCCGACGGATGAGTGCGCGACAGTGGAGGTATGAGTACCGAATCCGACGACTACGACCTCGAGGAAGAAGAAGTGGCGACCGAGGAGGGCATGCCCCTCCTGCCGGACCGGGACGACTGGAACCGGCCGATCGAGGACTTCGAACCCGACGAGGACTGACCGTCCCACTGCGCGCCTGACCGACCGCCTCGGCCCGTGCGGTGATCGCACCTGCGATGTCGCCGACGCGTTGACCTTCAGCCTGGTTGAGGGTCCAGGCTCGGCGGTATGACGAACGCGTTACCCGGGCGGGCAGGCCGCCGATGAGCGTGCTGGTGCATCTGTGCCGTTCCTGCGGACACCATCAGGAATGGCATTCCCCACGCTGCGCGGGCTACACCTCGTGCCGGTGCTGCCGTGCGCAGACCTGCGATCCGCATCCGGAACCTGTTCTGCTGCAGACCTTCTCGTTCCCCGGGTGGCGCCCGGAACCCGTTGTCGAACCCGGTACCGTCCGCAACCCCCGCTCGATGCATGCCAGCGAGTGCTGTGCATGTGACGCCTGCGTGGCGGCATACGGCCGGTTGACCGCGGTCGCCGCATCGGCGTGACCCCGGCGATCACTGTCGGGAATTCAGTTGCCACAGCTGCATTTTGCGCACACTCTTGGGACGTGACCTCGTACCTCGCACCGACCCATACGCGTGCCGCCGCCCCTGCGCGCGGCGCGCGCTTCGCGCTGCCCAGTTGTCCGGACCGCGAGTGCACGAAGCGACCCGAGCGTGTCCTGGGCGAACAACGCCTGCAGGAGAACACCGCCTGACCGACCACAGACTTCACGATGCGGCGTCGGTCCCTGACCGACGCCGCATTTGTATGCTCAGCAAAGGATTTCATCATGGAGAAGATCAACAACCGGCTCTTCAACTGGGCCTCGCTGCTCGAGGACAACACTCGGCAGCAGGCCGAGACGACGGCGAGGATGCCGTTCATCCACCCGCACGTCGCGCTGATGCCGGACGCCCACCTCGGCCTCGGCGCCACCGTCGGTTCGGTCATTCCGACGCTCCGGGCGATCATCCCGGCAGCTGTCGGAGTGGACATCGGCTGCGGCATGATCGCCGTGCGGACCCAGTTCACGGCCGGCGACCTGCCGCAGGACCGGTCCGTGGTGCGGCGGAGCATCGAGCGGTCGGTCCCGCTGTCGGCCGGCGGTCACAACCAGCGGATCACCCGGGAGCACACGCAGCTCCGGCTGGCCGAGCTGGCCTCGATGGCGGAGCGGGCCGGTTTCGACCCGGCGTCATACACCGGGAAGTGGGACGTGCAGCTCGGTTCGCTCGGCTCGGGCAACCACTTCATCGAGATCAGCCTGGACGAGCAGGACCGGGTCTGGCTCTTCCTGCACTCCGGGTCGCGGGGTGTCGGCAACCGGATCGCCCAGCGGCACATCAAGGTGGCTCGGGAGCGGTGCGAGCAGTGGTGGATTCCACTGCCGCACAGGGACCTTGCCTACCTGGTGGAGGGCACACCGGAGTTCGACGCCTACCTGCGGGAGCTGCGGTGGGCCCAGCACTTCGCGCTGCTCAACCGGGAGGAGATGATGGACCGGGTCGTGCACGACGTGTCGCACTGGATCGGTGAGCCGGTGGTGGAGCAGGAGCGGATCAACTGCCACCACAACTACACCGAGCGGGAGCGGCACTTCGGCAAGGACGTCTGGCTGTCCCGGAAGGGCGCGATCAACGCCGAGGCCGGTCGGCCCGGGCTCATCCCGGGCTCGATGGGCACCGCGTCATACGTGGTGGTGGGCAAGGGCAACCCGCTCGCTCTCAACTCCTCGCCGCACGGTGCCGGCCGGGCGTACTCGCGGTCGGCCGCCCGGAAGACGTTCACCGTCGACCAGCTGCGGGCGGCAATGACGGGCATCGAGTACCGGGACACCGACGCGTTCCTGGACGAGATCCCGCAGGCGTACAAGGACATCGACGTGGTCATGCAGGACGCTGCCGACCTGGTCGAGGTGCGGCATACCCTGCGGCAGATCGTCAACGTCAAGGGCGACTGACCCCCTGACCGACAGGCTCACAAACCCACCGACAGGCTCAGTAGATCGGGCGATTTCTCGCGATTCGGACCCGATCTACTGAGCCTGTCGGCCATTGGTGGGCCTCTCGTCAGTAGGACATCCCGAGGCGCTGCTGTACGTCGGTGAGGGTGCGGTCGGCGAGTTCCGCCGCGCGCGAATTCCCCTGGTGCAGCACATCTTCCAGGTATGCCGGGTCGGCGACCAACTCGGCGCGTCGCTTCCGGTGCACGGCCAGCCCGTCGTTGACCGCGGTGGTGAGCGCGTCCTTGAGCCGCGCCGCTCCGCCGTCGCCGATGCGGTCCACGATGGTCTCGGGCGTCTCACCGGTGAACAGGCCGGTGGTGCGCAGCATGCTCGACACCTCCGGCCGGTGGTCCGGGTCGTAGCTGATGACGCGTTCGGAGTCGGTGCGGGCCTTGCGGATCCGGGTCGCCGTCTCGTCGGCCGTCATACCCAGCGCGATGCCGTTGCCGCGGCTGGTCGACATCTTGCGACCGTCGAGCCCGGGCAGCACCGGGACCTGGGTGAGCAGCGCGTCGGGCGTCCGGAAGTACTCCTCGCCACCGGCATACCGCTGGTTGAAGCGGCGCGCGATCGCCCGGGTCTGCTCCACGTGCGGCAACTGGTCACGCCCGACCGGCACCACGGTGCCGTGGACCGACAGGATATCCGCCGCCTGGTGCACCGGGTAGGTGAGCAGCAGGCCGGACAGCGGCCGCCCGTCGGTGGCGTCCAGCTCGTCCTTGACCGTCGGGTTGCGACGCAGCTCGCCGTCGGTCACCAGGGACAGGAAGGGCAGCATCAGTTGCCCGATCGCCGGCACGGCCGAGTGCGCGAAGATCGTCGACCGGCCGGGGTCGATCCCGGCCGCCAGATAGTCGGCGATCTGCCCCAGGGTCGCGGCCCGCAGATCTCCCGGCCGGTCACGGTCGGTGATGACCTGGTAGTCCGCGACGAGGATGAACGTGTCGATCCCCTTGTCCTGTATGGCGACCCGCGACTTCAAGGTCGCGAAGAGGTGCCCGATGTGCAGCGGGCCGGTCGGCCGATCACCGGTGAGGACCCGCAGCTTCTCCCGGCCCGGCGCGTGCGGGTCGTCGATCAGCCGGTGGATGGTGTCGCTGCGCGCGACGCTGGCGGCATACGACGCATCGGCGTGCGTGTCGATGGTCTCGAGTGTTGTCATGAGTAGTGCTCCTTCGGGTGGATGCCCGGCCGGAGCGCCATACGAGAAGAGCCGCCCGACCGGGCGGCTCTGTGCAGGAAAACGGGTTTCGTCAGTGGGCCGCCGGAGAGGGCGGCCACCACGCGGTGCTGACGGAACGCATGCGTCCAGGTTAACGCACGGTGCGCCGGGCCGCCCGCGCGACCAGCACGGCGACGACCAGTGCGACAACCAGAAAGGCCCCGATGTACGCAACCTCGGTGCCCCAGCCGCCACCGCTGAACGCCAGGCCGGCGCAGGCGCCCAGCACCGAGCTGCCCAGGTAGTAGGCGAAGAGGTAGAGCGAACTCGCCTCGGCGCGGTGCTCGCGGGCCAGTAACCCGACCCAGCCGCTGGCGATCGCGTGCGCCGCGAAGAAGCCCGCGGTGAACAGCAACACCCCCACCAGGACGACCGGGAGGTCCGACGGCAGCGTCAGCACCAGCCCCAGCAGCATGACCACTTCCGAGGCGAGCAGGACCCGCGACCGACCGAATCGCTCCGCGATCCGTCCGGCCACCGCAGCGGTGACCGTGCCGGAGAGGTACATCAGGAAGATGGCGCCCACCACCGCGTCGGGCAGGTTGAACGGTGCTGCGGACAGACGGAATCCGAGCATGTTGTAGAGGGAGACGAAGCTGCCCATGAGCAGCAGCGCGGTCGCGAAGAGGCCGAGCAGCGCGGGAGAGCGCAGGTGCTGGGCGATCGCCCGTGAGGTGGCGTGCAGACCGACCGGCTGCGGGCTGAAGTAGCGCGAGGGCGGGGCCAGCCGGACGAAGACCACGGTGAAGGCGAGCGCCACCAGCGCGGCGGCCTCCAACGCCCAGCGCCAGGTGCCGAGGTCGAGGGTGAAGGACGCGACCAGCCGGCCGGCGAGACCGCCGATCGTGGTGCCCGCGATGTAGCGCCCCATCGCCGCGCCGAGGTGCCGCCGGTCGACCTCCTCCGCGAGGTAGGCCATGGCGGTGGCCGGCACCCCGGCCAGGGCAACCCCTTGCAACGCGCGCAGCAGGACCAGTACGGCCATCGACGGCGACAACGGCAACACGAGACCGATGAGGGCCGACGCGACCGCCGAGACGGTCATGACGGTGGTGCGGCCGAAGCGTTCGGACAAGGCACTCGCCGGAATGATCGCGAGCGCGAGCAGTCCGGTGGTCGCGCTCACGGTCAACGCGGAACCGGCCGGCGACACGGCGAAGTCGGCCGAGATCGCGGGGAGCACCGCCTGCGCGCAGTACATCGCGACGAAGGTCGTCATACCCGCGGCGAAGAGCGCTGCCGTGATCCTGCGGTAGCCGGCATCGCCGCGGCGATAGCCGAGGTCCACCGGTGGCTGGAGGATCGTCCGTGCGGTCACCGATCCAGGATCACGCATCCCGCTTCAATTCGGAAATGTATGTTTCCACGTCTGCTTATGATCTAGATGCATAATAGAGGCATGCGCGACCTGGTCTGGTGGTTCGTGGTGCTCGCCGAGGAGGAGAACGTCACCGCGGCCGCCGAACGCCTGCACATCCCCCAGCCGACGCTCTCCCGCCGCCTCGCGCGGCTCGAAAAGCACTTGGGCACGACACTTTTCGATCGATCCGGCAAGCGGCTGCGGTTGAACGCCGCGGGCCGGGTGTATGCCGAACACCTCCGTCGCGCCCACACCGAGCTGGCCGCCGCCGAGCAGGCGGTGCACGAGCTCGCGGCGAGCGGACCGCGCGTGGTCCATCTCGGTTTCCTGCACTCGTTCGGCACCTGGCTGGTGCCGGAGCTCATCCAGCGGACGCGCTCGGTGGATCCGGGGCTGAGTTTCGACCTGGTGCAGGACGCCGCCGAGGTCATCACCGCCAAGGTGGTCTCCGGCGAGGTCGACCTCGGGATCGTGTCACCGCGTCCGCGCGACGTCCCGGTGAGTTGGCACCGGCTGCTGCGCCAGCAGGTCCACCTCGCGGTCCCCACCACGAACCCGTTGGCCCGGCGGCGCTCGGTCGCCTTCAGCGAACTTCGAGATGCCGAATTCGTCTCCATGGCAAAGCGGTTCGGGATGCGACGGCTGCTGGACGAGGCCTGCGAGGCCGTCGACTTCGAACCACACATCACTGTCGAGTGCCAGGAGCTGGACACCGTCGCCGGTCTGGTCGCCGCCGGCATCGGCGTCGCGCTGCTGCCCGACTCCCCCGACCGGCGGCTGCCCTCGGGGGTCACCACGCTCCGGGTCACCGGAGTCGACGCCGCGCGTGATGTCGGACTCATCTGGGCGCGTGGAGCCGGTCTCTCCGAACCGGCCAGACGGGTCCGAGAGCTCGCGACCAGCCGGTGACCGCACCGGGCCGAAATCCCGGTTGACAGCGCCACCCGACTATTGAGAGTGTTCTATCGATAGAACACTCTCAATGGAGCCCTGATGACCAATCGCCTGGACGACGTCGAACTCGATGCACGGGGCGCCCGAGCCCTGGCCCATCCGGTCCGGCTGGCCATCCTCGCCAGGCTGCGCTCGGGCGGCCCGTCGACGGCGAGCCGGCTGGCTCCGCACGTCGGCGCGAGCCCGTCGGTGACCAGCTGGCACCTGCGGCACCTGGCCGAGCACGGCCTCGTCGAGGACGACCCCGGCGACCACGGTGGCGGTCGCTCCCGATGGTGGCGAGCCGTCGGTGCCGGCTTCCGCTTCCAGGTCGACCCTGCGGACCCCGGCCCGGGTCTCGCGCTCAGTGACGCGATCGAGGCATCCGAGGCCGGGCTCGTCGAACGGTGGCGCAGCTCGCGTGCGCGGCTGCCCCAGGAGTGGCTCGCGGTCTCCGGTCGCTACAACACCCGCATCCGCGCGACACCGGAGGAGATCGCTGCGCTGGACGACGCGATCGAGGCACTGCTGGCCCCGCTGGCCACGCGCCCCGCGTCCGAGCGTCCCGCGGACGCGCGACCGGTGCGGATCCTTCGATACACCATGCCGGAGGCGGCTGACGATGACGATGACCAGCACGGATCAGACTGACACCACACGCATCTGGCACGACCGGGGGTTCCTCACCTACTGGACCGGTTACACGGTCTCCGCGCTCGGCGACCAGGTCTCCGCCCTTGCGCTGCCACTGGTCGCGGTTCTGGTGTTCGATGCCTCGGCGGCGCCGGTCAGCCTGCTGACGGCACTGCTCTGGCTGCCGTACCTCTTCTCCCTGTTCGTCGGCACCTGGGTCGACCACCACGGGCGCCAACAACGCCTGCTCATCGCCGCGGACCTGTGCCGCTGTCTCGGCGCGGTCGCCGTACCCACGGCATACGCACTGGGTGGTCTGACCCTCGCCACGCTCTACGGATGCGCCGTCGTCCTCGGGTCCGGCAGCGTGCTCGGCGGTTGCTCCGGGCAGAGCTTCTTCGTCCGCCTCGTGCCGAAGACGCAGTATGTCGAGGCACATTCGGTGCTGTCGAGCACCCTGTCGCTGGCGGCGCTCATCGGTCCGGCCGTGGGCGGCGTCCTGGTCCAGGCGATCGGCGCCGCGGACGCGATCACCGTCGACGCGGCGACGTTCCTGGTGTCGGCCGTCGCGATCAGCCGGGTCCGCACCCGGATGCCGGCCGCCGGGCCGTCAACGGCGGACGGGTCCTACGGCCGGCGGCTCGGCGAGGGCGTCCGCTACCTGGTGCACCATCCCTACCTGCGCGCCAGCCTGATGGCGTCGACCGCGATGAATCTCGGCGACTTCACCGCGCAGGGCGTGCTGATCCTCTTCGCGAGCCGCAACTTACAACTGTCGCCGGGCAGCATCGGTCTGGCACTGAGCGTCGGTGCCATCGGCGGGCTGACCGGCGCACTCACCGCCCGCCGGTTCGCCGCGCTGGTCGGCACCGGGCGCGCCATGGTCGTCGGCGGGGGCCTCAGCGTCCTCCCGTACGCCACGCTCGCGGTATCGCACGGCCCGACAACGGGTTTCGTGTGTCTGGCGGGCGGGGCGTTCGTGGCCGTGTGGGCAGTGATGCAGTTCGACATCAACAACAACTCGGTGCGTGCCACCGTCACCGACGACGCCATGCGCGGACGGGTCGCCGGCGCCTACTCGACGATCAACTACGGCTCGCGCCCGGTCGGCGCGCTGCTCGGCGGGCTCATCGCGACGGTGGTCGACATCCGCGCCGCGTTCGTCGTGGCTGCAGTATTCGGGCTCGTCTCGGTCGCGCTGATGCTGCGCTCCCCGATGGCACGGGTGCGGTCGGTCGAGTCGGCCGCCGAACTGGTCGGGTAGGTCAGTTGCACCCGCACGCGTCGGCGACCTGGACCGGCGCGGGTGCGCCGATCCTCGGCATACCCAGCGCGACGGCCGGTTTGCGGGTCGCGCCGTCGGCGGCCTGCTCCTGCAACGCCGCCCAGGCGTCACCGCCACGCGTCGGACGCACCTGCCACCCGCCGCCCTCGACCGCCGCGTCCGCGACGAGGTGATGCGGGGCGCCATACGTCACACCGACCGTGACCAGATCACCCGGGCGTGGCCGCTCGACGCCGTCCGGCACCGCGAAGTGCACCAGTCGGTTGTCGCGGGCGCGGCCCGACATCCGGTGGGTCTCGGCGTCCTTGCGGCCCTCCCCCGGCGACACGAGCACCTCGACGGTGCGCCCCTCGAGCTCCCGGTTGCCCGCCCAGGAGACCTCCTCCTGCAGCTCGATGAGCCGGTCGAAGCGTTCCTGGACCACGGCCTTGGGCAGTTGGTCGGGCAACTCGGCGGCCGGGGTGCCGGGGCGGATGGAGTACTGGAAGGTGAACGCCGACGAGAAGCGCGCCGCCCGGGTCACCCGCAGCGTCTCGGCGAAGTCCTCCTCGGTCTCGCCGGGGAAGCCGACGATGATGTCGGTGGTGATGGCGGCGTCCGGCATCCTGTCGCGCACCCGCTCCAGGATGCCGAGGAACTTGGCCGACCGGTAGGAGCGGCGCATCGCCTTCAGCACCCGGTCGGAGCCGGACTGCAGCGGCATGTGCAGCGACGGCATGACGTTGGGCGTCTCGGCCATCGCGTCGATCACGTCGTCGGTGAACGCTGCCGGGTGCGGGGAGGTGAAGCGGACCCGCTCCAGACCGTCGATCTCGCCGCAGGCGCGCAGCAGCTTGCCGAACGCGAGGCGGTCGCCGAACTCGACGCCGTAGGTGTTGACGTTCTGCCCGAGCAGGGTGATCTCGACGACGCCCTGCTCCACCAGCGCCCGGATCTCGGCGAGCACGTCGCCGGGGCGCCGGTCCTTCTCCTTGCCGCGCAGCGACGGGACGATGCAGAAGGTGCAGGTGTTGTTGCACCCGACTGAGATCGACACCCAGCCGCTGTATGCCGAGTCGCGTCGCGTCGGCAGCGTCGAGGGGAAGACCTCCAGCGACTCACGGATCTCGACCTGCGCCTCGGCGTTGTGCCGGGCGCGCTCCAGCAGCACCGGCAGCGATCCGACGTTGTGCGTGCCGAAGACCACGTCCACCCACGGCGCGCGCTGCACGATGTCGCCCTGGTCCTTCTGCGCGAGACAGCCGCCGACGGCGATCTGCATACCGGGATGTGCGTCCTTCGCCGGGCGCAACTGCCCGAGCTGGCCGTAGAGCTTGCCGGCGGCGTTCTCCCGCACCGCGCAGGTGTTGAAGACCACCACGTCGGGGTGCTCCGGACGGTCGGCGAACGCGACCGCTGCGCGGTCGACATACCCCGCCGTTTCCAGCAATCCGGCGATCCGCTCGGAGTCGTGGACGTTCATCTGGCACCCGTGGGTGCGCACTTCGTAGGTCTTCACCGTGGCAGTCATGACCTCCCAAGGGTACGATGCCCGCTCCCGCCGCCCGGAATCGCCGGTGTGCCGGGGGTTGCTCAACGGCCCGGCGGGCGCGGGTACGGCGGGCCGCTCGGGTAGCGCCGGCGCACCATGTCCTCGGGCCGCGGGCGTGGCGGCCGCTGCGGATATCCCATCGCCATGCAGCCGGCGACGATGCCGGCCGCCGCCAGTCCCAGCAGCACGATGCCGGTCGCCCCGATGACCAGCTCATCGACAAAGACCTCGGAGCAGGTCGCTCCCCCGACGACCGCAGCACCGGCGCTGCCGAAGATGAGCATCACCGGTCCGCTCCTGAGCCCGCTGAGCGACAGACCGAACCCGACGAACGCGTAGATGACGGCCAGCAGGCACGCACCCATGAGCAGCACGACGAGGAACTCCAGCATGATCATCATGTCGGCGTCGGCGTCCTTGTGGGCCTGGTAGTAGGCGTCGGAATTGATCCGGTGCAGCCAGTGGACGCCGCCCCAGACACCTGCCGCGAACGTCACGGCGCACAGCGCGTGCAACACCGCCGACGCGGTCCACCACCTGCGGCCGGGACGCACCGGCTCGACCATCGGCCGGACGGGCTGATTCATGACGCTGACGCTAGCGGCGCAGACCGCCTCGGAACAGGTTTTCCACAGGTAACGGTCGGGCGTCTTTCAGAAAACCTTGCCCGGGTTGAAGATGCCGTGCGGGTCCAGCGCCGCCTTGACCGCGCGCTGCATCGCCATGACCTCCGGCCCCAGTTCGCGCGCGGCGCCCGGCATCTTCAGCAGGCCGACGCCGTGTTCGCCGGTGACGGTGCCGCCGAGCTTCAGGCACTCGTCGATGATGCGGTCGAACGCCTGCTGCGCCCGGACCCGCTCGTCGTCGTCGTCGCGGCCGGCGACCATCAGCGGGTGCAGGTTGCCGTCACCGGCATGCGCGACGCTGGCGATGGTGATGCCGACGTCCTGCGAGATCTGCTCGATGCGACGCAGCATCTCCGGCACGTGCTCCTTGGCGACCACGATGTCCTCGGTGAGCAGCGGGCCCTTGCGCTCCATCGCCGGGTAGGCGAGCCGGCGCGCGGCCATCATGGCGTCCGCCTCCTCGGCGTCCGCGGTCTCCGCGACGAAGGTCGCTCCCCCGGTCTCGAAGGCGGCAACCATCTCGGCGGCGGCCGCGGCACCGGCCTCGCCGGGCTCGTCCACCTTGCCGATGAGCACCACGTTCGCCTCGGATGCCAGACCCATGTTGGTCATCTCGTCGACCGCTTCCAGGCAGATCCGGTCGACGATCTCCAGCGCCGCCGGCGTCAGCCCGCGCGCCGCGACGTCCCGCACGGCGACACCGGCGTCGACGATGCTGTCGAAGTAGCCGAGCACGGTGCGGCCCGGGTCGGGCAGCGGCCGGAGTTTGACGGTCACCTCGGTGACGATCCCGAGCGTGCCCTCGGAGCCCACGAAGAGCGCCGCGAGGTCGAGACCGGCCACGCCTTTGGCGGTCCGCCGCCCGAGCCGGACGATCTCACCGGTGCCGGTGACGACCTCGAGGCCGATCACGTAGTCGCGGGTGACGCCGTACTTCACGCAGCAGACGCCGCCGGCGTTGGTGGCGACGTTCCCGCCGATCGTCGACCACGGCGAGCTGGCCGGGTCCGGTGGGTACCACAGGCCGTCCGTCGCCACGGTGCTGCGCAGATCGTCGTTGACGACGCCGGGCTGCACGACCGCGATCCGCTCCAGCGGATTGACCTCGAGCACCGAGTTCATCTTCTCCAGGCTGACGACCACGCAGCCGGCGACGGCGTTCGCGCCGCCGGACAGGCCGGTGCCTGCTCCGCGCGGGACCAGCGGCACGCGGTGTTCCAGCGCCCATCGCACGGTTCGCTGTACGTCGTCGGTGCTCGTCGCGCGGACCACCGCCAGCGGCGCGCTGTATGGCGCCCACTCCGCCTCGTCGTGCACGTAGGACCCGACGACGTCGGTGTCGGTCAGCACCCGGGAGCGGTCGAGCAGGGCGATGAGTTCGTCGATGGCGGACACGCGGGGTCCTCGCGAAGTATCGGAGCGAGGTACGAGCGGAGAACGTCGTGGGGTGCTCATGGCCTCACGCTAGACCGCGAGCGGCTAGACCGCGAGCGAGGGCCCGGCTCCGCGCGGTATCAGACTGAGACCCGGCGCGCCCCGTCACATTCGCGGCCCGCCGCCCGTCGTCTCCGCGGAACCCGCACGACCGAGGAGCGATCGACGCCATGACGACCACCGACACCCTGCCCCGCAGAACCCGGAAGACCATCCCCCACCATCGGCGCCTGACCCTGGCCGTGATGTGTCTGGCGGCGTTCATCATCCAGCTCGACGTCACGATCGTGAACATCGCCCTGCCCCGCATCCAGTCCGGGCTGGGGCTGGCCGCGGGGACCTTGCTGTGGGTGGTGAGTGCCTACGCGCTGAGTCTGGCGGCGTTCGTGCCGGTCGCGGGGGCGCTCGGTGACCGGTTCGGCCACCGGCCGGTGTTCCTCGTCGGGGTCGGGGTGTTCGTCGCCGGCTCGGCGGCGTGCGCGCTGGCCCGCGACGGTGTCGAACTCGTGGTCGCCAGAGCGATCCAGGGGGCGGGCGGCGCGTCGATGCTCGCGCTGACCTTGTCGATCATCGCCACCGCTTTTCCTGCGCGGTCGCGGGCACGGGCCATCAGCACCTGGGCCGCGGTCGGTGGCACCGGTTTCGGTGTCGGGCCCGTGGCGGGTGGCCTGCTCCTGTCGACGGCCGGTTGGTCGGTGGTGTTCTGGGTGAATGTGCCGGTCGGGCTACTCGTGCTCGCCGGCGCCACGGTCACCGTGCCGCGGTCGCGGCGCAGCGAGCACCCGCTGGATCGGCTCGGTGCCGTCTTGTGCGCGGTGGGTCTGGTCGCCGTGACGTACGGGCTCAGCCGGTCGGGCGGACACCCGTGGACCGCACCGTCCGTCGCGGGTCCGTTGCTCCTCGGCCTGGTGGCGCTCGGCTGCTTCGCGGGGTGGGAGCGGCGGGCCGCCCACCCGATGGCACCACCGGCGCTGGTGCGCATGCCCGGCTTCGCCGCGGCCGCCACCGTCTACCTGATGGCGTATGCCGCCTTCGGCGGGATCCTCTACTTCGCCACGCTCTTCTGCCAGGACGTGGCCGGCTGGTCGGTGCTGCGCACCGGGCTGTCCTGGCTGTTCATGAACATCCCGTTCCTCGGCATGGCGCAGTTCGGGGGCGCCGTGCGCGAGCGCTTCGGCGCGCGCACGCTGGTCGCGGGTGGCTGCCTCCTCGCCGGATTCGGGGCCGCGCTGCTGACGCTGGCGAGCACGCCCGGCCCGTGGGCGGTCGTCGCCGTGGCGTTCGTCCTCTCCGGCGCCGGTTTCGGGGCGTTCGTGCCGGTGCTGACCCATGTGGCGATGGGTGCGGTGCCGCCGCCGCTCACCGGCATCGCGTCCGGCCTGCTCAACACGGCCCGCCAGGTGGGCACCGCCGTCGGTCTGGCCCTGCTGGGGTATGTCGCGGCCGACCGCACCCTGGCCGCGTGGCGGCGGCATACCTCGCCCGGCACCGCCGGCCAGGGCGCCGACGTCGTCGCCGGCCGGGTGAGCTCGGTCGGCCGCACGCTCGGTCCGGCATACCACCAGGCTGCGGTGACATCCTTCGAGCAGGGCTTCCACTGGGCGGTCGGGGTCGGCGCCGGCCTGCTGGCCGCCGGTGCGCTGGTCGCCTGGCGCACCTTCCCGCGACGTGACGGAGGAGCACGCGGATGAGCACGGACCAGGACTGGCTCGCGGAGCAGTTCGAGAGCAATCGTGCGTACCTGCGCGAGGTCGGCTACCGGTTGCTCGGCTCCCGGGCCGACGCCGAGGACGCCGTCCAGGAGGCCTGGCTGCGGCTGAGCCGGTCCGACACCGGGGCCATCGACAACCTGGCCGCCTGGCTGACGACCGTCGTGAGCCGCATCTGCCTGGACCGGTTGCGCGAACGCACCACGCGTCCCGAGCAATTGGTTGGTGTCGAGCTGCCCGAGTTGGTGCTGACATCGGCCGGCGAGGAGCGCGGGGAGCAGCCGGCCACCGGACGCCGGGCGGTGGACCCCGCCGAGGAAGCGGTGCTCGCCGACGCGGTCGGGCTCGCGCTCGTGGTCGTGCTCGACGCGCTGTCACCGACGGAGCGGGTGGCGCTCGTCCTGCACGACATGTTCGGTGTGCCGTTCGACCGGGTCGCGCACCTGCTGGACACCTCGCCAGCAGCCGCACGGCAACTCGCCAGCCGTGGCCGGCGACGCGTCCGGGCGGTCGAACCCAGCCGGGCGGCTCCGGCGCCGCGGGCGCAGCGGGCCGTCGTCGACGCCTTCTTCGCGGCCGCCCACGACGGCGACTTCGACGCGCTGCTCGGCCTGCTGCACCCGCATGCCGTCCTGCGCGCGGACGGTGGCGATGCCCGAAGCAGTGCCTCCGCGATCGTCCGCGGCCGGGACGCCGTCGCGCGGCGGGCGGCGATGTTCGACCGTCCGGGCGCGACGCTGCTGCCGGTGCTCGCCAACGGGCGGCCGGCGGTCGTCGTCGTCGAGGGCGGGGCCGCGGTGTCGGTGATGGTCTTCACCGTGGCGCTCAGCACCGCGACGGATCCTCGCATCCGGCAGGTGGACATCCTGCTCGATCCCGACCGGCTCACCCGGCTCGACCCGACGGCTGTTGTCCCGTCGATCGAGTCCTTTCCGGCGTCCGACGCCGGCCCGATCCGCATCTGATCGCGCGCACCCGCCTCGCTCTCAGCGCGGTATCAGGCTGAGGCCGATCGCGGTGAACAGTCCTCCCGCGACGCGGTCGATGGCGCGCTGCAGCCGCCGGTAGGCCGCGACGACCGGCCGGGACCCGGCGCACCAGCTCACGATCGCGAGCCAGCCGATGGCCATCAGGAGCATGGCAACCAGGACCGCACCGCGCATCACCGCGCTCTCGTGGTGTGGCATGAGTGTGGCGAACAGCGCGCCGAAGAAGACCAGGGCCTTGGGGTTGGCCAGGTTGGTGAAAACACCGAGCCGCCAGTACTTTCCGGACGTGGGCGGCTGCTGCGGTGCAATGTCCGCGGCCGCCGCACGGGAGGACCACAACACGTGCACGCCGTACCCGATCAGCAGGACGGCGCCCACGCCGCGCACGACGAGGTAGAGGTGCTCGTAACGCGCGAGCAACGCGCTGAGCCCGCACATGGCGAGAGTGGCCCAGCAGGCGATGCCACAGACGACTCCGAGACCGACGCGCAGGCCCGCGGAGCGGCCCTGGGCGGCCGAGGTGCGCAGCACGGCGAGGAAATCGGGCCCGGGACTGGCAACGGCGACCAGCCAGGCGAGCAACAGCGGAACGAAAGCAAACATGCGGATCACCCGATCACTGGGGAGGCGATGATGACCGTGAGCTCCGCGGGTGCGGACCCGGTCCGGTAGGAGTGCGCGACGTCACCGGGGAACGCCAGCAGGTCCCCCTGGCCCAGCTCGACGAGGCCGTCGGCGGGCCCGGCGGACAGCGTGCCGGAGGCGACCATGAGGTGCTCGAGGGTGCCGGTGGCATGCGGCACACCGTCGAAGCCGGTGTGCGGGGGCAGCCGTAGCCGCCAGATCTCGACCTGGTGTCCGCCACTGACCCGGCGCAGCAGCTCCCGCTGCGGCCCGTCGGCGACTGCTTCGGTCGCCCGCACGAGCTGCGGCCGCTGCAGGGTCGTCTCGACCAGCAGGTCGGCGAGCGGTATGCCGAGGGCGATCGCCACGGCGTCGAGCGTGTCGATGGTCGGATTGGACCGGCCGGACTCGAGCGACGACAGGGTGGCCTTCGACAGGTTGGACCGGCGGGCGAGCTCGGCCGCGGACATGCCGCGCTGCTCGCGGCGCAGCCGGATCTGGGCACCGACCGAGGCGGAGATGGTGGATCCGGCCGTCGTCATTCGTTCACTATATCGAACACAACGATCGATATGTCAAGGCACAGGTCAGTCCGGCTGGTGCTCCGGGGCGTCGGCGATCGCCTCGCGGATGACCGACCAGGCGGTCGACGACGAATAGCCCTTGCGGGCGAGCATCCCCGCCAACCGGCGGGCCTGCACGGTGGCGTCGAGACCGTGCATGGACCGCAGCTTCTTGTCGGCCAGTGCCCGCGCCCGGTCCCGCTCGCTCTCGTCGTCGATGGCGTCGAGCTGGTCGCGGATCACCTCGTCGTCGACGCCCTTGCGGCGCAGCTCCTGGGCGATGGCCCGCCGGGCGAGCCCGCGCTTCGCCTGCTGGGAACGCACCAGGGTGCTCGCGTAGGCCTCGTCGTCGACAAGGCCCACCTGCTCCAGCCGGTCGAGGACCGCCGTCGCGACGTCGTCGGCGCAGCCGCGTTCGCGCAGCTTGTCGGCGAGTTGTTTGCGGGTGCGGGGTGCCGCGGCGAGTTGCCGCAGCACGATGGTGCGCGCGACCTCGTGGGGGTCGGCATCCGGGCCGCCGCGGTCGGCGGGTGGTTCGCGATCGTTGCGGGCCTGCCGCGCGGTGCGACGTCCTCGCCCAGCGGCTGTTTCGGTGCTGTCGCCCGAGCCGGCCCACGGGCCGACGATGACGTCTGCCGGGTCGATGAAGTCCGGCAACGAATCGGATGCGCTGTCAAAGGGATTCATGGTGCTGGCGGATCACTTCGTCCTCGGTGGAGCTGCACGTCTCGAGGGACCGGACGCCCGAAGCGGACCTCGGGTGGCCGGTCCCCCGAGACGATGATCAGAAGTCGACCGCCGTGACGACGCCGCCGTCTTCGGTCGTCTCCTCGGTCTTCGGGCCGACCCCGAGCTTGTCCTTGATCTTCTTCTCCAGCTCGTCGGCCAGGTCGGGGTTGTCCTTCAGGAAGTTGCGGGCGTTCTCCTTGCCCTGGCCGAGCTGGTCGCCCTCGTAGGTGTACCAGGCGCCGGCCTTGCGCACGAAGCCCTGCTCGACACCCATGTCGATCAGGCCGCCCTCGCGGGAGATGCCCTGGCCGTAGAGGATGTCGAACTCCGCCTGCTTGAACGGCGGGGACACCTTGTTCTTGACGACCTTGACCCGGGTGCGGTTGCCGACCGCGTCGGTGCCGTCCTTGAGCGTCTCGATGCGCCGCACGTCCAGCCGGACGGAGGCGTAGAACTTCAGCGCCTTGCCACCGGTGGTCGTTTCGGGGCTGTTGTGCACCATCACGCCGTCGACGAAGTAGTTGTGCGTGCCGGCGACCTCGATGTCGAAGCGATGCATCGACCGGGTCGACGGCTTGAGGTGAACGTCGAGCACGGATGCGGGGATCAGCACCTCGTGAGGCTCGACGAACTCCGGCTGCACCGCGAACTGTTCCTGGAAACGCGGCAGCAGCTTGTAGGCCATCGACGGGTGCACATACGGAGCGACGATCTCCTGGAACCGGTCGGTGCCGGCACGCGACATCGTCAGCACGGCGACCTGCCGCTCGCCGCTGCGTCGTAGGCGGCAGTCCACGCCGTACACGTCACGCAGGTAGGCGGCGACTCGCTCGCGCGATGCCTCGCTGAACGCCTCGACGCAGATCTCGATGCGGCCACTGCCGCCGGCGGTGCGCTCCTGCAGGCCCTTGGACCGCAGGCTGAACGAGCCGTCATCCATGTACCAGACGGCAAGAGCGAGCGGCGTCAAGGCTTTGAGGAAGTCCTCGGTGAGGTGCTTCTTGCCATCGCCCCAATAGACGACCTCGCGCAGCTCCCCGAGCTCCGGAAGAGGTGAAAGGTCAACATGGACAGCACCGTTCGGCCGCTCGGACCGCGACTGCCCGATGTTCCCGAGCATCGTGCATTTCCAGTCCAGGTAGTCCGCCTGCTTGGAACCATGTCCCATGCGGAATCGGACACCGTGCCGACCACGGGTGTTGGGTGCCAGGTGCCCGTCACCCATCAGGCCACCGAGCACGACCTGCCACTGCTGATCGCTGAGCCGCGCCGTCTCGCTCACCATGACGCGGTCCCCGGAGATGATCTCGCCGGCCTCACGCCAGCCGCCGGGAGTGCGGATGAGGTGGTTCTCGGTTGCGGCGAATTGTGACCGGCCGTTACCACCGGACTTCTCGACCGTGAACTGCAGAAACTTGTCGGTGGGCCCGTTGTCGAACCATCCGGTGACCGGTCGGTTCACGATCCGATCGGTGTCCGGGTCGTAGGTGCGGACCTCGACCTCCAGCTTCTGGTTGACGATCTTGCCGATCTTCTCCGTTGTTCCGTCGGCCAGCGTCA
Source organism: Flexivirga oryzae (assembly GCF_014190805.1). Taxonomy (NCBI): domain Bacteria; kingdom Bacillati; phylum Actinomycetota; class Actinomycetes; order Micrococcales; family Dermacoccaceae; genus Flexivirga; species Flexivirga oryzae. Next base: position 524,767 of record NZ_JACHVQ010000001.1, on the reverse strand, counting down.
CCCGGGTGCCGTAGGAGAAGCAGCCGAACATGACTCCGATCTTCTCCCGGAGCTGGTTGATGAAGATCGCGGTCGTGCCGGTGTTGTTGAGCGCACCGGTGATCTTGCGCAGCGCCTGGGACATCAGCCGGGCCTGCAGACCGACGTGGCTGTCACCCATCTCGCCCTCGATCTCGGCGCGCGGCACGAGCGCGGCGACGGAGTCGACCACGATGATGTCGAGCGAGCCCGAGCGGATCAGCATGTCGGCGATCTCCAGCGCCTGCTCACCGGTGTCGGGCTGGCTGACCAGGAGCGCGTCGGTGTCGACGCCGAGCTTCTTGGCGTATTCGGGGTCGAGCGCGTGCTCGGCGTCGATGAACGCCGCGATGCCGCCGTTCTTCTGGGCGCTGGCCACCGCGTGCAACGCCACGGTGGTCTTTCCGCTGCTCTCCGGCCCGTATATCTCCACCACGCGCCCCCGTGGCAGGCCACCGATGCCGAGCGCGACATCGAGGGCGATGGCACCGGTGGGGATGACGTCGATCGGCGGCCGGACGTCGTCGCCCAGGCGCATGACCGCGCCCTTGCCGTGCGCCTTCTCGATCTGGGCGAGCACGGTGTCGAGTGACTTGAGCTTGTTGTCGGCGGCGCCGGTCGCGCTTGCCGTCTTTGCTGCCATGTGCGGCACTCCTTCAGGTTCGTGGTGGGTCGCGTCCACCGGCGACCGTCCGCGGCCCGCTGTGCGGTCGGGCTCTGGAACGCGTCAGACGCTAGGCCCCCGCACCGACAACCCGTCGGATGATGTCCACGCACCTGTGGACGACGGGCCGCCTTTCGGGGACTTGTGGACGAGCCTAGACCAGAACCCCGAACATCCGTACGAAGCATCTCGGCGTGGCGTGTCGGCGTTCGACACCCGGTCGGACGGGCGCTTCACGGGTGCAGATGGGTGCCCTTGACGACCTTGTCGACGGAGTTCTTCGGGCCGTGCACGGCGAAGCCGACGAGGTCCAACCGCTCGGCCGGGACATCGGCGGTCGCGGCACGATTGGCGGCGTCATACCCCGTCCCGAACATCTCCTGCGTGTAGATCGCGGCCCGCAACCCCCGGGTCGCGGCCCGGCCCCGCGCAGTGGCCAGCTCGCGAGCGCCGCCCTCGAAGACGAGCACCGGCATACCCAGCAACGGCAGGTAGTTTCCGCCGCTGCCGTCCCGGTAGGGCTCACCCACCAGCTCCGGGTTGGCGGCGGCGATGCCCGACGCGAGGAACGCGGTGACGTTCATCCGCTGCCAGGCGGCGAGATCGTCGCGCACGATGATCGCGATCTTGGTGGCGAACGGCGGGGTCAGCAGGTCAGGGGCTTCCATGCCCGTCATCGTGCGGCCGCCGGGCCGCCCCCGTCTTGTACGAAACTGACCGGCCACGCGCGAGGACGCCCAGGGGTCAGACGTCACGCATGGTGACGACGATCTTGCCGTGGTGTCGCTGCGTCGAGGTGAACGCGCCGACCGCGTCGTCGAGGCCGACCACCTCGCCGATGTTCGCCCGCAACCGCCCGTCCCGCACCCGCTGCACGATCTGGGTCAGTGCACCCCGGTCGGCCTCCACGACGAAGTCGATCGCACGGCCGTCGACCGGCCGTGCGTCGACCGGGCCCACGATCGACACCAGGGTGCCGTCGGGCCTGAGCAGGGCCGCGGACTCCCTCTGCACGTCGCCGCCGATGACGTCGAAGACCAGATCGACGCTCCCGACCTCCGTCAGCGCATCACGGTGCAGATCCACGAACTCATGGGCTCCGAGATCGAGGACCTGCTGCCGATCGGCGCCGCGCCCGGTGCCGATGACGTAGGCGCCGGCCTCCCGCGCGAGCTGGGTGACCAGCGCACCCACCGCGCCCGCTGCGCCGTGGGCGAGGACGGTCTGCCCCGCCTCGAGCCGGCCGTGCTGGAACAGCCCCTGCCATGCGGTCAGACCGGAGATCGGTAACGCGGCCGCGGTCGCGAAGTCGACGTCACCGGGCAGCGGCGCGAGGTTGCGCGACTCGATGGCGACATACTCGGCCAGGGTCCCGTCACGGTGCCAGTCGGCCAGACCGAACACGCGCTGCCCGACCGTGAGCCCGGTCGTGCCGTAGCCGAGTGCCGCGACGACGCCGGCCACCTCGTGGCCGGGGATCGACGGGGTCTTGTCGCGCCCGGCGCGGTCACGCCAGGTCGACGGCCAGTCCAGCTCGGTCGGGACGAAACCCGAGGCGTGCACCCGGACGACGACGTCGTTGATCGCCGCGGACGGCTCGGGCCGCTCGGTCAGCCTCATCCCGGCGAGTCCGTCAGCGGGGTCGGTCACCACGATCGCTTTCATGGCGTGCTCCTTCGTATGTCGAATGCATTTATTGGGCTGCTCAGCCCATTCAGTAGTGAAGCCGACAAGAAATGGGTTGTCAAGCCCATTTTTGCTACAGTGCTCCCATGCAGCGCACCGCACGAGCCCCCGAGCCCGGCGAACTCACCCCGAAGGGGCAGGCCACGCGCGCCCGCATCCTGCGGCACGCCGCCGACCTCATCTACGCCGACGGGGTCCATGCGACCAACAACGAGAAGCTGCGCCGGGTCGCCGGCGTCAGCGGCTCACAGATCAACCACTACTTCCCCACGAAGCAGGATCTCGTGCTGGCGGTGATCGGCTGGCAGGCCGAGAGCGTGCTGTCGTTCCACCGGCAGGAGCGGTTCGCCGGTTTCGAGAGCATCGACGCGTTCCGGGAGTGGGCCGACTTCTACATCGGTTACGAGCGGGCCTATCACGAGGGCTGCACGCTCGGCTCGCTCGCGAGCGAGATCATCAAGACCGACCTCGACGTGCACGGCGAGCTCGCGGACGCTTTCGACCAGTGGCGGTCGATCTTCCGCACCGGCCTGGAGCAGATGCAGCAGCGCGGGGAGCTCGGCGACGACGCCGACCCGGCACAGTTGGCGGACCTGCTGCTCGCGGCCTTCCAGGGCGGGATGCTCCTGGCCCAGGCGGCGGGCGAGATCGGCCCGCTGCGGCACGCGCTGCACGCAGCGGTCGACCAGGTGGCGACGTTCGCGACCTCGGGCGACTGACGCCGTCGGGCGGAGCCGGCTCAGGCGGCCACCCGGAAGCGACCCGGCGAGGTGCGCAACAAGCGGGTGAAATGGCGATGGAAGTGCGCCTGGTCGTAGAACCCGGTGGCCACCGCCACGTCGGCCGGCGAATCACCGTCGAGCAGTCGGCGGCGCGCCAGGTCGAGCCGCCGACCGGTCACATACCGGTGCGGGGGTATGGCGAACTCACGCGTGAACACGCGAATCAGGTGCGCCGCGCTGACCTCCAGCCGGTCCGCCAACTGCTGGACCGACGGCGCATCCACCGGATCCGCGTCCAGGATGTCCCGTGCCTGCGCGGCGAGCCGCGCACCGGCCCGGCGGTCGACCGGGGGAAGCTCCGGCCGGCCGTTCAGGTGCCACCGGAGCACGTCGGACACCAGCGCGAGGTGCGACGCTGCGGCGGCGCGATCGGCCACGGCGAGCGCCGTGTCCAACGCCGAAACCTGCTGCCGCAGCGCGGAATCCAGCACCAGGGGTGCATCCACGCAGCGACCGATCAGTCGCTCGGGCAGTGCGGACTCCTCCAGGTAGACCACGCGCTTTCGGAAGCCCTGGGACGTCAGCGGATGCCCGTCGTGCGTGACGTGCGGTGGCAACAGGGTCACGCCGACGCCGGCGTCCGCGCGGTCCCGGTGCCGGTCCACGTCATACCCGATGTAGCCGTCGTCGACGATCAGCAACGTCCACGCGTCGTGGGTGTGTGCCGGGTAGTGGTGGTCCGCCCACGACGCGTGCAGCACCTCGCGGATCCCCGGCACGCCGGGATCCCAGGCGCGCACCCGGTCCGGTTGAACGTGCGGCATGGCTCGAATCTACCGCCACGGTCCCGCCGATCTCGGCTGTGACCCTTGACACATCAGGTCATTAAGTGATCTAGTCACTTCTTGTGACCGCACAGACATCGCTGACCAGTCGCCTCGCCGACGAGATCGTCGACCTCATCGTCGAAGGAGGGCTGCGACCGGGAGACGCCCTCGAATCGTCCCGGGCACTCGCCCAGCGCTTCGAGGTCACGACCCCGACCGTCCGCGAGGCACTGCGCCGGCTCGAGGCAACCGACGTCGTGCAGTTCCGCCACGGCTCCGGCACGTATGTCGGGGCGGGTCTCGACCGGCGGATGGTCGTCAACCAGCACGCCGGCCGGGACTCCACCGAGGAGCTCATCGCCACGCGTCTGCTCCTCGAGCCACCGATCGCCGCGGAGGCCGCACGCAACCGGACCGACGCCCACCTCGAACTGCTCGAGAACGCGTTGTCGAACGCGCTCACCCCACAACGCGGCGACGAACGACCCGCCGTGCACTTCCACGTGGCGGTGGCCGCCGCAACCGGCAACCGGCTGGTCGCCGAGACCCTGGAAGCGTTGCTGCACCTGCGATCCCGCGAGCAGGTCCAGATCCGGCACCGCTACGACGACCGCGAACGCGACCACGCCGAGCACCAGCAGATCCTCGACGCGATCCGCGCCGGCGACGCCGAGGGGGCGGCGGCCGTCACCGCGTCCCACCTGCGGTCGATCCGCGCCGTGCTGGCCGACGACGCCGGACGGACGTCATGACGAGCACCCCGCGAACGGCCGCCGCGACATACCGCCTCGGTGAGCTGACGACACACGACGCGGCCGAGTCCGTCGCCCGCGGTGACGTCGTCGTGCTGCCCGCCGGCGCGTTCGAGCAACACGGGCCCGCGCTGCCGATGGCCACCGATCTGATCCGCGCCGAAGACATGGCCGATCGGGTCGCCGCGGCCGTCCCCGGCCGCGTCGTGATCGGACCGAGCCTGCCCGTCGGCGTCTCGCCCCACCACCTGGGCTTCGCCGGCACCGTCACCCTGCGTCCGGCGACGTTCCTGCGGGTCGCCCGTGAGTATGTCGACAGCCTCGCACTCCACGGCTGGCGACGGATCCTGGTGCTGACCGGGCACGCCGGGAACAACGCCACCCTCGGCGCCCTCGCGCAGGACCTGATGCACGACCGCCCCGACGTCGAATTCGCTTGGACGTCAATAGCTTCCCTCGCCGGGCCCGCGACCGCGCAGCTGAACCGCGCCGAGGTCACCGGGCACTGTGGCGAGTCGGAGACCGCACAGATGCTGCACGTCGCGCCGCAACTGGTGCGCACCGACCGGCTGGCACCGGGCACCACGTCCCTGGACCAGCTGGACCCCGTGTCGCGCATCGCGCGACGCACGGCCCCGGCACTCGCGCGCCGGTACGACGAGCTCAGCGCGAACGGCGTGCTGGGCGATCCCACGACCGCGACGGCCGATCAGGGCCGCGTGATCGTCGACACCGTCACCTCAGCACTCGTCGACTACGTCCAGGAGTGGCTCGCCGCCTGATCACCCACCCCGTCCCCGGTCGCCTCCACGAGCCGTCCGGTGGGTCGAGTGCGCCCTCGACCCGACCGAAAGGAACCCAGCATGAAGCAGATCCGGCAACGCACCGCCGTCCTCAGCACAACGCTGCTGGCCACCGCCGCAGTGGCTGGCCCGGCCGTCGCGCACAGCCTGCCACCGGAGGGCAGCCACTCGACAGCGAGCGCTGCGCACTCCTCCGCGACCGCATGCGCCAAGCGCACCGACCAGGAGTCCGGCGCGAGTGCGAAATACACGATCACCAGCGGCGGCCACGACCGCTCGTTCATCCTGCATCTGCCGAAAGGCTATGAACGACACAGTGACTGGCCGCTGATCGTCGCCTATCACGGACGCGGGAGCACCGGCACCGAGATCGAAGGATTCTCCGGCCTGTCGTCACTGCCCGCGGTCGTCGCCTACCCCAACGGCATGATCGGCACCGGCTCCGGTTATCGACAGGCGTGGCAGGGCGCGCCATACGCACCGCCCGGGGTCGACGACGTGCAGTTCACCTCCGACCTGCTCGACCAGCTGCAGTCGGACTACTGCGTCGACCCGACCCGCACCTACGCAACGGGCAAGTCCAACGGCGCCGGGTTCGTCGGGCTGCTCGCCTGCCGCCTGCCGGACCGGTTCGCTGCCTTCGCACCGAACTCCGGGGCGTTCTACCCTCAGGCACGGCAGGGCTGTGAGAACGCGAAACCCACTGCCGTCCTTGACATCCACGGCACCGGTGACTCCACCATCCCGTATGGCGGGGACCCGGACCGGGACCTGCCGGCGATCCGTTCCTACGTCGCCGACTGGGCGGCCCGCGACAGGTGTGCACCGAACCCGTCGATCCGTCGGATCGGCACCGACATCAACGTCTATCGCTGGAAGCACTGCGCCTCCGGGACCGAGGTCGAGCACGTCGCCGTCACCGGCGGCGGACACGTCTGGCCCGGGACCCACACCTACTCCGGTGGCGGACACGTCACCCACACGATCGCCGCACAGGACGTGATGTGGCGGTTCTTCAGCAAGCACCGCCTCGCCACCCCGACGGGAGCCACGTCATGACCACCTCCACACCCACCGCATCGAAGCAGGACGACGAGCAGGACCGGTTGCCGTTCATCATCCGCGCCATGGGCGTGGTCGAGAAGGCCGGCAACGCCCTGCCGAACCCGTTCTGGCTCTTCTGGATCCTGGCCGCCGTCCTCGGCATCCTCAGCGCGATCCTCGCCGGCGCCGGCGTGAGCGTCGTGTCGCCGAGCGACCACAAGACGGTTGCGGTGCGCAACCTGTTCAGCGGCGACGGGCTCGCGATGGCGCTGTCGAGCGCCGTCGACAACTTCGCGACCTTCCCGCCCATGGCGACCATCGTCGTGGTGATCATGGGCGTGGCCGTCGCCGAACGCACCGGGTTCCTCGCCGCGGTGATGAAGATCGGTGTGTCCCGGGTCCCCGCTTCCGCCGTGGTGTTCGCGGTCGCGTTCCTCGGGACCGTGTCGCACGTGGCGTCCGCCGCGGCATACATCATCCTTGTTCCGTTGGGCGGCTTGGCATTTCGTGCGGTCGGAAGGTCACCGATCCTCGGCATCGTGGTCGCGTACACCTCGATCGCCTCGGGGTATGACGCGAGCCCGATCCCCACACCGAACGACACGATCTTCGCCGGCATCACCACCTCGGCCGCGCGGCTGATCGACAAGGACGTCACGGTGTCGGCGGTGAGCAACTGGTTCTTCAACATCGCATCGTCACTGCTGCTCGCGACGGTGATCACCCTGATGACCCGCTGGGTGCTGGCCAAGCGACCGGACCTCGACCCCGACCCGGACGTCGACCTGGACCAGATCGGCGACCTGCACCTGTCCGACCGCGAGCGGTCCGCCGTGCGCGCCGCCTGCCTGACCCTGCTCGGTCTGCTGGTCGTCGTCGCCGCGATCGTCATACCGCCCGGGTCGCCGCTGCGCGGTGAGGGCGGCAGCATCGCCGAGTCACCGTTCCTGGACGGCATCGCCTTCGTGATCGCCGTGCTGTTCGGCGCGACCGGCATGGTCTACGGCCTGCGCACCGGTGCGCTCAAGGGCATCGGTGACACGCCGCGGCTGATGGCCGAGGGCATCAAGCAGATGGCGCCGGTGCTGGTGCTGTTCTTCGCGATCGCGCAGTTCCTCGCCTACTTCGACTGGACCAACCTGGGCGACGTCATGTCGGTCAAGTCCGCCGACCTGCTCGACCAGGCGAACGTCCCCGCGCCCATCATCTTCCTGATGGTGCTCGCGCTGTTGAGCATCGTGAACGTCCTGGTGACGAGCGGTTCGGCGATGTGGTCCATCGCGGCGCCCGTGCTGGTGCCGACGCTGATGCTGCTGTCGGTGCCGCCGGAGACCACCCAGGCGATCTTCCGGATCGCCGACTCCGGGTCCACCGCGATCACCCCGATGAGCCCGTACTTCATCATGGCGCTCGGTTTCCTGCAGCGGTATCGCAAGAAGGCCGGCATCGGGACGCTCGCGTCATACACGTTGCCACTCGCCATCGCGATGACGGTCACCTGGACGCTGCTGTTCTTCCTCTGGTGGGCGCTCGGCATCCCGCTCGGCCCCGGCGCGCCGGTGCGGTGACCCGCGGACGCCGGCTGCGAAATGAGGACCCAGCGCCACAGCCGGCGTCCGTCACACGTCGCGACGCTCCTTGATGGGTATGTCGCGGCCCAGCCGGCGCTCCTCGGGCACCTGCAGGTCCTCGCAGACCGCGAACCACACCTCACGCGGCTTGACCCCGTCGGCGAGCGCCTCGTCCGGGGTGCGGTTGCCCAGCTTCTGCAGGACGTGGCTGCCGCCGAGGACCCCGGCGTACGCCGTGCCGAACTCGTCGGCCATCAGCCGCCTGTACTCCGAATGCTTCACCGCACCAGCGTAAGCGTCATGCCGCTGCGCTTTCCTGCCGAGAGGTATGACGCACACGGCGAGCCGGTATGTCGGACCCGGGTGCGAAGCTAGCCCTGGAATGACGAACGACGTCCTGCAGCGCTTCTCCCCCGCCACCCGCGCGTGGTTCGAGGGGTCGTTCAGCGCGCCCACCCCCGCCCAGGCCGGCGCCTGGGATGCCATCAGCAACGGCGACCACACGCTCGTCGTGGCGCCCACCGGCTCCGGCAAGACGCTGTCGGCGTTCCTCTGGGCGATCGACGCGATGATCCGCGAGCCGGTGCCGGAGGACCCGAGGGCCCGGTGCCGGGTGCTCTACATCTCGCCGATGAAGGCGCTGGCCGTGGACGTCGAGCGCAACCTGCGCTCGCCGCTGGTCGGCATCCAGCACGCCGCCGACCGGCTGCGCATCGACCGGCCAGAGGTGTCGGTGTCGGTGCGGTCCGGCGACACCCCCGCGAACGAGCGACGCGCCTTCGCCCGCCGGCCCACCGACATCCTGATCACGACACCGGAGTCGCTCTTCCTGCTGCTCACCTCGGCGGCGCGGGAGGCGCTGGCCGGTGTCGAGACCGTCATCGTCGACGAGGTCCACGCGGTCGCCGGCACCAAACGCGGGGCGCACCTCGCCCTCTCGCTGGAGCGGCTCGACGCACTCCTGCCGCGACCGGCGCAGCGCATCGGGCTGTCGGCGACCGTCCGACCCGTCGAGGAGGTCGGCCGGTTCCTCACCGGCGGGCGGCCGGTGACGACCGTGCAGCCACCGGCCGAGAAGCACTGGCAGCTGGACGTCGTCGTGCCCGTTCCCGACCTGACCGAGCTGGGTCAGGTCGCCGCCGACGTCGATGGACCATCGGGTGATCCCGTTGAGCGAGCGTCGATCTGGCCGCACGTCGAAGAACGCATCGTCGACCTGATCGCGACACACACGTCGACCATCGTCTTCGCCAACTCCCGCCGCCTCGCCGAGCGGCTCACCGCGCGGCTCAACGAGATCTGGGCCGACCGGTCCGGTGACCAGCTCGCTCACTCGAGCGGGCCGCCGGCGCAGGTGATGGCGCAATCCGGCCAATCCAAAGGTGCACCAGGCGTTCTCGCACGTGCACACCACGGGTCCGTCGCCAAGGAGCAGCGCGCCGAGATCGAGGACGCGCTCAAGTCCGGCCGGCTGCCGGCCGTCGTCGCGACCAGCTCCCTGGAGCTCGGCATCGACATGGGCGAGGTCGACCTCGTCGTGCAGGTCGAGTCCCCGCCGAGCGTGGCGAGCGGGCTGCAGCGCGTCGGCCGTGCCGGCCACCAGGTCGGCGCAGTCTCCCACGGCGTCTTCTTCCCGAAGTTCCGCGGCGATCTGGTGCAGTCCGCCGTCGTGGTGTCCGGCATGCGTGCGGGAATGATCGAATCCCTCGCCATACCGAAGAATCCCGTCGATGTGCTGGCCCAGCAGATCGTCGCGATGTGCGCGATGGACGACTGGTCGGTCGATGAGCTGCAGCAGCTGGTGAGCCGCACCGCGTCGTTCGCGACACTCCCCCGGACGGTCACCGAGTCGGTGCTCGACATGCTGGCCGGTCGCTATCCGTCCGACGAGTTCGCCGAGCTGCGGCCCCGCATCGTGTGGGACCGCATCACCGACACGCTGAGCGGTCGTCCGGGCGCCCTGCGGCTCGCGGTGACCAGCGGCGGCACCATCCCCGACCGCGGCCTCTACGGCGTGTTCCTCGCCGGCGGCGAGGGACCCGGTCGCCGTGTCGGTGAGCTCGACGAGGAGATGGTTTACGAGTCCCGCGTCGGCGACGTCTTCACCCTCGGCACCACGAGCTGGCGGATCGAGGACATCACCCACGACCAGGTGCTCGTCACGCCCGCTCCCGGCCAGCCCGGCCGTCTGCCCTTCTGGAAGGGTGACGCGCCCGGCCGCCCGGCCGAACTAGGCGCTGCCCTGGGCGAATTCGTCCGTGAGCTGGTTACCCTCGACGATACGGCGGCTCGGGCGGCGGTCGCCGACACCGGGCTCGACGAGTGGGCGACCGACAACCTGCTCGCCTACCTGCGCGAGCAGCAGGAGGCGACCGGCCAGGTCCCGCACGACAAGGCGATCGTCGTCGAACGCTTCCGTGACGAGCTCGGCGACTGGCGCGTCGTCATCCATTCGCCGTATGGCGCGCCGGTCCACGCGCCGTGGGCGCTGGCGATCGCGGCGCGGATCCGCGAACGCCTCGGCATCGAGGTGCAGACCATGCACGGCGACGACGGCATCGTGCTGCGGCTGCCCGACATCGACCCGGACAGCGACGCGGCCGACCCGGCTCGACTCCTGGAGATGGTGCTGCTCGACCCGCAGACGATCAGCGCGATCGTCACCGATGAGATCGGTGGATCCGCTTTGTTCGCAGCGCGTTTCCGGGAGTGCGCGGCGCGGGCACTGTTGCTGCCGCGCCGCACCCCGGGTCGTCGGCAGGCGCTCTGGCAGCAGCGGCAACGGTCCGCCCAACTGCTCGAGGTGGCCGCGCGCTATCCGTCGTTCCCGATCGTGCTGGAAGCCGTGCGCGAGTGTCTGCAGGACGTCTTCGACGTGCCCGGCCTGGAGACCCTGATGGGCGACGTCGCCGCCCGGCGGGTGCGGGTCGTGCAGGTGGACACCGACGCACCGTCGCCGTTCGCCGCCAGCCTGCTGTTCGGTTACGTCGCGCAGTTCCTCTACGAGGGCGACTCACCGCTCGCGGAGCGCCGTGCCGCGGCCCTGGCGCTCGACCCGTCACTGCTGGCCGACCTGCTCGGCACCGGCGAGGGAGCGTCGCTGCGCGACCTGCTCGACGCGACCGTCGTCCGCGACACCGAGCTGGCCCTGCAGCGCCTCACCCCCGAGCGCGCCTGCCGGCACGCCGAGGATCTCGCCGACCTCGTGCGAGTGCTCGGCCCGCTCACCGGCGAGCAGATCGCCGCCCGCACCAGATCCGAGGTCCGCGGCGAGATCAGCTCGTGGATCACCGGATTGACCTCGGCGCGCCGTGTCATCGAGGTGCGCTGGGGTGACGCCGTCCGCTACGCAGCGATCGAGGACGCGGCCCGACTGCGCGACGCGCTCGGGGTGGCACTCCCCCCGGGTCTTCCCGCGGCGTTCCTCGAGCCGGTTGCCGACCCGCTCGGCGACCTCGTGGCCCGGCACGCCCGCACGCACGGGCCGTTCCCCGACGTCGAGGTCGCCGAGGCGCTGGGGATCGGGCGCACCGTCGCGCACGACGCGCTGCGCCGGCTGACCTCGGCGGGTCGGCTGGTCGAGGGCGAGCTACGACCCACCGAGCTCGGCGGCGGGGTGCACGGCGTCGACTACTGCGACCCGGAGGTGTTGCGCACCATCAAGCGGCGCTCCCTCGCGGCACTGCGGGCCGAGGTGGAGCCGGTCCCGGCCGAGGACCTGGCCCGGTTCCTGCCGGCGTGGCAGGGAGTCGGCGGCACACTGCGCGGCGTCGACGGGGTCATGCGGGTGGTCGAGCAGTTGGCCGGCGCCCGGGTGCCCGCAAGTGCCCTGGAGACGCTGATCCTGCCGGCCCGGGTGGCGTCATACCACCCGGGAATGCTCGACGAGCTGATGGCCGGTGGCGACGTCGTCTGGCAGGGGCACGCATCGCTGCCGGGCGACGACGGCTGGGTGTCCTTGCACCCGGCGGAGACCTCGCCGCTGACGCTGGCACCGCCGGACGAGACCGTCGACCTCACCGAACTGCACCGGCAGCTGCTCGGTCTGCTGGAGAGCGGTGGCGCCTACTTCTTCCGGGCACTCGCCGACTCGGTCACCGATCCGGACACGCACATGGGCGACGCCGAGGTGCTCGCGGCCCTGTGGGATCTGGTGTGGGGCGGGCGGATCAGCGGTGACACGTTCGCTCCGGTGCGGGCGTTGCTGGCTGGCGGCCGCACCGCGCACAAGTCGCGCCCGCAAGGGCCGCGCCGATCACGCTACGGACGGCCCGGGGCGCTCGGTGGGATGCGACCACGCGGATCGCGGACGACGGCGCGTGGGGGTCCGCCCACCGCAACCGGTCGGTGGTCGGCGCTGCCGCAGCTCGCGACCGACGTCACGGCTCGCACGTTCGCCGAAGCCGAGGTGTTGCTCGACCGCCACGGCATCGTGACACGTGGCGCCGTGCAGGCGGAGGGCGTGCCCGGCGGGTTCGCCGGCGTCTACCGGGTGCTCGCTGCCGCGGAAGACTCCGGGCGAGTGCGGCGCGGCTACTTCGTCGAGGGTCTCGGGGCGGCCCAGTTCGGTGGCGCCGGCGCCGTCGACCGGTTGCGTGCCAGTGGCAAAAGGGTTGAGCAACAACGCAATCCGTGGGATGTCGTGCCGGCCTCCGAGGTCGACACCATCGTCTTGGCGGCGGCCGACCCGGCCAATCCGTTCGGGGCGGCGCTGCCCTGGCCGAAGCGCGACGACGCCCCCGTCGAGCACCGGCCCAGCCGCCGCGCCGGCGCCATGGTCGTGCTGGCCGACGGCGAGCCCGCACTGTTCGTCGAGCGCGGTGGTCGCACGGTGCTCACCTTCACCGACGCCGCCGACCAGTTGCAGGCGGCCGCCGCGGCGCTCGCCGCACTCGTCGTGCTGCCACCCGATGCGCACGGCGCGCCGCGGCTGCGCGGGCTGACCGTCGAATCGATCGACGGCGAGCCCGCGCTGCGGACCGAGCACCCGTTGGCACGGGCGCTCCTCGATGCCGGATTCCACACCGCGCCGAAGGGTTTGCGCCTGCGCCGGTGACGCTAGCTGCTGACGTCGCGGCGCCGCAGCAGCGTCGATACCACGACGAGCGCCGCGACGCCATACAGGACCAGGCGCAGTGTCAGTGCGATCCCGGTGACGGTCGCGGTCTCGGGGGCGACGACATACCGCAGCAGCAGCCCGGGGAACCACTCGCCGCCCAGACTGAGCCTGTCACCCAGGACGTTCTCGATCGGGCCGGCCCACAGGATGCCGATGCCGAGACCGATCGGCACCGAGCGGGTGACGATGCCGAGCAGCGTGCCGAGCACCGCCCAACCGGCGATGAAGCCCATCGTCCGCAGATAGTCCTCGCCGGCCATCCGCAGTGATGTCGCATCGAGCCACGAACCGGTGTCCACCCCCTGCCCCGGCGCGACAAGGTATGCCGTGATCAGCCCGGCAAGGAACAAGACGACCACGACGACAGCGCTGATCGCGATGCGGGCGCCGAACGTGCCCGCCGCCAGCGTGAGCCGCCTCGGCTGCTGCAGCAACGACGCGCGCCACGTCCCCCGGGCGAAGGAGCCGGCGCTCATCCCGACGAACAGCGCGAGGATCAGTACCGAGGTGAAGGCGACCGCGGTGCGTACCGCGAGCGTGCCACCCCCGGACTGCCCGAGCGCCTGCAGGCTCACGCCGCCGTTCGCGCGGACCGGCGCGGTGTCGATCATCACCACGGTCAGGATCGCGGAGTACAGGATGGTGAAAGGTATGGCGATGAGCCAGGTTCGCTTGGTGGACAACCGAATCCACTCAGCGACGAACGTGTTCTTCAGGGCCGCGCCGTTCGTGCGCGGTGCCCGCGAAATAGCTGTCATGATCTGCTCCCTGTGCCGACCAGGTCGAGCACCCGGTCCTCGAGTGACTGTTTCTGATGGTGGAGCTCGACGAGCTCGACACCCTGGCCGATGGCGTGGCGGCTCAGTTCACCGGCGAGCCGTTCCGGCTCGTCGTCGCCGACGTCCACCGCGAAGCCGTCGGCGCGGCGTTCCACCGTGCGCCCTTGCGCGGTGAGCAACCGGTGCAGCGCGCTGTCGTCCTCCGGGGACAACCCGCGCAGCAGGATGACCTCGGCCCGCGAGCTGGGCAGCTCGTGCAACGGCCCGCTGTAGCGCAACCCGCCCTGATCCAGCACGATGACCCGGTCGCACACGTGCTCCAGCTCGGCCAGCAGGTGCGACGAGATGAGCACGGTGCGCCCGTCTGCCGCGATCCGCCGCACCATGGCCCGGATGTCACGCATCCCTGCCGGATCGACGCCGTTGGTCGGCTCGTCGAGGATCACCAGGTCCGGGTCGCCCAACAGCGCGACCCCGATGCCGAGTCGCTGTTTCATGCCGAGCGAGTACGACGAGTACGAATCTCCTTCTCGCCCTTGCAATCCGACGAGGTCGAGCACTTCGGGTATGCCGGCCAGGTCGTGTCCTCCGAGGCGAGCGAAGTACTGCAGGTTGGCCCGCCCCGACAGGTTGCCGAAGAACGCGGGGCCCTCAATGAGCGCACCGACACGCGAAAGGTAGTCGGCCGGCCGGGTGAGGTCGTGGCCCAGCACGGTGCCGCGACCTGCGGTCGGCCGGACCAGGCCCAGCAACATGGACATGATGGTGGTCTTGCCGGCACCGTTGGGGCCGATGAGGCCGGTGATCGAACCGGCCGCCAGGTGTAGGTCGACCCCGTCGACGACGGTGCGGCGACCGTACCGCTTGGTGAGCCCGGTGACCGCGACCACCTCGAGACCGTCCGTCCCGGGGCGTCCCGGCCCCGGCCGGGAATCCTGAATCTTCTCGAACACTGCTTGTTCACTCATGATTCAAGCGTGTCGTCGCTCGCGCGAATGCACATCGGTCGTGCGTCGAGATCGGCATACGTCAGATGTTGAGCCCCCCAGCCCGACAGGCCCACATAACGCCCAGAGGCTCAGCAATTCGCCCGTCCAACCACTCCGAAATGCCGGGTTTACTGAGCCCGTCGGGATTTGCTGAGCCTCTCGGTGGTGGGGTGGCGTCAGGTGGCGGGTGCGGGGTGGCGTCAGGTGGCGGGTGCGGGGTGGCGTCAGGTGGCGGGTGGGGTGGCCAGGCCGTGCTGGTAGGCGATGACGACCAGCTGTGCCCGGTCGCGCGCGTGCAGCTTGGTCATCGCCCGGCTGACGTGCGTGCGCACGGTCGCCTGACTCACGAACCACTGGGTGGCGATCTCGTCGTTGGACAACCCCTGGCCGACGAGCCCGACCACCTCGCGTTCGCGCTCGGTGAGCAGCGCCGCGAGCGGCGACGGCCCGCTCCGCCCCTGCGACGGTATGACGTCCTCGTGCTCCGTCGCGAAACGGGCGATCAGCCGCCGGGTCACCGTCGGCGACAACAAGGCGTCACCCGCGGCGACGACACGCAGCGCACGCACGAGTTCGTCCGGGTCGGTGTGCTTGACCAGAAATCCGCTCGCGCCGAATCGCAAAGCCTGGAACACGTATTCGTCCAGGTCGAAGGTGGTCAGCATCACCACGTGCACGCCGCCGAGCTGCGGGTCCGAGGTGATCTGCCGGGTCGCCTCGAGCCCGTCCAGGTCGGGCATCCGGATGTCCATCAACAGCACGTCGGGCCGGTGCTCCTTCGCAGCTGCGACGGCTTCGTGCCCGGTGGTCGCCTCCGCGACCACGTCGATGTCCGGTTCGAGCCCGACGAGCGTGGCGAAGCCGCGGCGGACCAGCGCCTGATCATCGGCGACTACCACTCGGATCACGGTGTCTCCCAACGTGCTTCGACGAAGTATCCACCGTCGGGACGTGGCCCGTGCCGCAGCACGCCGCCGGTCGCGCGGACACGTTCCGCCATACCGACCAGGCCGTGCCCGCCGCCCGAGGGCTGTGCGATGCTCCCCTCCGCCGGACCGTCGTCCACCAACTCGACGCGGAACGCGGACCGCTCCGCGGTCATGGACAGCGCGAGTCGCCCGCCCGGCGCGTAACGCACGGCATTCGTCAGCCCCTCCTGGACGACCCGGTATGCCGCAGCCTGCACGTCGGCGGCGATCCCGTCCAGCGCACCGCTGTCCACCTCGACCCGCAGTCCGGCTTCGCGTGCACCCGCCACCAGGCCGTCGATCTCGTCGAGCCCGTGCTGCGGCCGGGTCGGCGCGGCGCCCGGCTCGCGCAGCGACCCGACGATCGCGCCCAGGTCCGCGAGCGCGTCACGGCCGGCGATGCGCGCGGCCCGCGCCGCCTCGATCGCCTGCTCGGGGTGGTCCTTGGCCAGTCGCTCGGCGAGCGCAGCCTGCACCGTGATCGCGGTCAACGCGTGGGCGACACTGTCGTGCAGGTCCCTCGCCAGCTCCAGCTGTTGCTCCACTTGTGCACGTATTTGCTGCTGTTGCAAGGCCTTTCGACGCTCAATCGCCCTGTCGGCGATGGTTCGCAACCACTCGGCGAGGATGAGCGCAGCGATGCCCCAGCTCAGCACGATCGAGACCCGCAGAATGGTGTCCTGCCCGCCGGCGACATACGCACACGCGGCCACGACGAGCACCGCGACCGGTCCGAGCCGCCGTGCCGGACCTCGCCGTGCGTAGAAACCGAAGCAGAAGACGCCGAGCGGCAGCAAGAAGTAGGCCGGCCCGTTCGGGTAGTGCAGCAGCAGGTAGGCACCGACCGCGGCGCACGGCACCACCAGGCTGGCCAGCGGCGAGACCCGCCGGGCGACCACGGCCGCCATACCCACCAGGCCGAGCGCGATGGCGAGCGCGTCGATGCCGCGCTCGGATCCGTGGACGTGCAGGTGGCTCGCCGACCCGATGACGGCGAGCGCACCGAAGGCGGCCAGGACGTCGAGCAGGTGCCGCTGCCACCACGGCGGGATCACACGGGCTGGGTCGGTCATGCGGGCCAGCCTAGGGACCGCCGACGCACCGATCGTCATACCAGTGTTGAGATGATGCGAGACATGCCCGAAGGCGACGCTGTATGGCGCACCGCACGGCGTCTCGACGACGCCCTGCGGGGTGCGCCACTGGTCGGGTGCGAGCTGAGGTGGCCCAGCCTCGCCGGCACGCACCTGCACGGGATGACCACCGTCGAGGTGGTCCCCCGCGGCAAACACCTGCTGCACCGGCTCGACTCGGGTCTGACGTTGCACAGCCATCTGCGGATGGACGGCAGTTGGCGGGTCCGCCCTACCGGCTCGATGACGCCGGGTTCGGTGCGCAATCCGGCGATCCGCGCACTGCTCGCCACGACCGGCCGGACCGCGATCGGCGAGCGGCTCGGCATGCTCGACCTGGTGGACACCCGTGACGAGCACCGGCTGGTCGGCCACCTCGGCCCGGACCTGCTGGGCGCCGACTGGGACCCCGGCGCGGCGGCGCAACGGCTGCGGCGACGGCCGGACCGCACGATCGGCGCGGCCCTGCTGGACCAGCGCAACCTGGCCGGGCTCGGCACGATCTGGACGACCGAGACGCTCTTCGCCCGACGGCTCAGCCCGTGGTCGACCGTGGGGCAGCTGACCGACGACGGACTGGGCGCGCTGCTGGAGACGGCGCACCGCCTGTTGCACCGGTCGATCGAACGCACCGAATGGGCTGACGCCGCAACGGCATACGGGCATGTCGGTGAGCCCTGCCCACGGTGCGGGAGATTGTTGCGCAACGGTCCGATCGCAGATGCAGCGACGCAGCGGACGCTGGTGTTCTGTCCCGGCTGTCAGCCGGGAGGGTGAATCAGGCCGCGGAGGAGACGACGGAGGCGGCCTCCGGGACCGGGAGCGGCACCGGCGCGGCGACCTGCTCGGCAGCTGCCAAGCGCTGGGAGACCGAGAGCAGTGCTTCCGACATACGCACACCCAGGGCGTCGCAGACGGCGGCGAGCAACTCGGACGAGGCTTCCTTCTCACCACGCTCGATCTCGGAGAGATAGCCGAGCGACAGCTGTGCCGCCTGCGCGACTTCGCGCAGGGTGCGGCCCTGCTCACGACGCACACTGCGCAGCACGTCGCCGAGCTCACGGCGGAGCAGGATCATGGCGCCTCCCTCGGCATCGACAGCAGTGCGAACAAGATCAGCTTAGCGGGCGGCACCGACCGATGTCGGACACGCCACCCAGGACGGGATGTTACGGACTGGTCAACCATCGTGCCCACCGCCGGCATTCCCGCCCGTGACACAGTCGCCGAGCAGGTCGAGCACGGCACGGACGGTCTGCTCGCGGATCGCCGCACGGTCGCCGTTCAGGTCCAGCATGCGCACCTCGTCGACCGGCACCCCGGGCGCGTCGTCCCAGGCCACCGCGATAAACACGCGCCCGACCGGCACGTCGTCCTGGGGGTCGGGCCCGGCGACGCCCGTCGTCGCGAGACCGTGCGTCGCGCCCAGCAGCCGGCGCACACCGTGCGCCATCTGCCGTGCCACCTCGGCCTGGACCGGCCCACCGGCGCGCAGCAGGCGCTCACCCACGCCGAGCACGCTCGCCTTCGTGTCGGTCGCGTATGACGTGACGCTCCCGCGCACCACCGCACTCGCGCCGGGCACCGCGGTCAGTGCCGCGCACACCAGGCCGCCGGTGAGCGACTCCGCGGCGGCGACGGTGTCCCCGCTGCGCACCAGCGTCACGATGAGCTCGTCGTCGTCCATCGTCACCGCCCCCGTTGCGCCCTGCGCGCCCGTCGTGCCCGGGACCGCTCGCTGTTCTGCCGCAGCTTGACCGCCCGGAAGACGTAGTCGACACCGGTCGCGACGGTGATCGCGAGCGCGGCCAGCATCACCACCCAGGCGACGATGTCGAACCACCCGGAGATCGGCAGCAGGAACAGCCCGATCGCCACCGCCTGCAGGAAGGTCTTCAGCTTGCCGCCGCGGCTGGCCGGCAGCACGCCGTGCCGGATCACCGACAGCCGCAGCAGGGTGATGCCGACCTCGCGGATCAGGATGATCCCCGTCACCCACCAGGGCAGTCGCCCGATGATCGACAGGCCGATGAGCGCCATACCCATCAGCGCCTTGTCGGCGATGGGATCCATCATCTTGCCGAAATCGGTGACCAGTCCACGGGATCGGGCCAGGTCACCGTCGATGCGGTCGGTGACGGACGCGATCACGAAGAGCACCACGGCGACGATCCGGTATGGCGTGTCGTGTCCGCCGTGGGTCAGCAGCGCCCAGCCGAAGAACGGCACGAGCACGATGCGGAACATCGTGAGCGCGTTGGCGATGTTCCAGGTGCTCACGCCGGTGCTGGGTGTCGACGCCGGGTCGGGCAGCGGCGGTGCGATCAGCGGCTCCCCGGCCGCGCGGCGCCGCTCGAACTCGGCCCTGCGCCGCTCCAGCTCCTCGCGCGCGATGGCACGGGGCTCTCGGCGTTCGGCCGCACTCACGCGATCAGCTCCGTCGGCGTCGCGATCAGGTCGATGCCGAGCGTGTCGGTCACCCGGGCGGTGACGACGTCGCCGATCGCCACGCTGCCGGGCTCGACGGCGAGGATCGTCTCACCGTCGACGTCCGGCCCCTGCTGCCCCGCGCGACCGCGCACCTGCACGTCGTCGTCCTCGGCCGTGCCGTCGGATTCGACCAGCACCTCGACGGTTTCGCCGATCCGCTCGGTCGCCCGCTGCTCGTTGAGCTGCTCGGCCATCGTGCGGAAGTGCTCCAGCCGTGCCGCGACCTCGTGGGCGGGAAGCTTGGCGTCATACGACTCGGCCTCGGTGCCGTCCTCGTCGGAGTAGCCGAACACGCCGACGACGTCGAGCCGTGCGTTGACGAGGAAGTCCTCGAGCTCGGCCAGGTCGTCGTCGGTCTCCCCGGGGAACCCGACGATGACATTGCTGCGGATGCCGGCGTATGGCGCGCGCGCCCGCACACCGTCCAGCAGTTCGAGGAAGGCGTCCTTGTTGCCGAACCGCCGCATCCGCCGCAACAGCGGCCCGCTCGCATGCTGGAACGAGATGTCGAAGTACGGGACGACGCCCGGGGTCGCGGTCATCACGTCGAGCAGGTCGGGCCGCAGCTCCGCCGGTTGCAGGTAGGACACCCGGACCCGCGAAATCCCCTCAACCTGTGTGAGTTCCGGCAGCATCGTGTCGAGCAGCCGCAGATCGCCGAGGTCCTTGCCGTAGGACGTGGAGTTCTCCGAGACCAAGAAGATCTCCCGCACGTCGTGCTGTCCGAGCCAGCGTGCCTCGGCGAGCACGTCGGCGGGCCGGCGCGACACGAAGGCGCCACGGAAGCTCGGGATCGCGCAGAACGAGCACCGCCGGTCGCACCCGGAGGCGATCTTCAGCGGCGCCCAGGGACGCCCGTCGAGCCGGGCCCGGATGACGCGGGGCGAGGATGCCGGGGACGCGACATCGACGGCATCCGGCCGGCGAACGTCACCGTGACCGGGGTGCGCGACCTCCGCGCCCTGCCGGTCGACGGGACTGATCGGCAACAGCTTGCGCCGGTCGGACGGGGTGTGCGAGGCGGGGGCGTGCCCGGCCAGCACGGACGTGAGATGCGCCGACATGTCGACATACGAATCGAATCCGAG
The DNA here is from genome assembly GCF_014190805.1 of Flexivirga oryzae. Lineage (NCBI taxonomy): Bacteria > Bacillati > Actinomycetota > Actinomycetes > Micrococcales > Dermacoccaceae > Flexivirga > Flexivirga oryzae. The sequence continues at coordinate 504,114 of NZ_JACHVQ010000001.1, read as the reverse complement.
GACGGCGTCGGCCTCCGGCAGCTGTGCCGCGAGCTGCGCGCCATACCGCTCGGCGAGGCAACCGACGGCGACCACCGCCTGGGTGCGGCCGTGCTCCTTGAGGTCGTTCGCCTCCAGCAGCGCGTCGATCGAGTCCTTCTTGGCCTGCTCGACGAACCCGCAGGTGTTGATGACCGCGACGTCCGCGTCGGCAGCGTCGTCGACGAGCGTCCACCCCTCGCTCGCGAGCCGGCCCGCCAGCTCCTCGGAGTCGACCTCGTTGCGAGCGCAGCCCAGAGTGACCAGCGCGACGCTGCGGGATTCCATGGGCTCAACTGTATGGGACGTCCGGCGCGAGAGATCGCACGCGTGATGTGATGGCGGGTATGGCGAACACCGACTCCTCCCCCACTCTTGACCGCGTCCGTGCCGTTCTCGCGAAGCATCCGCTGATCGACGGTCACAACGACCTGGCGTGGGAGGCCCGGGACCAGGTGGGTTACGACTTCGACAAGCTCGACGTGGAGGGCGGCACCGACGGGCGCACGCACACCGACGTGCCGCGGCTGCGCGAAGGCTGCGTCGGCGGACAGTTCTGGTCGGTCTACGTTCCGTCCAACCTGCCCGGCAGCGAGGCGGTCACCCAGACGCTGGAGCAGATCGATGCGGTGCACCAGATGATCGGGAGATGGCCGGAGACGTTCGGCCTCGCGCGCACCGCCGACGAGGTGGAGGCGGTCTTCGCCTCCGGCCGGATCGCGTCGCTGCTCGGCGCCGAGGGCGGTCAGTCGATCGACAGCTCGCTCGCCGCGTTGCGGATGCTCTACGTGCTGGGGGTGCGCTACATGACGCTCACCCACAACGACAACAACCCGTGGGCGGACTCGGCGACCGACGAGCCGGTGCACGGCGGGCTGAGCCGTTTCGGGGTCGAGGTCGTCCGGGAGATGAACCGCATCGGCATGCTCGTCGACCTGTCCCACGTCAGCGCCGACACCATGCGGGCGGCGCTGGCCGCGTCCGAGGCGCCGGTCATCTTCAGCCACTCCTCCGCGCGCGCCGTCGCCGACTCGCCCCGCAACGCCCCCGACGACGTGCTGGAGACGTTGCGCGACAACAACGGCGTCATCATGTCGACGTTCGTGCCGGGCTTCGTGTCGTCGGCCTGCGCGCAGTGGCGCACGGACGCGGGCGACGCTGCACGGGAGTCGGGCGTGGCGCCGACGGACGTGGGCGCGTTCCAACAGTTCTGCGAGCAGTGGGCGGTCCAGCACCCGATGCCGGTCGCGACACTGGATGACGTGGTCGCGCACTTCGTGCACATCCGCGAGGTCGCCGGGATCGACCACCTCGGTGTCGGCGGTGACTTCGACGGCGTGTCGGTGCTGCCCGAAGGGCTGGGCGACGTGTCGGCATACCCGAAGGTCTTCGCCGCCCTCGCCGACCTCGGCTGGTCCGACGAGGACCTCGCCAAGGTGGCCGGCGGCAACGTGCTGCGCGTGATGCGCGACGCGGAGGCGGTAGCGCGCGACCTGCAGGCGACGCGTGGCCCGAGCGTCGCCACTATCGAGCAGCTCGACGGCTGACGCCCAGCCAACCGAGTTGTGGTCTGCACGGAGTGCGGTATGGCGCACTCTCTACGGACCGCAAGAGCCCGAACCGTCACCTGCGCGAAGTGCGTCATAGGTATGACGGACCTGCCGCATGAATCTCTCCGGGGTGAGGCGGAGGCCGATGACGGGGATCCGCAGGACGCGTTCGCCGGCAGCCACCCGGTCGTTCTGCCGCAATGCGTCGTCGATCGGGTTGAGCGCGAGCGCGTGATGCCCGCCGTCGACCTCGACGACGAGTCCGACCTCATCCCAGGACACGTCGAGGTAGACCCGTCCGCCGGGACCGTCGCGAAGCGCCTGACGCGTCGGCGTGGGTAGCCCGGCCTTGCGCGCCAGCCGCGCGAAGTCGAGTTCGCCAAGCGAGTGCGCACCGTCGGTCACGTCCGCGATGACGGAGTCGAGCAAGGTGCGGCGTGGCGACCGGAGCACGCTGCGCCAGGCCAGCTGCACTCGCGGCGGAGTGGTCAGCCGTTGCTGCAGCGGCAGGCAAATGAGCAACGCTGCCTGTCGGTCGCTCACCGCCCACTGCGCCGCATGGATCGTTGCGACCTCGGCAGCGACCCGCCGGATGCCGGCGCCGACGACGGGAGCGAGCCGGTGTGGGAAATGCGTTCGCACACCCGGAACGGCGTGCACCCGACTGGATTTCGGCATTGACACGTCGATGACTGGCGGCTCGAAGCCCGTCAAACCCGCGGCGAGCAGTGCGCTGGTCCCGTCGAGGCGCGCTCCGGATCCGCTCTCCCAGACCGCGCGCCACCACTGCGCGACGACGCCGAGCTCCGGGGAGTCCACCGCGACCGTGTGTCGCCCCACCGTGAACCACCGCCCGGCCGCGACCTCGTTGCGCACCCCGAAACGATCGATACCGTGCTGTGCGAGGGTGAGTCGGTGCACCACACCGCCGTGCTCAGCCGCGAGTTCGCGCGCGATGGCGCGCCGGGCGGCGCCATACCGGAGCGGGGCTCCGACGACCATCTCCAGCGACTGTTGCGGCATCCGAGGAGTCTGCGCGGCGATGACGCAGATGCCGGGGCATCTTCGGCGCGCTGTGGACAACATCGTCATCCAGACGGGGATGGGTATTCCTGCAGTTGAGTTGTGGTCCGCACAGAGTGCGGTATGGCGCACTCTCTACGGACCGCAAGCGCGCGGGGCGGCGCGGCGGCGCTTACACCCCGCAGAAGGTGCGGTATGGCGCACTGTCCGCGGACCGCAAGCGCGCGGAGCAGAGCCGGACTACGCGTCGTCGCGCCAGAACCGGTCGGCGCCGAACACCACGCCGGCGTCACCGCTGGCGTCCGCGGGGTCCGGGTGACCGGCCGCGTCGTACTTCTCGGCGAAGGTGCGCACCTCGGTCTTCCCGGAGTCGTAGTGCAGCCGGATCCGGCCACCGGCCTCGACCTGGTAGGTGCCCTTCTTGTCCGGCGGGTAGTCCGACGCCCAGCCGAAGCTACCGGACCCGCTGAAGCTGCTGATGCTGCCGGAGGTGAGCACGAAGTGACCGTCGTCGGTCATCGCCAGTGATGTCGACCAGGTGGAGCAACCGCCGTAGAGACCGCACATCCCGGAGTAACCGCGGTTCATCAGGTTGACCGCCACGCGGGTGCCTGCTGCCGGCAACAGCGTCGGGCTGAAGGACCAGTCCCCGACCTCCAGCTCGCCGTTGCGGTAGCTGCCGCTGTGTCCGCCCACCGTGAGCGCGCCGCTGCTCGCGTCGTAGCTGTAGCGCACGCAGCCCCAACCATCACCCGGCTGCGACCCGATCGAACCGGTCACTGCGGTGCACCGGGGCGCCCCGGACGTCGGCCGTCCCCAGTACGCCCACTCGTCGCCGAGGAACCAGACGCCGTAGTAGTTACCGTCCGAGCCGTTCATGTTGAATGTGCCGGCGCCGACGAAGTAGTGCCCCGTCAACGCCGACGTGCTGTGCGGCGACCGGGTCGTCGGCTGCGCCGTCGTCGTCGGCTGCGGGGCCTGCGTCGTCGTCGGGGCGGATGGTCCGCCGGACGACGGCACCTGGGCGCCGCCACCGGTCAGCAGATAGCTGCCCGTCCCCAGCCGGAAGCCGTGCCCGTCACCGTCGATGCAGGTGATCCCCTCCCGGCTGACGCACTGCAACGCACCGACGGTGATCCGTGTCCCGTCGCCGAGCACCGGTCCGCCGCTCTCGACGTCGCCCATGCAGGCGAATTCCGGTGCCTTGTGGTCGGCCATCGTGACCGCGCGTCCGCTGCCCATCCCGTGGCAGTCCTTCGGCGGGGTGAACGTCGCACCCTCGTGTGCCTGGCAGGTGATCGCGTCGTCCTCGATGCCGCAGGTGACGACCTTGTCCGGCGACTCGAAACCGACACTGGTGACCAGCCCCTTGTAGTCGGCAACGTCGACGTCGGTGGCTCCGTCGAACGCCTGCTGCAACTGGCTGTATGACGAACCGCCCGTCACCCCAGTGGTTTTCCCGTCCGCGGTATCCGTCGGGTTCGCGGCGGCCGTGACGGTGACCGTCGTGGTGCCGCCCACCGGAAGTGTCCCCTGATCGGCCGGTCCGCATGCGGCCAGACCCCCGACGAGCAGCACGGCACCGGCCACCTGGATCCATCGTGACATGACCACCTCCACGTCCACCGACCCGCGCCCGTCGTGCGCTTATCGTCTGATCAGTGTCGGACGCCCGCAGGGTACCGACGGTTCCGGGCCGGCGGCCGCTCTCAGCGAGCAGCGGGCTTGCGACGCATCGCGTGCGTGATCACCAACGCCAGGGCGGCGATCCAGCCGTAGAGCACACCCCAGACCATCCCGCCGGACACATATTCCGCCAGATACCCGGACGGAAGGTGCCCAGACATCCAGATCGCCGCAGTAGCAGGGGCGGCTGCGGCACCGGCGAGGACCACGGTCATCCACGCACCCAGGAACAGCCCGAAACCACCCGTGCCGGCGCGGGTCGACATGGCCGCAGCCGTCATCAGCAACAGCGCCACCACCAGCACGATCACCACTCCCGCGAGGAAGGCGGTCGTCTGGTCGCCGTTGCCCACACCGAGCCACGGCAGCAGGGCCAGTCGGCTGGTGAAGAAACCGGTGAAGGTCCGGCCGTCGTGGCTCACGTCGTGCAAAGTCGTCTGATACCCGGCGAACGACGTGGCGACGGCGACCAATGCCGCGACGACGGCGCCGACCAGCGCCGCCGGGAAACCGCCGGAACCCCGGTCGGCCGGCAGCATCGGGGCGCCATACGGGGCAGTCGACTGTGGGGGCTGCTGGTAGCCGGGCCCCGGCCGATACCCGGGCTGGGCCGGCTGCGCAGGCCGCTGGTAGCCGCCCTGGGCGGGGCCCTGCGGGCGCTGCGGTGGCGCCGCGGGCGCACCGAACGGCGGGGTGTTGCCGGTCCGCTGACCGGGCCGGTCGCTCGACTGCGCACGACCGGTGTCCCGGCGGATCTCCTGGGTGCGGTCTTCGTCGTCGGTCATTGCTCGCTCTCCCCGCGGTCGGCTGCTTCCCGTGTGTGCTGGAACCGTGCCAGTGTGAGGCCCATCAGCCGCGCCACCACGAGTGCAACATAGTTCAACCCGGCCAACTGCTCCAGCATCATCACCGACCGGGCATGCCCGCCGCCCGGCACGATGTCCGACAGTCCGGTGTTGGTCATCGTCGTGAACGACAGGAAGAGCAACTCGACCCAGTTCAGCTCGCCGTGCTGCCCGGAGGCGAACTGGCCTGTGCCCCAGATGAGTTGGACGATGTCGTAGGTGTAGGCGAAACCCCACGCGACGACCGTGAAACACGCTCCGGTGGCGAAGAGCTCGTCCCGGCTGACATGGGTGTCGGCGAACATGTACCGGATGAGCGCATACGCCGTGTAGAAGTAGAACAACGCGTGCGTGACGTCGGACGCGAGTGCCAGCGGGTCGTTGTCGGGCACCAACGCCGTCAGGACGGTGAGTATGACGGCAGGCGACCCGATGCACACCGAGATCCAGGTGAGCGCGGGCGTCAGCCGCACCGCTGCGACGGCGACGCCGAGCACGACGAGCTGGAAGAGCGAGAAGAACGTTCGCCCGGCAGAGGATTCGGTGGTGAACGGGTAGACCAGGATGCCGAGCAGCTGCACGGCCAGCAGTACGGCGGACGGCAGCGCGCGGACCCGCTGCAGCAGGTTGCCGCGCGGCGCCGGCGTCAGTCCCTGCGATCGGTGAGTTGCCACGCGTCTTCGCTGTCGCCGGCGTCCCCGGTGTCGGCGGCGGCGTCATACGGCTGCTCGGCGCCGGGCGGGTCCTCACCGCGCAGCAGCGCCAGGGTCGTCGGCAGGTCGTCGGGCTTGACCAGCACGTCGCGTGCCTTCGAACCCTCCGACGGGCCGACGATGCCGCGGCTCTCCATCAGGTCCATCAGCCGGCCGGCCTTGGCGAAGCCGACCCGCAGCTTGCGCTGCAGCATCGACGTCGAACCGAACTGGCTGTTGACCACGAGCTCGGCGGCCTGCAGCAGCAGGTCGAGGTCGTCGCCGATGTCCTCGTCGATCTCCTTCTTGGGCGCCGAGACCTGCACGTCGTCGCGGTAGACCGGCTTGAGCTGCTCGCGGACGTGCGAAACCACCTCTTGCACTTCGGTTTCGGTGACCCAGGCACCCTGGACGCGCATCGGTTTGGAGGCGCCCATCGGCAGGAACAGCGCGTCACCCTGACCGATCAGCTTCTCGGCACCCGGCTGGTCGAGCACGACCCGCGAGTCGGCCAGCGACGAGGTGGCGAACGCCATCCGGCTGGGCACATTGGCCTTGATCAGACCGGTGACCACGTCCACCGACGGCCGCTGGGTGGCCAGCACCAGGTGGATGCCGGCGGCACGCGCCAGCTGGGTGATGCGGACGATCGACTCCTCGACGTCACGCGGCGCGACCATCATCAGGTCGGCGAGTTCGTCGACGATGACCAGCAGGTAGGGGTAGGTCTGCATCACCCGCTGCGACCCCGGCGGCGGCGTCACCTTGCCGGCCCGCACCGCCTTGTTGAAGTCGTCGATGTGCTTGTAGCCGAACGCGGCGAGATCGTCATACCGCGTGTCCATCTCGCGCACGACCCACTGCAGCGCCTCGGCGGCCTTCTTGGGGCTGGTGATGATCGGGGTGATCAGGTGCGGAATGCCTTCGTATGCCGTCAGTTCGACGCGTTTGGGGTCGACCAGGACCATCCGGACCTCGTCCGGGGTCGCGCGCATCATGATCGAGGTGATCATCGAGTTGACGAACGACGACTTACCGGCGCCGGTGGCACCGGCGACCAGCAGGTGCGGCATCTTCGCGAGGTTGGCGATCACGTAACCGCCCTCGACGTCCTTGCCGACGCCCATCACCATCGGGTGCGGGTTGCCGCGGGCGGCGCCGCTGCGCAGCACGTCGCCGAGGCTGACCTTCTCGCGGTCGGTGTTGGGGATCTCGATGCCGATCGCGGACTTGCCCGGGATCGGCGACAGGATGCGGACGTCGGCGGACGCGACGGCATACGCGATGTTCTTGGAGAGGGCGGTGACGCGTTCGACCTTGGTGCCCTGGCCGAGCTCGACCTCGTAGCGGGTGACGGTCGGGCCACGGCTGAAGCCGGTGACCTGGGCGTCGACACCGAACGAGTCCAGTGTCTGGGTCAGCGCCTCGACCACGCGGTCGTTGGCGGCCGAGCGTGCCTTCGGCGTGGTGCCGGGCTTCAGCACTTCGTTCGAGGGCAGCGTGTAGGTGACGTCGCCGGCGAGCTGGAGTTGCTCGACCCGCTGCGGCAGCGGGGTGGTCGGGGGTGCCTGCAGCGGTGCCACGGCGACCGACTCCGGCGGTGCGCCCTTGGTGCCGGGCAGCGGCACCGCACGTGCGTCGGCGGCCGGCCGGGCCTCCGGAGTCGTGCTGGGCGGGGTGTCGCAGTCGACGTCGAAGACCTCGCTGTCGCCGGGGTCCTTCTCGCCGGGGCGCAGCACCCGGCCGCTCTTGGTGCGTCGCGGGACGACGGTCGCCGCCTGCTCGAACGGTTCGTCGCCGTCGAGACCGGGGTCGTCCGACTCGTCCTTCTTCGGCTTGCGCCGACGCTTGCGCTTCCCGCCGTCGATCTGGTCGCCGTGCAGGTCCTGGGCGACGGCGTCGACCGGCTCGTCGTCGTCCGAGCCCGGCCCGCCGTGCTCGAAGAGGCGCGCGCGCAGCATCATCAGTCGGGCCGGGATCATCGAGACCGGTGTCGCCGTCATCACCAGCACGCTGAAGATCAACAGGATCGCCAGCAGCGCCATCGCGCCGACCGTGTGCACCGCCGCGACCAACGGACTGCTGGCCATGAAACCGACGATGCCGCCGGCCCCGCGCAGCGCCTTGGTCTGGCTCGGCTGGGGGATGTCCTTGGCGATGCTGGTGATGCCGCACACCGCGATCGCGAAGAGCGCGAGGCCGACCATCACCCGGTTGGTGCCCTGGTCACCGCGCGGTGAGCGCATGAGGTGCACGCCGATCAGGACCAGCACCAGCGGCAGCACGAGCGCGCCGAGCCCGAAGGTCCCGGCGACGATCGCGTGTATGACGTCGCCGACCGCTCCGGTCAGCCCCCACCACTCGCGCGCGGCGATGATGATGGCGGCCGCGACCAGCGCGAAGCCGAGGCCGTCGCGCCGCAACTCCGGCTCGAGGTCGCGCGCGGAGTGCCCGACCCGACGGGCCGCGCCCCCTGCGACGTGCGCGACACCCATCCAGGTGCCCTTCGCGGCGCGCAACGGCAGCGGCAGGCCACCGCTCGCGGGCTTGCCGCCGGACCGTGCCTTGGCCGGCGACTTCTTCGCAGGTGGGCGCGTGGAACTGCGTCCGGACGACGGCCGGGAACGCGAGCCGGACCCGCTGGACCCGGATTTGCTCCGGGTCGCACGCGTGGTCGCCTGCGACGATGACGAACGAGTAGGCACCCAAACACCGTACGCGAGAGTCCCACCAGCCTCATACGAAACACGCCGCTCGGTCGGGCGGCGCCTTCCCCGGGCATACGTCGCCCCAGTGGGGACTCCCGCACGCCCCGGGCCGGTTTCCCGGTCATAGCTCGCCCCAGGGGCGACTCCGGCACGCCCCTCGCCGCATTTCCGGTCATAACTCCCCCCAGTGGCGACTCCCGCACGCCCCGGGCCACCACACCCGGGCATACGTCGCCCCAGTGGGGACTCCGGCACGCCCCGGGCCGCCATACCCGGCCATACGTCGCCCCAGTGGCGACTCCGGCACGCCCCCGGGTTGACGCCGACCACCCGGGTTCGGCTACATTTGCCACCAGGTCACGAGTCTCAGCGTCAAGCCCCGGCTAGCTGAGCGGCAACCCTCCAACCGCGGTGGGGTGCTCCGGGTGACGACCGGGCCGACGTGCAGACACGCCGGCAAGCGCGGATCGGCCCTGCACTTGCGCCATCGTCGATCCCTGGATCGACGAAGGAGCAGCACCTTGAGCATCACCATCGACCCCCGGCAGGACACTGCCCAGCACCGGTTCGGCATCCCGGAGACCACCGCACCCGCCCCGAAGCGCTCCGGCGAGGGCCTGCCGCAGACCATCTCCGCCGACCTCGGCGTCCCGACGGTGCACCGGACCGTCACCGACTACGCCAACTTCGACCACGGTGCGACCACCCCGGCGCTGCTGCAGGTGGCCGACGCGGTCACCAAGGTCCAGCGACGCTACGGCTCGGTGCATCGCGGTGCGGGCTACGCCAGCCGCGTCACGACCGGCTGGTTCGAGGCGGCCCGGGCCGAGGTGGCCGACTTCGTCGGGGCACGCGCCGACGACCAGGTCGTCTTCACCCGCAACACCACCGACGCGCTGCGGTTGCTCGCGCACTGCGTCCCGCAGGACGCACAGGTCTTCGCCTGGGAGTCCGCACACCACGCCGCCGTGCTCCCCTGGCCGGGGTCGCGCACCACCCGGCTGCCGGTGCCGACCAGCACCCCGCACGCCGCGCAGCTGCTGCGCGAAGCACTGCAGCACTCCCCCTCGACCACCAACCTGGTCGTCATCACCGGTGCCTGCAACGTCACCGGTGAGATCTGGCCGGTGGCCGAACTCGTCGCAGTGGCACAGGAGTTCGGCGCCCGGACGGTGCTCGATGCCGCGCAGTACGCACCCCACGTCGCGCTCGACATCGCCGCCCTGGGCGTCGACTGGGTGGCCTTCTCCGGTCACAAGCTCTATGCCCCGTATGGCGCAGGCGTGCTCGCCGGCCGCACCGACTGGCTGGACGCCGCGGACCCCTACCTGCCGGCCGGTGGCGCGACCGCCCGGGTCCACCGCGACCACACCCAGTGGCACCGCGGTCCGGCCCGGCACGAGGGCGGCACCCCGAACGCGGTCGGCGCCGTCGCGATCGCGGCCGCCTGCGCCACCCTGCGCTCGAACCGCACGACCATCGCCGCGCACGAGGCGCAGCTGTACGCACGCCTGCACGCGGGCCTCGCCGCCATCCCCGGCGTGCGGATCCTGGCGGCGCTGGGCGACCGGCCCAACGTCGGTGTCGTGACGTTCACCGTCGACGGTTACGAACCGTCACTGGTCTCCCAGGTGCTCGCGGACGAGCACGCCATCGCCGTGCGGGACGGCCGGTTCTGCGCCCACCTGCTGTGTGACGCGATCGCCGGCGACGATGCCACCGCGATCCGCGCCAGCCTCGGCCTGGCGACCACCGGCGAACACGTCGACCGGTTGGTGTCGGCCGTGCGCCGGCTGGTCGAGCACGGACCCGCGCTGTCCTACGTGCACACCGGCGACGGCTGGTCCGCACCGGCAGACCCCCGGGATCTGGCCGAACCACTGCCCTGGTGACGCGCCGGGGCGGCATACCCGGCGGTGGGCGCCGTGACGAATGTGACGCACGCGACACGATTTCCTGTGACCTTCGCAACACTTCCCAAAAAAGTCACGAAATGGTCACGACTGAACTTGGAAATCGTCGCCGGACCACGTAGCTTCGAACATCGGTGGTTCAAACCTCGTCCCCTGGCGAAGGTCAGATCCATCCCCGGAGCCGTGCAACCCGGCACAGTTCCGGTCTTGGCCTGTGGCCCGCTGCGCACAACCTCGTCGAGCGGCCATCGAAGCCCGGGACGGTCCCGGAGGCCCGACGAGGACGGGGAACCCAACTTCGGCCGTGCCACGGCCTTGGGGTGAGAGCAGGCCTCCTGGCCTGCCGGGCACCTGACAGCCCGACCCGACAGCTAACCCCGCAAGCGCACGTCAGGAGAGGAATCAATGGACCTCAGCACGAACATCAGCCGCAAGACCCGCGTCGCCGGCATCGGGGTTGCCGCCGCCGCAGCCCTCGCCGCAGCCGGCGTCGCCACCGCGAGTGACGCGCACGCCGCCTCGTGGAGCACCTGGGACGCCGTCGCCGCCTGTGAGAGCGGTGGCAACTGGGCCATCAACACCGGCAACGGTTTCTACGGTGGCCTGCAGTTCACGCACCAGACCTGGATCGGCTACGGCGGCGGCGCTTACGCGTACAACGCCAACCTGGCCAGCAAGTCGGCGCAGATCGCCATCGCCGAGAAGGTGCTCGCTTCGCAGGGCCCCGGCGCCTGGCCGGTCTGCTCGGTGCGCGCGGGCCTGACCCGTGGCGGTGCGCCCGCCACGACGCCGGCACCGGCACCGAAGGCGTCGACGCCCACCTACACGGCGCCCAAGAAGACCTATACCGCGCCGAAGAGGACCTACACCGCGCCGAAGGTGTCGCGCTCCAACACGCGCCCCACCGTCACCGCGCCGAAGCAGAGCTACACCCTTCCCAAGGTGACGCTCTCCGGGAAGTCGGTCACCGTGAAGTCCGGCGACACGCTGAGCGAGCTGGCGCACAGCCACCACATCAAGGGTGGCTGGCTGGCCCTCTACGCCGCCAACAAGAGCACCGTGAACGACCCCAACCTGATCTTCGTCGGGCAGCACCTCAACCTGCCGGCCTGATCCGATCGGACGTCGCCGCCCCCGCGGTGACACCGGCGAAGGCCCCGTCCCACCATGCGGTGGGCCGGGGCCTTCGTCATACCTCAGCGGATCGTCGCTCCTGGGCGGATCCCCTCACGCGAGAGTGCAGTTGTGGTCGTTCCGGGTATGCCGCAACGACCACAACTGCACTCTCGGCGCAGCGCGGCAGCGGCGGCTACGCGTCGATGACTATCGGGATGATCATCGGGCGGCGGCGCAGCTTCCCGCCGACGTAGCTGCCGACGGTGCGCCGGATGACCTGCTGCAGCTGGTAGGTGTCGCTGATGCCCTTCTCCCGGGCCTCCTCCAGCGCAGCCTCCAGCTTGGGCCGCACCTTGTCGAAGACCTCGTCGTCCTCGGCGAAGCCGCGGGTCTGGATCTCCGGGCCGCTGACGATCTTCCCGTTGTCGGCATCACGGACCACGATGATCGTCACGAAACCCTCGTCGCGCAGGATCCGGCGGTCCTTGAGCATGGTCTCGTCGGTGGTGCCGACCAGCGAGCCGTCGACATACACGTAACCGCACGGCACCGCGCCGACGATCCGCGCGCGCCCGTCGAGCAGGTCGACCACGACGCCGTCCTCGGCGAGCAGCACCCGCTCGGCGGGCACCCCGGTCGCCTCGGCCAGCTCGCCGTTGGCGACCAGGTGCCGCCATTCGCCGTGGATCGGCATGACGTTGCGCGGCCGCACGATGTTGTAGACGTAGAGCAGCTCCCCCGCGCTGGCGTGGCCGGAGACGTGCACCAGCGCGTTCCCCTTGTGTATGACGCTGGCGCCGCGTCGCATCAGGCCGTTGATCACGCGGTAGACGGCGTTCTCGTTGCCGGGGATCAGCGACGACGCCATCAGCACCGTGTCGCCGGGGCCGATGTCGATGGTGTTGTGGTCACCGTTCGCCATCCGCGACAGCGCCGCCATCGGCTCACCCTGGGACCCGGTGGACACCAGCACGATCTGGTTGTCGGCGAACTGGTCGATCCGCTTCAGGTCGACCAGCACCCCGTCGGGCACGTGCAGGTAGCCCAGGTCGGCGGCGATGCCCATGTTGCGGACCATCGACCGGCCGACGAACGCCACCTTGCGGCCGTACGCCTGCGCGGCGTCCAGCACCTGCTGCACGCGGTGCACGTGCGAGGAGAAGCAGGCCACGATGATCCGCCGCTGCGCCCTGTGGAAGACCCGCTCGATGGCCGGCGCGATGTTGCGCTCGGGGGTGGTGAAACCGGGCACCTCGGCGTTGGTGGAGTCGGTGAGGAAGAGGTCGACACCCTCCTCGCCCGCCTTCGCGAACGCCCGCAGGTCGGTGATGCGGTTGTCCAGCGGCAGCTGGTCCATCTTGAAGTCGCCGGTGATCAGCAGGTTGCCGCCGCCGGTGCGGATGAAGACCGCGAGCGCGTCCGGGATGGAGTGGTTGACGGCGATGAAGTCGCAGTCGAAGCCGCCGAGCCTCTCGTTGCCACCCTCCTTGACCGCCAGGGTGTATGGCGTGATCCGGTGCTCCTTGAGCTTGGCCTCGACCAGCGCCAGCGTCAGCGTGGACCCCACCAGTGGGATGTCCGGCTTGAGCCGCAACAGGTAGGGCACGGCGCCGATGTGGTCCTCGTGGCCGTGGGTCAGCACGATGGCGTCGATGTCGTCGAGCCGGTCGGTGATGTATTCGAAGTCCGGCAGGATCAGGTCGACCCCGGGGTGGTCCTCGGGGAAGAGAACGCCGCAGTCGACGACGAGAAGCCTGCCGTCATACTCCACGACCGTCATGTTGCGGCCGACCTCGCCGAGCCCGCCGAGCGGGACGACGCGGACGCCGCCCTTCGGTAACGGTCCGGGTAGTTCCAGCTCCGGATGCGGGTGACTCATGAAAGGTGTGACTCCTCGAGTGCTCGACGCACGATCTCGTGCTGCTCCGGGGTGGCCGGCAGCAGCGGCAGGCGGCAGAAGTCGGACTCGATGACACCGAGTTGCTTCAGCGCGGCCTTGGCCATGATCGCTCCTTGGGTGATCGTCATGATGGCGTCCATCGCGGGGATGAGCTGCCGGTGTATGTCGCGGGCGGTGGCCAGGTCCCCGGCGTCCACCGCCTTGATCATCGCGGCGAACTGGTCGCCGGCGACGTGCCCGGTGACGGCGACGTGCCCGACCGCACCGATGGACAGCCACGGCAGCGCCAGCACGTCGTCGCCGGAGAACCACAGCAGGTCGGTCTGGGCCATCACCTTGCTGGAGGTGTAGAGGTCGGCCTTGGCGTCCTTGACGGCCCGGACCTGCGGGATCTCCGCGAGCCGCAGCAGCGTATCGGGCGCCAGGGCGGTGCCGGTGCGGCCGGGTATGTCGTAGAGCATGACCGGCACGTCGGCGGCCTCGGCGACGGCGCGGACGTGCTCGACGATGCCGGCCTGCGGCGGCTTGTTGTAGTAGGGGGTGACGACGAGGGCGGCGCGTGCCCCGGCGGCGACCATGGCCTTGGCCGCGGCGACCGAGTGGGCGGTGTCGTTGGTGCCGACGCCGGCCATGACCGGGACGCGGTCCCCGACCGCCTCGACGACGGCGCGGACGGTGGCGACGTTCTCCTCGTCGGTGGTGGTGGCCGACTCGCCGGTGGTGCCGTTGACCAGGATGCCGTCGTGGCCGTGCTGGACGAGGTGGTCCGCAAGCTTCTGGGCGCCGTCCAGGTCGAGTGAGCCGTCGTCGTGCATGGGCGTGACCATGGCGGTGAGCATGCGTCCGAAGGGGTTCGTCATGGCCTCAAGGCTAGCGAGGTGGGGCGGCCGCGTGCGGCGGCCTCCCGCGTGCCGGGAAAGTCCCGAAATGACTGATCGCGTCGTCACCCGCTCGGGGGTCCGGGTGACGACGCGATCAACGGTTACATCGGCGCCCCCGCAAAAGTGTTACAAGCGTCCAATGTGATCTGTGTCACAAAGTGTAACGACCGTCCACGTTGTATCTCGCACGGCCTTCGCACCGCGGTCGCGGGCCGCCGTCGTCGGTGCCCGCTGATAGCGTCTGACCTCGTGAAGCAGTACCTCGACCTGCTCGACCGGGTCATCTCAGACGGCACCCGCAAGGACGATCGCACCGGCACCGGCACCCTGTCGGTCTTCGGGCACCAGATGCGCTTCGACCTGACCGAAGGCTTCCCGGTGCTCACCACCAAGAAGCTGCACCTGCGCTCGATCATCGGAGAGTTGCTGTGGTTCCTGCGCGGTGACACCAACGTGCAGTGGCTGCACGACCGCAAGATCTCGATCTGGGACGAGTGGGCCGACGAGCACGGCGACCTCGGCCCGGTCTACGGCCACCAGTGGCGGTCCTGGCCGACGCCCGACGGGGGCACGATCGACCAGATCGCCCGGCTCGTCGACGGCCTGCGCAGCAACCCCGACTCTCGCCGGCACATCGTGTCCGCCTGGAACGTCGCGGACGTCGAGGACATGGCGCTGCCGCCGTGTCACACGATGTTCCAGTTCTACGTCGGCGCGGAGACCGAGGACGGCCGCCGGTCGTTGTCCTGCCAGCTCTACCAGCGATCCGCCGACATCTTCCTCGGCGTGCCGTTCAACATCGCGTCCTACGCGCTGCTCACCGCGATGGTCGCCCAGGTCACCGACCTGGTCCCGGGCGAGTTCGTGCACACCCTCGGCGATGCGCACCTCTACCTCAACCACCTCGATCAGGCGCGGCTGCAGCTCACCCGCGAGCCGGGGCCGTTGCCGACGCTGCGGCTCAACCCGCAGATCCGGGAGATCGACGCGTTCGACCTGCCCGACATCGGCCTCGAGGGTTACGTCGCGGCGCCGACGATCAAGGCCCCGATCGCGGTATGAGCGACGACGCGACAACGTCATGACGATCAGCTTCATCGCCGCCGTCGCACGCAACGGTGTGGTCGGCCGGGACGGGTCGATGCCGTGGCGGGTGCCCGGGGAGCAGCGGGGCTTCAAGGCCGCCACCATGGGTCACCCGATGGTGATGGGCCGGCGCACCTTCGAGTCGCACGGGCTGCTGCCGGGCCGGCGCCACATCGTGCTGACCCGCGACCCGGACTGGACCGCAGAGGGCGTCGAGGTGGCGCACTCGGTCGACGAGGCACTGTTCCTGGTCGGTGACGAGGACTTCTTCGTCACCGGCGGGGCGCAGATCTGGGCGCTGTTCGCGGCATACGCCGACCGCATGCTGCTGTCGGAGATCCCGCTGGAGCCGGAGGGCGACACGGTCTTCCCGGGCTGGCCGTTCACCGACTCCCCCGTATGGCGCGAGGCGTCCCGCGAGCCGCACGACGGCTGGACGGTCGTGACCTATGAGCGGCGCAAGCCGCGCGCGCAGGTGGAGGTCGGCCCGCGGATCGCGGCGTCGGCGGAGGCCGGCGCGACCCAGATCAAGGCGGGCGCCACCTGTGCGATCGGCGACGGCGACCGGCTGCTGCTGACCCGGCGCGAGGACAACGGGTTGTGGTGCCTGCCGGGAGGCGGCGCGGAGATCGGCGAGACCTGGTCCGAGACCGCTGTCCGGGAGGCGCGGGAGGAGACCGGTCTGCGGGTCGCCGTTGATTCGGTGCTGGCGGCATACAGCAGACCGGACGTGGTGATCGTCTACCCGGACGGGCGGCGCCGCACGATCTTCGGGGTGTGCTTCCGGGCGCACGTCGTCGATGGGTCGGCCGGCACCTCGAACGAAGTCACCGAGTCCAGGTGGTTCACGGCGGCGGAGGCGGCCCGGCTGCCGATCATCCCCGCGCACCGACCGCTGGTGCGGGCTTTCTTCGAATCCGAGCCGGGCACAACGATTTTCGACTGAGGATGCAAGTCACCCGCTGAGGGCGACGGGTCCGACGCCGTCCGGGACCCGACCGACCGGGGCGGAGTGCGGCAGGAGTTCGTTGTCGCCGCTCCACTGCAGCCCGAAGTCGCCCGAGGACCTGACGTGCTCGGTCAGCAACGTGCGCGCGGTGCCCTTGGCCGTCGGTGCGACCAGCACGCTGAGCCCGGCCGCCCCGCTCTTGGGCGTGGCGAAGAATGCCAGCTGCGACCCGTCCGGGGAGTAGGCGGCGGCCGCCAGCCGGAGACCGGGCGTGCCGGTCACGGCGGTGACCGCCCCGGAGCCCAGATCGACCTGGGCGGGTGGTGCGACGGTGAATTTGACCGGGTCGTCGATGATCAGGGCCGCGTGCCTGCCGTCGGCGGACAGTGCGACGGGCGCGGCGCGGGAGCTCGTGCCGACCAGTGCACCGGTCAGCTCGACCTGCGACACCTTCTTCGTGTCGAGGTCGAAGACGAGTAGCCGGGATTTCGGCTCGTGTGCCCGGTAGGCGCCGAACACGACCTTGTGTCCGGCTGCGACCATCGTGCCGTCCGCAGCGATGTCCCCCTCCGCGACGACGCCGAGGTCTTCGGGCTTCGCGGAGCCGACGTCGATCCGCACGAGATGGTCGCTGATCGCGGACGTGCCGGGCACGTCCACCAACGCCAGCGGGGCGCCGCCCGCCGGCCAGACGACGGTCCGATAGATGGTGGCCTTCTTGCGCTCCGCGCTGACGCCGGCGGGCACCGACACCTGGCGGACGGAGCCGTCCTCGGTGGCGATCAGCCACATCCGCCCGGTGAAGTCTCGGGCGACGTCCTCGACGACGACCGCCGTGGCCCCGTCCGGGGAGAACACGACGGCCCCGACGGGCGCCTTGAGTTTCGGGCAGATCCTCCCCGTGCCGTCGGATGCGGCGACGGTCACGATGCAGATCGACGAACCTCCTTGCACCGCAGCCTTCTTGCCGTCCGGTGAGTAGGCGATCGCACCGTCGACCGCTTTCACCGCGCGAGCTTTCATCGCCCGGACCGGGACCGTCGTGTATGACGCGGCAGCGTTCGTCGGCTGCTGCACCGGCCCCGCGCCGGACGAGCAGGCCGCGACCGCGCACGCAACGACGGCACCGCCCATCGCCGCGACTACCCGTGATCTTCTCCCCGCACCCCTCATGGAAGGCACAGTAGCGCCGACCGGACCGGGAACTACTGGAAGAACTCCTCGTGGTGCACGTGCGCCTGGTCGACGCCCTGGGCACCGAGCGTCTCGCGCAGGTTCTCGACCATCCGGATCGGGCCGCAGAGGAACCACGCGTCGACGTCCGTGACCGACACCCCGGTGCGGTGCAGGATGCGCAGCAGCCGGTCGCCGTCGATGCGGCCGGCCAGCAACGGGTCCTGCACCGGCACCCGGGAGAAGACCTCGACCAGGTCGAGGCGATCGGCATGCCGGTCGACGAGCGCACCGAGCTCGCCGGAGAACATCGTGCTCTCCGGCGACCGGTTGCCGAAGACGAGCGTGACCCGGGACGCCGGCTCCTCCTCCAGCACCGAACGCACCAGCGAGATCACCGGGGTGATGCCCGAGCCCGCGGCAACGGCGACGATCCGGCGGGCCGCGGCCGGATCGGTCGGGCAGACGAACTCACCGAGGGGCGCGAGCACGCCGATGGTGTCCCCCACGGACACCTCGTGGTTCAGCCAGGTCGACATGGCGCCGCCGTCGACCTCGTTGGAGGCGATGCGCAGTTGGCCGCTCGCGGCGGCCTGCGCACTCGACAGGCAGATCGAGTAGGAGCGGCGCACGTCGGCGCCGTCGATCGGCGCCCGCAGCGTGAGGTGCTGGCCCGGCTGGAACCGGAACGCCTCGCGCAACTCCTCCGGGATGTCGAACGTCACCGCGACGGCCCGGTCGGTGAGCCGTTCCACCGCCGCGACCCGCAACGGGTGGAACTGCGGACGGCGGTGCCGCACCCCGGACGACTGCAACAGACCCACCACCGAAGTTTCTCAGACCGGTCGCGCGGGACGCGCAGCACCACCGCGCGACGGGGCCGATCCGAGGAGTGAAAAACTGGCCGAATGAGTGACACCGGTGTCCGGACCGCACGAGCCGCCGACGTGCCCGCGGTCGCGCACGTACAGGCCGCCGTATGGCGCAACGCGTACGGCGACCTGGTCGACGCCGAGGTGCGCGACGCGTTCACCCCGGAGGCGTTCGAGCCGGCCTGGCGTGAGTCGCTGCAGTCCCCGCCGTCACCGCTGCATCGCCTGCTGGTGGCGACCGAGGGCGAGACGGTGGTCGGTTTCGCGGCCATCGGTCCGGCGGTCGGCGACGAGCCGGATCCCGGGACCGGCGAGATCTACGCGCTCGGGGTCGCCCCCGACAGCCGGGGTCACGGCAACGGCTCGCGGCTGCTCAACGCCGCGGTCGACACGCTGCACGCCGGCGACTTCGCGAGCGTCAGCATGTGGGTGCTGAACGATGCGGAGCAGGCCCGCGCCTTCCTGGCCTCGGCCGGCCTGGAGCCGGACGGCGCCTGGCGGGACCGGGTGGTCGCCGCGGACGGCCGGACGGCACGGGAGGTCCGCCTCACCGCCGCACTGTCGGAACCCCCCGGGCCCGACGAACCGTGAGCGCCATACCCCCGGAAGCAGTTGCCGCGACACCGAAATCCGTTGCCCGTAAAGGGATCTGGGTCGGTGTCGCCACCGGTGCGTACGGCATCAGCTACGGCGCGCTCGCGGTCGCTGCCGGCCTGAACCTCTGGCAGGCCGTGCTGCTGTCGCTGCTGCTGTTCAGCGGCGGCTCGCAGTTCGCCCTCGTCGGGGTCATCGGCGCGGGCGGCTCGGGCGCGAGCGCAGTCGGCACCTCCACGCTGCTCGGCCTGCGCAACGGTTTCTACGGGCTGCAGGTCAGCAAACTGCTGCAGGAGACCGGGTGGCGCCGGGTGCTGGCCGCGCAGTTGACGATCGACGAGTCGACCGCGGTGTCCATCACCCAACCCGACCGCACCCTCTCCCGGGTCGGCTTCTGGTGGACCGGCCTGTCCGTCTACGTCCTGTGGGGTTCGATGTCCGCGGTCGGCGCCGTCCTCGGCAACGCCATGGGCGACCCGGCGCGCTTCGGGCTGGATGCCGCCGCGCCGGCCGCGTTCTGCGCCCTCGTCTGGTCCCGCCTGAACAACCGGCGGGCGCAACTGGTCGCGGTCGCCGCCGGCCTGATCGCGCTGCTCGTCTCACCGCACACCGCGTCCGGCATACCCGTGCTCGTCGCCGCCCTCGCCGCGGTCGTCGCGGGCTTCCTGCCCGACCGCTCGATCACCTCGGCGGACACCATATGAGCCTCTGGACCACCGTGCTGCTGGCGAGCGCGCTGTCGTTCGTCACCAAGTTCGCCGGGTATGTCGTGCCGCAGGCCGTGCTCGACCACCCGCTGACCGACAGGGTCATGCACTACCTGCCGGTCGCGCTGCTGTCGGCGCTCATCGCGGTGCAGACCTTCACCTCCGGCAGCGGATCGTTCGCGTTCGACGCCCGTGCGGCCGGGCTCGCCGTCGCCATCGTGTGCCTGCTGTTGCGCGCGCCCTTCCTCGTCGTCGTCGTCGCTGCCGCTGCGACCGCGGCGCTCCTGCGTGCGGCCGGCATCGGCTGACGTTCTACGGTGGAACGGTGACGACTCACCCCTCCTGGATCGAGCTCGACGGTGTCGTGAACATGCGCGACCTCGGTGGACTGCCGACGTCGGACGGGCACCGGGTGCAGCCCGGCCGGCTGCTGCGCTCGGACAACCTGCAGGATCTCACCGCCGCCGACATACGAGCCCTGGTGACCGAGCGCGGTGTCACCGACATCGTCGACCTGCGCAGCGACGTCGAGCTGAAGATCACCGGGCCGGGACCGCTGCAGCAGGTCGGCACGGTCACGCACCACCACCTGTCGCTGTTCCCGGACGACAAGGACATCGACGCCCGCGACGTGCTCGTGCTGCCCTGGCACAAGGCGGAGGAGCCGAAGCGGGACGAGAACGCCCGCGCCAGCCACTACCTCGGCTACCTGGAGCGGCGCCCCGACTCGGTCGCGGCGGCGCTGGATGTCATCGGCACGAGCGACGGCGCGACGGTCGTGCACTGCGCGGCTGGCAAGGACCGCACCGGGACCATCGTGGCGATGGCCCTGTCGGTCGCCGGCGTGCCGCGGGAGGAGATCGTCGCCGACTACGTCGCCAGCACCGAGCGCACCGAGCGGATCGTCCGCCGGCTGGAGACCCTGCCGGGCTACGCCGACAACCTGCGGGACGTCCCGATGACCGCGCACCACTCGCGGCCGGAGACGATCAGCCGGGTGCTCGAGGCGATCGACGAGCGCTTCGGGTCCGTGCCGGGCTGGCTGACATCGGCCGGGTGGACCGAGCCGCAGATCGACCGGTTGCGTGCCAAACTCATTGGGTGACGGTCGAATTCACGGTTGACGGTCGAATTCGGCCGTCAGCGGTGAATCGGACCGTCAGACTCGCGCACGGACGACGGCGAGGAACCGCTCGAAGAAGGCGTGCCAGGTGTCCTCGAGCTCCTCGGCGTGCTCCTGGGCGGTCTGCTTGACCACGGCCGGGTCGAAGCCGAGGTCCCGCAGCTTGTCCTCCTCCCACCCGGCCACCCGCTCGGCGCTCGACTCGGGGTGCCACTGGGTGGCCCACGCGACGTCACCGAGCCGGAACGCCTGGTTGCGGCATCGGTCGCTGGACATCAGCAGCCGGGCCGTCGCCGGCAGCCGGGTGATCTGGTCGCGGTGACTCTCAACGCCCCGGGCCGGTCCGGAGAACGACTGGAACAGAACGTCATCCACTGCGTCGGGCTGCGGTGTCAGCTCGGTGACGCCCTTCTCCGGCAGGCCGTGGTCACCCTCGACCTGGCCACCGCCGACGTGCGCGAGCAGCTGCGCGCCGAGACAGATCCCGAGCACCGGCACCCGCGTGTCGAGGCAGTCCTGGACGAGCGCGCGCTCGGCGGGCAGCCACGGGTGCTCCTCGTCGGCGTCCGGCAGGAAGCCGCCACCGAGCAGGATGAGGGCATCGAGTCCCGCTGCGGCGGAAGGGATCTGGTCACCCTCGTCGGCCTTGCGCAGCTCGACGGCGACGCCCGCCGCGTCGGCCCAGTCCAGGATGCGGCCGGGGCCGCTGCCCTTGTCGTTGCGGATGACGGTGAGGATCAGCGGTGCGGTCGGAGTCGCCATACCGCCAAGCCAAGCACAGCGCACCCCGACCGCCCACGGGCACCGCTCAGCTGACCGACCCGATGACCGCGCCCTGGACCAGCACCGCGCCCTCCTCCGCAGCGTGGGTCAGCGTGCCGCTGCACGGTGCCAGCACCTCCATGTCGACCTTGTCGACGGCGACCTCAGCGAGCAGGTCGCCCTCGGTCACGGCGCTGCCGTCGTCCGCGAACCAGGTGGCCAGCGTGCCCTGTGCCTCCGGGTCCTTCTGCGAGATCTGTGGAAACAGAACGTCGGTCATCGCCCCACCGCTTCGAGGATCGCTGCCTTGATCCGGGCAGGGGTCGGCAGTGCGGCGTATTCCAGCGATCGCGAGTACGGGATGGGCACGTCCGGCACGGCCACCCGGCGGATCGGCGCGCGGAGCAGGCTCGGGTCGTGCTCGGCGATCCGTGCGGCGATCTCACCGGACAGCCCGAACGACTGGTAGTCCTCGTCGACGATGACGAGGCGCCCGGTGCGGGACACCGACTCGATGATCGCCTCGGTGTCCAGCGGCACGATGCTGCGCAGGTCGAGCACCTCCACGTCGACGCCGTCACCGGCCAGCTCGTCCGCCACGTCGAGCGCGTGGTGCACCGACAGCGACAGGGTGACGACGGTGACGTCCGAACCGGAGCGTGGTGTCGCCGCCTTGCCGATCTCGACGACGTGCTCACCGGTCGGCACCGGGCCGATCGAGCGCGGGTTCTTCTTCATCCACGGCAGGCCCATCACGCCCTTGTGGAACATGAAGACCACCGGGTTGTCGTCGCGGATGGCGGCGGTCATCAGGCCCGCCGCGTCCGCCGGGTTGCTCGGCACGACGACCTTCATGCCGGGCAGGTGCGCGAAGGTGCCCCACAGGCACTGCGAGTGCTGCGCGCCGTCGGAGTAGCCGCCGCCGACGGCCGTCATGAGCACCATCGGCACCTTGACGTTGCCGCCGGACTCGAAGTGGATCTTGGCCATGTGGTTGTAGATCTGGTCCATGCAGACGCCGAAGAAGTCGACGAACATCAGCTCGACGATGGGTCGCATGCCTTCGGTCGCGGCGCCGATCGCGGCCCCGATGAAGCCGGTCTCCGAGATCGGGGTGTCCATCACCCGCTCGGGGCCGAACCGGTCCAGCAGGCCCGTCGTGGACGAGAAGATCCCGCCATACGCCCCGACGTCCTCACCGAGGACGAAGACGTTGTCGTCGCGCTCCATCTCGGTAGCGATCGCCTCGACCATCGCCTTGGCTGTGTTGAGCCGACGAGTCGGCTGCTCGGTCATGGTTGTCATCACGAAATCCTCTCCGTCTCAGGCGAATACGTAGTCACGGACGGAGCCGGCGTCGGGCTCGGCACTCGCCTTGGCGAACGCGATCGCGGTCTCCACCGCGTCCTGCGCGCTCTTGTGGGCGGCTTCGACGGCGGCGTCGTCGAGGGCGCCCTGCTCACGCAGCAGCGCCTCGTACGCCGGGATCGGGTCCTTGGCAGGCACCGTCTCCAGGTCGGGCCGGTAGCCCTGGGCGTCGCCCTCGAAGTGCCCCCAGAGGCGCAGCGTGTGCACCTCCAGCAGCGTCGGGCCGCCACCCGCGCGGGCGCGCGCGACGGCCTCGCCGGCCGCGTCATACACGGCCTCGACGTCGTTGTCCTCGACGCGAACACCTGGGATGCCGTATGCCGCAGCGCGATCGGCGTTCGAGTCGACCGGCGTCGACGCCGCGCGCGGCACCGAGATGCCCCAGTCGTTGTCCTCCACCACGAAGACGACCGGCAGCTTCCACAACGCGGCGAGGTTGACTGCCTCGTGGAACCCGCCGGCGTTGGTGGCACCCTCACCGGTCACGGCCACCGCGACCTGGTCGGTCCCGCGTTTCTTGAAGGCGAGCGCCTGGCCGGCGGCCGCGGGGTAGCCCTCGGCGATGATGCCCGAGCAGGAGAAGTGGGTGGCGGGATCGAAGAGGTGCATGTGCCCGCCGCGGCCCTTCCCGAGCCCGTCGACCCGGCCGAAGATCTCGGCGGTCATCGCGTCGAGGTCGACACCGTGCGCGATGGCGAAGTGGTGCGGGCGGTGGGTCGCGGTGACCGCGTCGTCGGTGGTGAGGTGGGCGCACACGCCGGCCGCGACCGGCTCCTGCCCCGCGGACAGGTGCATCTCACCCGGGATGAGCCCGGCTCCGATGTCGAAGGCGGGTGACTTGTCGGCGTGATATTCACGCAGGATCGCTTCTTCGAAGGTGCGGATCAGCACCATCTGGTCGAACAGTGCTCGCTGGTCGCTGGCTTCCATGGAATCCTCCTTGGCCGAGAACTCCATCGTGCTCCGGAACGGCCGCCCGCCGACAGACCGGATTTTTCAAATGGTGATCTAGCTCACAGCGACGGCCCAGCCCAACCGCCGGGCCGCCCGGCGCAACGCCGCGGAGTGCGAGGCGTCCACCGGTCGGCGGGACGGCAGGGACACCGCGACGGCGCCGACGACGTCCCCGGACCGGATCGGTGCCGCCAGACAGGAGGTGCCGAGCAGGTACTCCTCGCTGTCCGCCCAGATCTCGCTCGGGTGCTCCAGGCTGCGTGCCAGGACCCGCCGGTCGGTGATGGTGTTCGGTGTCAGGTCGTAGAGCTGGTGCCGACCGATGTAGTCGTCGCGCTCCGGGGTCGGCAGCGCGGCGAGGATGCACTTGCCGAAAGCTGTTGCGTGGCCGGAGTCCTGGATGCCGACCCACAGGTCGACGCACGGTGCGTCGGGGCCGTCCGCGATGTCGACCAGCCGGATCTCGCCCTCGCTGTAGATCGACAGGTAGGTCGCACCGCGGACCTCGTCACGCAACGACTTGAGCACCGGGCGCACCCGCGGCAGCAGGGCCTGTTTCGCCGTCCCGCCGGTGATCGCGGCGAGCGGGCCGAGCGCATACCCCTCGGTCAGCTTGCGTAGATAGCCCTCGTGCACCAGGGTGCGCAGCAGGTGGTAGGTGGTGGGCAGCGGCAGCCCGACCATCCTGGCCAGGCTCTTGGCGGACACCGGATCCTCGCTCGCGGCAACGGCTTCCAGCAATCGCAGGGCGCGCTGCACTGAGCCGATGAGAGTGGGTTCGGCCATCGGAGGCTCCTGTCCCGTCCGTGCGCGCGACACGGACCTCTCCCGAGGATACGTCGCCCCGTGCGGTCAGCCGAGACCGAGGAAGTGCTCCAGGCCCACCGTCAACCCCGGGTGCTCGGGCACCGCACGCACCCCGGCGAGCACACCGGGCATGAAGCTGACCCGGTCGAAGGAGTCGTGCCGGATCGTGAGGGCCTCGCCCTCGGCACCGAACGAGATCTCCTGGTGCGCCACGCGGCCCCGCAGCCGCTGTGAGTGCACCCGGATGCCGTCGACGTCCCCGCCGCGGGCGCCCAACGGGTCGGACTCCGTGGCGTCGGGCACCGGTCCGACGCCGGCCTCGGCGCGGGCCCGGGCGATCAGCTCGGCGGTGCGTGCTGCGGTCCCGGACGGCGCGTCGACCTTGCCCGGGTGGTGCGTCTCGACGATCTCGACGGACTCGTAGAACCGGGCGGCCTGCTGGGCGAACGACATCATCAGCAGCGCACCGACCGCGAAGTTGGGGGCGATCAGGACGCCGACCGACGCGTGGTCGGCAAGTAGTTCACGCAGCGTGTCCAGCCGGTCGGTGGACCAGCCGGTCGTGCCGACGACCGCGTGGACGCCGTGCTCCACACAGTGGCGCACGTTGGCGGGCGACGCGTCCGGAACGGTGAAGTCGACCGCCACCTCCGCACCACCGAGGTCCCCGAGGTCGTCGCCGGCGTCATACCGGCCGACCAGGGTGAGGTCCGACGCCCCCTCCACGGCGGCGCACGCGGCGCTGCCCATCCGTCCGGCGGCTCCGATCACGGCAACAGACAGTGAAGTGGTCACGCGGTCAGGGTAATCGGCCGACCGCACACCCGGCCGGTGCCGTCCACGGACCGACTCGCGCGCGGGCGCCGGGGCCATCCCACAGCGCACGTTGCAGTTCCTCGGGGATAATTCGACGGTGAACGATCTGGCACCGGGACCACTCACCACCGCGGGTTGGTTCACCTCGTGGCGTTTCGACGTCGTCGGGGTGGTGCTCGCACTCCTCCTGCTCGTCCCCTACCTGTGGCTGCTGGTCCAGGCGCGCCGGCGCGGGGTGCGCTGGCCGTGGTGGCGGATCGCGGCCTACCTGGTGCTGGGGGTGGGGACACTCCTCTACGTCACGTGCGGGGTGGTCGGCGTCTACCGGCAGACCTTCCTGTGGATGTTCGCGGCCCAGGTCGGGGTGATCGGCACCGTGACCCCGGTCGGACTCGCGGTCGGTGATCCGCTGCGGCTGCTCGCCGCCGCGCGCGGCACCAAGGACACGGTGGTGCACCGGGCACTGCAGTCCCGGCTCGGGCGGCTGCTCACCTTTCCCGCGGTCAGTTTCCTGCTCGACCTGGCCGGGATCCTCGCGATCTTCTTCACCCCGTACGGCGATCACGCGGTCCGCTCGTCGGTGATCGGGACGCTGCTCATCCTGCAACTGCTGGTCGTCGGCCTGCTCTACGTGCTGCCGACCCTCGGTGACGACCTGCTGCCGGAGTGGGCCACTCCGCCGATCCGCACCTTCCTGGCGTTCCTCGACGGTGTGGCTGACGCAGTGCCCGGCATCCTGGTCATGACGGCCAATTCCTTTCTGCTGCCGCACTTCCCGGGATTCTCGCATGCTGCCGACGCGCTGCGGGGCGGGCTGAGCCACACGATGGACCAGAAGTATGCCGGCGGCGCCCTGCTCGCAGTCGCCGAGTCGATCGGGGTGCCGATGATCGCCGCGGTCTTCATCGAGTGGATGCGCACCGACGCCGAGGAGGCACGCGCGGCGGATGCGGAGCTGGACCGGGCCGAGACCGAGCGGGCGGTCACCGCCGCCACCCCGTCCGCCGCGGTCGACGCGACCGACGGACTGGACGACGACGAGCCGGCGACCGATCAGCCGTGGTGGCTCACCGATCCGCGGCTGGCGGATCGCTTCGGCAAGCGGGACGATTGACCGAATGGCGCACAACGACCTGCTCGATTCCTGGGTTTCCAACCTGATCGGGCTCACCCCCGCGGTCGAGCCGGCGTCCACGTTGCGCGCCGGCGAGACACTGCTCGCGCGGTGGACGGAGCCGCACCGGCACTACCACACGCTGCAGCACCTGACCGAGATGCTGGCCGCGCTCGACACGTTGTCGGCAGCTGCCTGCCTGGACCCGCGGGAGCTGCACCTCGCACGCGTCGCCGCCTGGCTGCACGACGCCGTCTACGAGGTGCACGCCCCTGCCGGGGACAGCGAGCGGGCGAGTGCGCAGCTGGCCCGGAACCTGTTGGTGTCGCTTCGTGTCGGGCGATCCGACGTGGACGTGGTCGAGGCCCTGATCCTGCTCACGATCGACCACGGCACCGGTCTTCCGGGTGCGCTGGCGGATGTCTTCACCGATGCCGATCTGTGGATCCTCGCGGCGTCCCCGGACAGGTTCGACGCATACTGCTCGCAGGTGCGGGCGGAGTACGCGAGTGTGCCGGAGGCGTCATACAACCAGGCGCGCAGCGCGATCCTCGCCTCCCTCGTCGATCGCCACGAGGTCTACCGGACGTCCTTCGGGCGCGCCGAGTGGACGGTGACCGCACGGGAGAATGTCGCCCGCGAGATCGACCGCCTCGGTCACCCTCACGGGATCAGGTAGTAGGCGGTCACCCCGAGGACCTTCGGTTTGCCGTGGTCGGGGATCTGCACGAGCACCGCGATCGCGTTGCGCCGCACGAGGTGTGAGGTCGCCTTGCCGTTGTTGCCCTCCACCTTGGCGACCGACTTGGACAGCTGGATCGTCTTGCCGGAGGTGGTGCCGTCGAAGACGATGCTGGCGTCGAGCGTCATCATGCCGAGCGTGACCGATCCGACCCGGGTCAGCCGCAATGCCGGGGTGCCGACGGTGACCGCGGTGTTCGCGTCGGTGCCCTTCTTGGTGCCCCACGGCCGCGGCGTGACGTCGATCTGGAAGCCGGAAACGTTCTTGTGCAACGCTTTCCGGTAGCTGGTGATCGGCCCCGGGTTGGTGACCTTGCTGGTTTCCCCGAGCTGCAGGGCGTCCACGACCGCGGGCACGGAGTTGGCGGCCGCCTGGCGTTGCGCCTTCGTGAGGGTCGGGACGGTCGAGGCAGCGGCCGGCAACAGGGCGGTGTCCGCACCGACATCGGCCCACTCGCGCCAGCCGTCGGCGGTGCGGACCAGTGCCGACACGTAGCTGCCGGGCTTGCCGCCGGTCGACCGCTCGGTGCCTGCGAGCAACACAATCGGTGCCTGCCCGTCGGAGCTGCGGGTCAGGCTCCCGTAGACCTTCGACACCCGGTGCGTGTAACGGTATCCCTTCGGGACCTTGGACTTCTCCAGCGCCGAGATCCGGGTGTCGTGGGTGTCCGTCGCCCGGACCGGGCCGATGTCGACGGCCGACCAGGCATGCTCGTCGTAGGGCGCGGCCTCCGCCTTCTGGATCGCGGCATTGTTGTCGGTGTCGTACCGGGCCATGATCGAGCGACCCTGTGCGAGAGTCACGGATCGGTCGACCGGCGCGGTGCTGCTGGAGCGGACCGGCGGCGAGCTGGACGCTGGGGGTGACGCCGACCCGACCGGTGACGTCGGTGACGCCGCCCCGGTCGACACACTGACGCTCGAGCCGCTGCACGCGGTGAGCGCGGTCAGCCCCACGACCGCCAGCGCAGCGGTGCCGGTCCGTCCCCTGGACAACCTGAATCGCATCGTTCCGTCCTCCCACAACCGTCGCGATGATCAACCCACTGTGGCACAGCGGAGCCCGCGTGTGTGTTCCGCGGGGAGGTCGATCAGCGATAGCCGAGTGCAGCGGCCGTTGCGGACCAGACGGGTCCGGCGAGGTCGTCGTCCGAGTGCCAACCGAATCCGCTCACGATCGGGTCGTCCTGCTTGGCCGGCAGCCATGACAGGTCGCCCGCGTGCGTGGCCCGCACCGACGCGACCAGGTCCGCGAAGAACTCCTCGTGGGAGCTGAACCAGGCGATCTCCTGGTAGTCGACGGAGATCGTCGCGTCGTCGGGGGCGTCACCGATCAGCTGCGCGAACTCGGCATACAGCTCCCGCTGCTCCGGCAGCTGCTCGCCGATCAGCCCCGTGAAGCGGGCAATCGGACCGCGCGCCTCACCCACCGTGGTGACGACGGTGGTCAGCCCTTCGGGCGGATTCGCGTCCTGCGCTGCACGTTCCCAGGCCGCGCGGTGACGCTCCAGGGTGTCCGGGCTGAACAGCGAGCGCCAGTAGAGGGCTTCGGAGTCGCTGGTCTCCAGCTGCGGCCCCGACGACATGATCAGGTAGGAGTTGTTGCTCATCGCTGTCCCCTTCGCGCGTGCGACCTCATCGCCCACCGTACCTGCGGCTCAGCCGCGGATGCGGTCACGGTCGCGGTCCCGTCGCCAACCGATCGCAGCGAGGACGGACGCCGCCAGGGCCCACGCGACGATGATCGCAATGTCCTGCAACGGCTGCCCGGCGGACCGGACACCGAAGTCTGCGGCCTGACTCGGGCTCGCGATGGCACCCCAGGCGAGGTTGCCCCAGTGCGAGGTGGGCAGGTATGGCGAGAGGGCCGCGACCGGTCCGGGCAGCGCGTCGACAGGGGTCATGAAACCGGAGGTGTAGGACAGCGGCAGGAACAGCAGGTTGCCGACGACGTTCGCCGCACCCGGCCGCACCCAGTAGGCGAGGGCGAACCCGAAGGGCGCCAGGCACAGCGTCCCGAGCAGTATGACGAGCCACAGTCGCACCAGACTTGCCACCGGCACGCCCGCGCCGACGACTGTGGCGATCACCGCGTTGCCTGCGAGCACCGTTGTCGCGGCTGCACATCCGAGCAACACCTTGCCGCCGAAGAAGGACCAGAGCGGCATCGCGGACGCACGGAGCCGCCGGATCCAGCCGGCGCCGCGCTGCTCCGCCGCGGCAACCCCGATGGCGAAGATCGCCAGGTTGACCACCCCGAAGCAGGTGAACGACGCCATCAGCATGGCCGCGACCGGCAGGCCGCCGTCCAGGTCGCCGCGGATGGTCGTCCCGAAGAGCACGAAGAGCAGCATCGGCATGGTCACCAGCGCGATGAACCAGCCGCTGCGGAAGCCCCCGCGCCATTCGGCACGGAAGATGGCCAGCGCCGCGGAGACGCCCATCGGCATACGGAAAGAAGTTGCAGTGCTTCTGCGGGGTCCCCGCGAAGTATCGGAGCGAGGAACGAGCGGAGAACTTCGTGGGGTGCTCATGCTGCGGCTCCATCCTCGGTCAAGGCGACGAACGCGGACTCCAGGTCGGCGTCCGCGACGGTCAGGTCGGTCACGTGGTGCCCGTCGGCGAACAGTCCCGCGAGCAAACCCTCCGGGTCACGTGCGAGCAACTCGACCCGGCCGTCGGGTGTGATCGAAACGCTCTGCACCCCTGGGTGATTCGCGATCCGAAGGACGTCGAGGTCGGTGCGTAAATGTACCCGGCGGACACCGACCTGGCCCACGACCTCGGCGGTGTCACCGTCGGCGATCTTGCGGCCGTGGTGCAGCACGACCACCCGATCGGCGATCTCCTGGGCCTCGCGCAGGTCGTGCGTCGCCAGCACGATCGCCCGGTCGTCGACGGCCAGTTCGCGGATCGACCGCAACAGCCCCCGGCGCCCGGCGACGTCGAGCGCCGCCGTCGGTTCGTCGAGCACGAGCAACTCCGGCGACCCGGTCAGGGCGAGCGCCAGCGAAAGCCGTTGGCGCTCACCGCCGGACAGCTCTCCGACCCGCCGATCCGCCTTGTCCGACAGGCCGGCGATGTCGAGCAGTTCGGACACCGGGGCCGGGCGCGGGTAGAGGTGCTGGGTGAGCCGGACCGTTTCGGCGACCGTCAGCCCGGGCGGGCCGGTGGTGTCCTGCAGCATCGCACCCATGCGGCCGCGCGCCCGGCGCACGGTGGGCGGCATACCGAAGACACGCACCGAGCCGGCCTGCGGGTCGCGCAGCCCGAGCAGCATGTCCAGCAGGGTCGATTTTCCGGCGCCGTTGGGGCCGAGCAACGCGACGATCTCGCCCGGGTACAGGCTCAGGTCGACGGCGTCGACCGCCAGCTGACCGCGGAAGCTGCGGCTCACGCCGCGCATGACTGCCATGGGTTCCATGACACGGAACGATGCCGTGGAAGCCGCGCCGCCGGCAGTGCCGACCGGCACCACCCGCACCCATGACCTTCGGCACCCCCTTGCCGAGAGGACAACAAACGCATCGAGCGGACACGAAATCCGGCGGCCAGTGCCCGGGTTTTCGTGTCCGCTCGGTGTGTTTTGTGTCCTGTCGGTGAAAGGAATCGTGGCCGGCGGGAGGAGCGGCGGCGGGGGTCGGATCAGACGACGCCGAGCGCCACCATGGCGTCCGCGACCTTGATGTATGCCGCCAGGTTGGCGCCGATGACGTAGTCCCCGGGGTGACCGACGGCCTCGGCCTGGGTGATGCACGTCGTGTGGATGGTGCGCATGATGTCCTGCAGCCGTTCCTCGGTGCGCTCGAACGTCCAGGAGTCCCGGCTGGCGTTCTGCTGCATCTCGAGCGCGCTGGTCGCGACGCCACCGGCGTTGGCCGCCTTGCCGGGCGCGAAGAGCACACCGGCGTCGCGCAGGATGTCGGCCGCGGCCGGGGTCGTCGGCATGTTCGCGCCCTCGGCGACCAGCCGAACACCGTTCGCCACCAGGGTCTTCGCGTCTGCCTCGTCGAGCTCGTTCTGGGTCGCGCACGGCAGCGCCACCTGGCACGGCACCTCCCAGATGGAGCCGTCGGCCACGAAGCGAGCCCGACCCCCGACCTGGTCGACATACTCCGAGACCCGGCCGCGGCGGACCTCCTTGAGCTCCTTTAGGACCTCCAGGTCGATGCCCTGCTCGTCGACGACGTAGCCGCTGGAGTCGGAGACCGCGATCACCGTGGCGCCCAGTTGCTGGGCCTTCTCCACCGCGTAGATGGCGACGTTGCCGCTGCCGGACACGACGGTCGTCATACCGTCCAGCGAACCACCGCCGGCCGCGAGCATCTCCTGGGCGAAGAAGACCGTGCCGTAGCCGGTGGCTTCGGTGCGCACCTGCGAGCCGCCCCAGGTGAGGCCCTTGCCGGTGAGCACACCGGACTCGTAGCGGTTGGTGATCCGCTTGTACTGACCGAACAGGTAGCCGATCTCGCGGCCGCCGACGCCGATGTCGCCGGCGGGCACATCGGTGTATTCGCCGACGTGCCGGTAGAGCTCGGTCATGAACGACTGGCAGAAGCGCATCACCTCGGCGTCGCTGCAGCCCTTCGGGTCGAAGTCGGAGCCGCCCTTGCCGCCGCCGATCGGCATACCGGTGAGGGCGTTCTTGAAGATCTGCTCGAACCCGAGGAACTTCACGATCGACAGGTTGACACTCGGGTGGAAGCGCAGGCCGCCCTTGTAGGGCCCGAGTGCGGAGTTGAACTCGACGCGGAAGCCCCGGTTGACCCGCACCTCGCCGCTGTCGTCGACCCACGGCACGCGGAAGATGATCTGGCGCTCCGGCTCGCAGATGCGCTGCAGGATCGACCATTGCGCGTATTCGGAGTGCTTGTCGGCCAGCGGGGTGAGGCTCTCCATGACTTCGTGGACAGCCTGCTGGAACTCCGGCTCGCCCGGGTTGCGGGTCAGCACATCGTCGAACATCGGTCGGAAGGTCTCGTGCAAGGAACTCACGGACCGCACTCTAGAACTTCTCAGGAAAGTGTGCTTCCGGTGTCCACGTGGCGTCGTCGTGACCTTCGGCACGGGCACGCCGGCGCGCGGCGGCCTAGGGTCGAAGTCATGCGGATGCTGGACCGGTTGCAGTTCGTCAACGGACTCATCGCCATTGCGATCTTCACTCTCGCGCCGATCCCGCTCGGCGGTCTGCCCGACCTCGCGCTCCCGCTGCGCATCGTCTACTGGTCCTGCGTGGCGCTGATCGTGGCGATCTTCACGCTGATCGCCGGCACCCGGATCGTCTTCCCGAGGAACGCCCGCACCTGGACGATCGTCGGCCTCTTCGTGGTGCTGTGCTACCTCGGCGCGGCGTTGGGTTCGACCTACGGCTTCAGTGTCATGTTGCTCGCGGTCGTCACCGCGGTCTGGGCGAACTTCGTGCCGCTGCGTGTCTCGGCGCTCACCATTCTCGTGCTGTTGCCCGCCAGCACGGCACTGATGGCGCTCGTCAACAGCCAGGCGTCACTCATGGCCTGCACCTGGTATGCCGTGCTGACGCTCATCGTCGACGTCTTCGTGCTGGTCGGCGTCGAGCAGACCGCCGTCATCGAACGCGCCCGGCAAGAGGCCGAGCAGGCGAACCAGGCGCTCCGTGAGGCGCAGGCGCAGTTGCGCGAGCACAGCGCGGCCGAGGAGCGGTTGCGGATCGCCCGGGAACTGCACGACGTCGTCGGTCACCAGTTGGCCGGTCTCACGCTGACCCTGGAGACCGCACGCCACCTGCCCCCGGAGGAGGCCGCAAGCTATCTGGACAGCGCGCAACTGGCCAGCAAGGAGCTGTTGGCCCAGGTGCGCAGCGTGGTGACGGAGCTGCGCGAGGCACCCCCGGAGGCCGAGTCGCTGCAGGCCCTCAGCAGCGCGTGGCCCGGGCTCCAGGTGCACCTGAGCGAGGCCGATCTCGCCACCCTGTTGCCCGCGGCCCTGCAGCACGCGACGATCCGGCTGGTGCAGGAGTCGTTGACCAACGCCGTCCGGCACGGGAGTGCGTCACAGGCGTGGGTTGCGTTGGAGGTCAGCGACGGAACCTTCTCCGTTGTCGTCCGGGACGACGGTTGTGGAGCCGTCACCGCGGTCGAGGGCAACGGATTGCGCGGTATGCGTGAGCGATTCGCGGCCGTGGGCGGTTCGGTCGTCTGGCGCGGGGTGCCCGGCGGAGGATTTGTGGTGCAGGCGTCGGCACCGATGGGCGAGAATGCAGCATCCACGGAGCAGCCGCTGAAGGAGCAGGTATGACGCAGGGCGCGCCCATCCGGGTGCTGGTCGTCGACGACCAGACGCTCGTGCGTGACGGCATCGTCGGGCTGTTGCGGTTGAGCGACCGGATCGAGGTCATCGGATCCGCACCCGACGGCCGAAAGGCGCTCGAGCTGGTGCAGATCGAGCGGCCTGACGTCATACTCCTCGACCTGCGGATGCCGGTGCTCGACGGGATCGCGGTGCTGCACGAGCTGGCCGGCCGCGAGGATCCGCCGCCCTGCCTGGTGCTGACCACCTTCCAGGACGACGAACAGGTGCTGGAGTCGCTGCGTGCCGGGGCGCGCGGCTATCTGCTCAAGGACGTGTCGCTCGACGATCTCGTCGCCGCCGTCGAAACCGTCGCATCCGGCGGATCGATGGTTTCGTCAGCGGTCACCCAGCGACTGCTGAACCGGCTGGGCGAATCCAGTGCGACGACAACGCAACCGACCGACCTTCCGGTGCACATCGAGCTGACCACCCGCGAGCAGGAGGTGCTGCGGATGCTGGTCGGCGGTTTCTCGAACAAGGAGATCGCGTCCGCGATGCACCTTGCACCCGGCACCGTCAAGAATCACGTGTCGACCGTGCTCGCCAAACTCGGCGTCCGGGACCGCACCCGGGCCGTGTTACGCGCCCTCGAACTCGACCTGGTGTGACGAGTGACTGCCGTTCGCTCGTCGCCCGACGTCGACCTCGTGGAGGATGTCGCCCGCTCGGCCGCAGACTGGCTTCTCACGACCGGGGTCTCCGACGCGACTGATCCCTCTCTCTACCACGGCATTTCGGGCATTCTGCTCGCCCTGCACGAGGCACGGGCACACTTCGGCATTAGCTCGTACGACGGCGCGATCGCGCGCGGACTCGACCGGGTCAGCGAGTTCGCCGAAGCCGGCGACAACGCGTCGCTCTACTTCGGGCTCGCCGGCATGGCTCTCGTCCTGCACCGGCTCGGGCGTGCCGCGGCGGCACAGCGGGCCCTGGCGAGGGTGCGTGATCTGTTCGACGGGGAGCGCTGGAACCCGATGTTCGAGCTGTTCATGGGCAACGCCGGCGTCGGCCTCGGCGCGCTGTGCGCCGGAGATCTCGATCTCGCCGTCGAGGCCGTGCTCCCGTATGTCGAGCAGGCGGACCGCACCGCGCACGGGGTCAACTGGGCGGTTCGTCCGACGCCCCCACGGTCGCACCACATGGCGCACGGGACGCTCGGGATCGCGTACGCCCTGGCGTCGGTCGGATCGGCGTCGGGTCGTGCTGAGCTGGTGGAGTTGTCCGTCCTCGCGACAGAGGACGTGATTGCCCGGAACACCGCGGGTCCCAACGGGTTTCTCGTGCCGCACTCGGATCCACCGCACCGCCCGGACATCATCGAACGGTGGAGCTAC
Organism: Flexivirga oryzae; assembly: GCF_014190805.1. Lineage (NCBI taxonomy): Bacteria > Bacillati > Actinomycetota > Actinomycetes > Micrococcales > Dermacoccaceae > Flexivirga > Flexivirga oryzae. The sequence goes on along the minus strand of NZ_JACHVQ010000001.1, from coordinate 469,055 downwards.
GGTTGGTGCAACGGGCCCGCTGGCGACGCGCAGCTGTTCCGGCTGCTCACCCAAGTCACCGGCGAGCGACGCTGGATCGAGCTGCAGGACCGGTGCTGGGCGACCGTCGTGGGTTCCGGACTGCCGGCCCGGCTCCGACCCGGCTTCTGGGACAACAACGCCCGGTGCTGCGGAACCGCGGGTGTCCTCGCAACGGCCTGTGACCGCATCGTCGAACGCGGCGACGACTTCGGCTTCGCGGACACGCTCGTGACGGACTTGCTGGAGCGGGTGATCGGCGACGACGCCGGCGCGCGCTGGTCCAACACCGAGCATCGCGCCGATCCCCCGGACCTCCCGCCACAGCCGGGCTGGGCGATGGGCAACGCCGGGATCCTCCGCGAACTGCTGCGCTACGTCCGGCTGCGTCGTGGCGCCGGCTGCGCCCGCGGCGGGACGGACCACGACAGCGGACAGGCCGGCTACGCCATACAGTGGCCCGACCAGCCTCCGGCACTTGCGTAGCCGGTCGGTCAGAGGAGGCGGTCCAGCTCGTGCCGCAGGTTCTCCGCCCAGCGCGCCCGGAGCGCGGGCATCGTCGGCAGCCCGGGTGGCGCCGCATCGGCGGAACGCGCCGCGAACGTCATCGCCGCGGATGCCATGAGTGACACGAGGTCCGCCGGATCCCGGTCGGCGAGGGCGGGATCGGTGCGGAAGAACTCCAGCGCCGAGACCTCGCTGCCGCTCAGCACGCAATCCATCGCGAGGATCGCGTGGTCCATCCAGGGGGCACCGCGACGCACCTGTCCCCAGTCGATCAGCACGTCGCGGTGCTCGCCGAAGATGAGGTTGTCGGCACGAACATCCCAGTGCAGCAACGCATCACCGTCGATGAGGCCGACCGCACGCGCGGCGTATCCCGCCAACTCGTCGTGTCGTTCCACCCACCACGGGTCCACCTGGTCCAACCGCTCGGCGAGCAGTCGCCACCCGTCGGTGAAGATCGGCGCGGCATCGCGGGCCCGCGGCACCCATTCGCGGACGTGCGAGGGTGCTTCAGCGAAGCCGATCCGCACTCCCCTGGCGTGTTGGTGACGGGTCATCGTCCTCTCTTCTTCTGGCGGCGGCTGCGCCGCACGATGTATGCCGTGGGCGTGACTCCGTTGTAGCGGATGACCCGCTCCCCTGCGATCTTCAAACCTCTTGCTTTTGCAACGGATTCGGCGAAGACCCGCTTGTCGTCGGACAGCAGGACGCACCGGCCGTCGGCGGTCAGCACTCTTTCGACCTCCCGCAGGATCGCCGGATAGAGCGTGCGGTTCTGCTCGTTACTGCCGATGCGCTTGCCGAACGGCAGGTCGCTCACCACCCTGTCGACCGTGCCGGCCGCGAGGGGGAGGTCGGACGCGTCGGCGTCGAGCACTTCGACCCGGCCGGCGAGATCGTGGGAGACGACGTTGCGTCCGGCCGCAGCCACGGACGCTGTGTCGTTGTCGACGGTGATCGACCGCCCTGCGCGCAACAGCCCGTCGAGCACGGGCACGGTGCCGACTCCCCCACACACGTCCAGCAGCGTCTGGCCGTCCTGCAGTTTGGCCAGTCGCAGCAGGCCGGCGGCGACCGGTCCGGGCGTTGTCGCCGGCAACCGTTCGAACAACCCGAAACGTGCCGCCCACGCCCACGGGCCCAGTTCGGCGCGGATAGTGCCGGCTGTCATGGCCTCCTCCGAGACGTCGAGGTTGACACTCCAGTGGGACGGGTCGTTCCGCCACCCGAGCGCAGCAGAAACAGCCTGCGTGAGTTCGTCCCGCCTCGCGCGAGAGCTTTCGCCGGGCAGGTGCACCCGGAAGGGCACCTCATCCTCGAGTCCGTAGCTGCGCCAGTCGATTTCCCGCAGCACGGCCGTAACCTGCGCCGGCGACAGGTCGTTGTCGGGCACACCCAGCGGCACCGCGACACGGTCCACCATGGCCGGCAGCCGGTCGCGTGACACCGGACTCTCACACCGGATCGTGCCCAGCGAGACCAGCGTCGAGTGCACGTCGTGCCGATCACGCAGATCGCCCCGTACGAGATCCTCCAACCCCACCGGACAGGTCAGCAGCAGCGGAGTCGTCATACCGGCGAGCCTAACCAGGAAATGGCACAAAGAACGGCCCGGCCGGCGCACAACGCGCCGGCCGGGCCGCCTCCATGTGGCGTATGCCGGACTCAGTCCTCCACGGCGACGGGCTCGGCGTCGGCGTCCACCGACTCCTCGCCGGCGTCAGCGCCGTCGGAGTTGTCCTTGCCGCGACCACGACCACCGCGACGGCGGTTGCGCTTACGCGGCTCGCGACCCGCCTTGTCCTCGTCCGACGGGGCGTCCGCGGCGGCAGCGTCGTCCGATGAGTCGGCGGCGGCCGGGGCGTCGTCCGACGCGGCGGCGTCGTCGACGGCCTCCTGCACGACCGCGAGCGACAGCTTGCCGCGCGGGTCGATCTCCTTGAGCTCGACCTGGACCTTCTGGCCGATCTTCAGCACGTCCTCGACCGCGTCGATCCGCTTGCCGCCGACCAGCTTTCGCACCTCGGAGATGTGCAGCAGACCGTCCTTGCCGGGCAGCAGCGACACGAACGCACCGAAGGTCGTCGTCTTCACGACGGTGCCCAGGAAGCGTTCGCCCACCTCGGGCATCTGCGGGTTGGCGATGGCGTTGACCGCGGCACGCGCAGCCTCGGCGGACGGACCGTCGGTGGCACCGATGTAGACGGTGCCGTCGTCCTCGATGGACAGGTCGGCGCCGGTGTCCTCCTGGATCTGGTTGATCATCTTGCCCTTCGGGCCGATGACCTCACCGATCTTGTCGACCGGGATCTTCACCGCGATGACGCGCGGGGCGTACGGCGACATCTCGTCGGGAGCGTCGATCGCCTCGTGCATCACGTCCAGGATGTGCAGACGCGCGTCGCGGGCCTGGGTCAGCGCACCGGCCAGCACGTCGGCGGGGATGCCGTCGAGCTTGGTGTCCAGCTGGATCGCGGTGACGAACTCACGGGTGCCGGCGACCTTGAAGTCCATGTCTCCGAAGGCGTCCTCGGCACCGAGGATGTCTGTCATCGCAGCGTATTCGGTCTTCCCATCGACCTCGGCCGACACCAGACCCATCGCGATGCCGGCGACCGGCGCGCGCAGCGGCACACCGGCGTTGAGCAGTGCCAGCGTCGAAGCGCAGACCGAGCCCATCGACGTGGAGCCGTTGGAGCTCAGCGCCTCCGACACCTGGCGGATCGCGTAGGGGAACTCCTCGCGGGTCGGCAGCACCGGCACCAGCGCGCGCTCGGCGAGCGCACCGTGGCCGATCTCGCGGCGCTTCGGCGAACCGACGCGGCCGGTCTCACCGGTGGAGTAAGGCGGGAAGTTGTAGTTGTGCATGTAGCGCTTGCGCGACACCGGCGACAGCGTGTCCAGCTGCTGCTCCATGCGCAGCATGTTCAGCGTGGTGACGCCCAGGATCTGGGTCTCCCCGCGCTCGAACAGCGCCGAACCGTGCACCCGCGGCAGCACCTCGACCTCGGCCGACAGCGCACGGATGTCCGCCAGACCACGGCCGTCGATGCGGACCTTGTCGCGCAGGATGCGCTCGCGCACCAGCTTCTTCTGGACCGCACGGTATGCCGCGGAGACTTCCTTCTCGCGGCCTTCCAGCGCCTTGCCCTCACCGGCGAGCTCGGCCTTCAGCTCCGACTTGAACTCGTCCAGCTGGGACTCGCGGTCCTGCTTGTCCGCGATGGACAGCAGCTCACGCAGCTTGTCGGCCGAGGCGGCCTCGACGGCGGAGTAGGCGTCGTCCTCGTAGTCGAGGAAGAGCGGGAACTCCTGGACCGGCTTCGCGGCCTCCTGCGCCAGCGTGCTCTGCGCCTCGCACAGCACGCGGATGAACGACTTCGCGGCCTCCAGACCCTGTGCCACCGACTCCTCGGTCGGCGCGGCCTTGCCCTGGTTCTTGACCAGGTCCCAGGTCGACTCGTTGGACTCCGCCTCGACCATCATGATCGCGACGTCATCGCCGACCACACGGCCGGCGACGACCATGTCGAAGACCGAGTTCTCCAGGTCGGAGTAGTTGGGGAACGCAACCCACTGACCGTCGATCAGCGACACCCGGGTGGCGCCGATCGGGCCGGAGAACGGCAGACCCGAGATCTGGGTGGACGCCGAGGCGGCGTTGATCGCGAGCACGTCGTACTGGTGGTCCGGGTTCTGTGCCAGGACGGTGATGACGACCTGGACCTCGTTGCGCAGACCCTTGACGAAGGCCGGGCGCAGCGGGCGGTCGATCAGCCGACAGGTGAGGATCGCGTCGGTCGACGGGCGACCTTCACGACGGAAGAAGCTGCCCGGGATCTTGCCCGCGGCATACATCCGCTCCTCGACGTCGACGGTGAGCGGGAAGAAGTCGAACTGGTCCTTGGGCTGCTTGCCCGCGGCGGTGGTCGACAGGACCGTGGTCTCGTCGTCCAGGTAGGCGACGACCGCCCCTGCGGCCTGCTTCGCCAGACGCCCGGTCTCGAAACGGACCGTGCGCGTGCCGAACTTGCCGTTGTCGATCACGGCTTCGGCGAAAGTGATTTCTGGACCCTCCATTGGGCCCTCCTGTTCTTTTTCGTTCAAGGCCACGCATCGTCGTTGTGCGTGGTTCTTCCAACATGACGGGTCGTATGACGGGCGCGGCCGCATCCTTGTCGGGCCGCTCGCGCCATTACCCGCTCACGCAGACAAGGCGGCTACCGACAGGGGTAGCCGCCTCGCTGGCGTAAGTCATTGTGACGATCAGCGACGCAGACCCAGTCGCTTGATCAGGGAGCGGTAACGCTCGATGTCGACCTCTTCGAGGTAACGCAGCATGCGCTTGCGCTTGCCGACCAGCAGCAGCAGCCCGCGGCGGCTGTGGTGGTCGTGCGGGTGCTGACGGGCGTGCTCGGTGAGGTCCTTGATGCGCTGCGTCAGCATCGCGATCTGCACCTCGGGCGAACCGGTGTCGCCCTCTTTGGTGCCGTATTCGGACATGATCTGGGCCTTGACGCTTGTCTCCAGAGGCATGAGTGGGCGATCTCCGTTCTCGTGTGGTTGCGCGGTGCTCCTGGGCATTTCCACCAGGGCGCTCTTGATCCGCGGCCGGTTTCACGGCGAGCACAGGCTATCAGTCTTCGGCGTGTCGCCCCTAATCGGCGGTGGCCACCGTCGGTGCGCCGGGACGCGGCGGGCGCCATACGTTCTAATGGGGCGTCATGGACATGTCTGCGAGATCCGAGCGGAGCCGGTACGAGACCGAGGTGGCGGCGTATGTCGCTGCCGGCGGCGACGAACAGGTCCAGCGTGTCATCACCGCCGTGCACGGGCTGGCCCGGCGGCTCTCGCAGTGGTACAGCCAGCAGCTGTCCGACCTGGACATCACCCCCGGCGAATGGGCTGTCATCCGTTATCTGGCCGCGGAAGCGGACGACAACATCTCCACGCCGTCGCAACTCGCCGACGCCACCGCCGTGGCGCCGTCGTCGATGACCCACCGCCTGGACCGGATGGCCGAGCGTGGCCTGATCGACCGCACCCCCGACGAGGAGAACCGCACCCGGATCCTGGTGCAGCTCACCCATGACGGGTGGGAGATGTTCCGTCAGGTCGTCCGGCAGGACAACATGGTCGAGTCCGACGTCCTCGCCCAGGTGCCGCAGTCCCAGCGTGCCAAGCTGGCGCAGCTGCTCGAGCTCGCGATCGCCGGCCTCGACGACGCGCTGAAGTAACCCCTTGCCGAGAGGCTCACAAACACACCGACAGGCCCAGAATGCCGCCGCGATTTGCCGCGGACTTCTGGGCCTCTCGGTCGTAGGTGAGCCTCTCGGTGTGAGGGGTCGTGGCTGGTGGAGAGGTGGTGGGGCGGTCGGTGTCAGCTGTGGGAGCGCATCCGGCGTCAGCTGTGGGAGCGCATCCGGCGTCAGCTGTGGGAGCGCATCCGGCGACGCAGCCCCGCGCCCGCAAGTGCCGCGCCGCCCAGCAGCGCCGCGCCGCCGAACAGCACTCCGCGGTTACCGCCGGGCTGCGGGCCGTCGGTGACGATCGGCGGGCCGGTCGTGGTCGACGTGGCCGTGGTCGAGGTGGCCGTCGAGGTCGGGCTGGTGGTGGAGGTCGGGCTGGCCGTCGCGCAGGACAGTGCCGGAGCAGTCGCCGCACCGCCTGCGGTGATCGTCAGGTAAGGCTGCTGGGTGAAGGCGAACAGACCCTGGGTGGTGGCGCGGTCCTCCGTGGCACTGGCCACGGCCTTGCCACCCTGCTTGGTCAGCGAGTCGAAGGTGGCCCGGTCGTAGGCGATCCCGCCCTGCAGGGCCGCCGGTGCGTCGCAGCCGAACTGCAAGCTCTGCACGAAGCTCTTGGCCCTGTTCGCCGCTGCGGTCTTGCCGGCGAGTGCGAACGCGACGGCCGCCAGGCCGGTGCTGTTCGTGTTGGGTGCGGGCTGGGCGGCCGGCTCGACGACGCCGCCGTTCGCCTGCTGCTTGCCCGCGAGGAAGTTGACCGCCTTGGTGACCGCAGCATCATGGCCACCGGCGGCGACCAGTGCCTGCACCGCGAACGAGGTCGCGTCGGGGTCGCCGGTGCAGGCGCCGGTGAAGGAGACCCGGAAACCGCCGTCGCTGCACTGCTGCTTCGCCAGGAAATCGGCGGCCGTGGCGTCCGGCTGCTCCGCCCGCACCAGACCGATGATCGCGAACGACTGGCCGAGCGTGTTGGCGTAGTTCGGGGAGAGTGGCTTGCCCGTCGAGGTGTCCGTGTCGGCGAACTCGCCGTTACTCTGCCTCAGCGACTGCAGTTGCTTGACTGTCTCGGCGGTGGGCAGACCCTGGGCCTCGGTGAACACCAGCAGCTTGGCCGTCGACGCGGAGTAGACGTCGTCGCCGTACTTGTTGTAGTTGTCGGCGTTCTTCACCACATACGCCGCAGCCTTCGCGGCCTCGGTCTGACCGGCCTGGAGCGTGTCGAGGCCAAGGACACCGTCGATCGTCAGGCCGTAGTCGGGGTACCCGCTGGAGACGAAGTGGTCGCCGCTGGCCGCGAGCTGGCTCTGGAGGAAGTAGCCCGCGGTGGTGCCGTCCGGGGTCGCGGCGTGCGCCGGCGCGGCGGTCGCCAGCCCGGTGAGACCCGCGCAGCTGAGGGTGAGCACACCCGCGAAACCCGCACGGGTGAGGAGAGAAGTGGTCAATGTTCTGCCTTCCACGAGTCGCGCGGCCCGTGGCGGTCAACGGCTGAGGATCTCGCAGGCCGCGACGAGATCGCCGATGGACGCGCAGGTGCTCCGGCTCACCGCCGGGCGGGCAGCCCGGTCGGCACACGGTTGCGGGTCAGCGCCGGATTCGCACCGGCTTCCCCTGAGTTCGCGTCCTGTGCGGAGCTTACCGCCCGGACGCTCCGGCCGAAGGGCGGCCCAACAGGCACAGGTGAGCCGGACACTGCAGCGAGGAACGAGCTCAGTGTCCGGCGAACCAGATCCCGATCTCGCGCTCGGCGGACTCCGGGGAGTCCGAACCGTGCACGATGTTCTGCTGCACGGGCAGACCCCAGTCACGGCCGAGGTCGCCGCGGATACTGCCGGGCGCGGCGGCGGTCGGGTCGGTGGCGCCGGCGAGCGCACGGAATCCCTCGATGACGCGTTCGCCGGTGACGATCGCGAAGGTCGCCGGGCCGCTCGCCATGAAGTCGACCAGCGGCTGGTAGAACGGCTTGCCCTCGTGCTCGGCGTAGTGCTGCGCCAACCGCTCGCGGTCGGCCGTCATGATCTGCAGCGTGTCGAGCGTGTAGCCCTTGGCCTCGATGCGGCGCAGGACCTCACCGGTGAGGCCGCGGGCGAATCCATCGGGCTTGACGATGACCAGGGTGCGTTCCATGTGTCACATTCAATCGGACGGGCCGTATGACGGGCGCGCTGGGGCCGAGGTCAGGCCGCGACCTTGCCGAGGATGAGCACGCCGAAGAGGAACACCGCCAGGCCGATCCGGTAGTAGACGAACGGCCGGAAGTTGTGGTGCGAGATGTAGCGCATGAACCACGCGATCACGGCATACCCGACGACGAACGCGAGCACGGTGGCGATGGCGATCTGGCCCCACCCGTCGCCGTCGCTGCCGTGCAGATCCTTCAGCTCGAACAGCCCGGACAGCACGACGGCGGGTATGGCGAGCAGGAACGAGTAGCGTGCTGCCGCACTGCGCGTGTACCCCATGAACAGACCACCGGAGATCGTGCCACCCGAACGGGAGACGCCGGGGATCAACGCGAGCGCCTGCCAGAGGCCGAACCGGATGCCGTCCTTGACGTTGAGGTCGTCGAGGGTCTTGCCGTGCTCCTCGGTGTGGTCGGCGGCATGTCCCCGGTCGTCGACCGTGGCGTCGGCGACCGCGATGACGATCGCGAAGATCAGCAGCATGCTGGCGGTCACCCACAGGTTGCGCAGCGGCCCCTCGATGAAGCTCTTGAACACCAGGCCGAGGATGCCGATCGGGATGGTGCCGACGATGACCAGCCAGCCCATCCGGGCGTCGGGATCGGTGCGCGGCACCTTGCCGGCGACCGAGAGCGCCCACTGTTTGATGATGCGCACGATGTCACGCCAGAAGTAGACGATCACCGCGGACTCGGTGCCCAGCTGGTTGACGGCGGTGAACGCCGAGCCACCACCGTCGTTGTCCCAGAAGAGCCGCCCGACGATCAACTGGTGTGCGGAGGAGGAGATCGGCAGGAACTCGGTGAGTCCTTGCACGATCCCCAGAACGATCGCTTCGAGCCAGGTCATCTACCCGTCCTGTTCCTGGTGCCTCGCGGTCAGAGCATCCATCTTGCGGCCCTGGACGAGGGCGGTGACCCACAACGCCAGGAACATCACACCGACGACGAACATCATCGGCAACACGAAACCTGCGAGCACCGTAGCGATCTCGACGACCCAACCCAACGTGACACCCCACGGACGGCGCAAAGTGCCCGAGGCCACGATGCACAGCACCGCGAGCACCAGGCCCACGACGAGGTATGACGTGTGGGCGGCGTTGTGCTGCGACTTCGCGATGGCCCACGCCACCAGCGCGCCGAGGAACACCACGAGGGTCTGGGAGCCGACGACGATGCCGGCGAAGCGGCGCGTCATACGCTCGCCCACCCCGTGGACGAGGAGATTTCCCAGCATCAGCTGTCGGTCACCCCGAGCAGGGCACGCACATCGGCTGCGGTGCTGATCGAGCCGGTGGCGAGCACCCCGCCGGAGACCCCGCCTTCGTCGGCGAGCTCGGCGGCGCGATCGATGGCGTCGGCCAGATCGGGCACGACGTCGACCCGGTCCTCACCGAAGATCTCGATCGCGAGCTCACCGAGATCCTGTGGGGCCATACTGCGCTTGTTCGAATTGCGGGTGACCACCACGTGATCCAGCACCGGCTCCAGGGTCGAGAGCATGTCCTCGGCGTCCTTGTCGGCGAAGATCGCCAGCACGCCGACCAGGCGGCTGAAGGTGAAGGAGTCGTTCATCGCGTCACGCAGGGCACGGATGCCGGCGGCGTTGTGGGCCGCGTCGACCAGCACCGTGGGTGAGCGCCGCACGATCTCCAACCGGCCCGGTGAATCCAGCTCGGCCAGCGCCGAGCGGAGCAGGTCGATGTCGAGCGCCCGCTCGCCGCCGCCGAGGAACGCCTCCGCGGCAGCGATCGCGGTCGCGACGTTGTGCGCCTGGTGTTCGCCGAAGAGCGGGAGGTAGATATCGGGGTAGACCGCCGCGAGGCCCTGCACGGTGAGCTGCTGCCCGCCGACCGCCTGGTCGCGTTCCAGCACCTCGAAGTCGATGGTCTCGCGTTTCACCGCGCCCCCGACCTCGGCGATGCGCTCGGCGATCAGCTGGTCGACGCCGGGGTCCTGCTCGCCGACGACGGTGATCGCGCCGGCTTTGATGATGTCGCGCTTCTCCAGCGTGATCTCCTCGACGGTCGAGCCGAGCAACCGCGTGTGGTCCAACGAGATCGGGGTGATGACCGCGACGTCGCCGTCGGCCACGTTGGTGGCGTCCCATCGGCCGCCGAGGCCGACCTCGACGATCGCGACGTCGACCGGTGCGTCCGCGAACGCCGCGTAGGCCATCACGACGAGAAACTCGAAGTAGGTGGTGGTCGGCTCCCCCGCCTCGCGCGCCTCGTTGTCGATCAGCTCGACGTAGGGCAACACGTCGTCGTAGGTGGCGATGAAGCGCTCGGGGTCGATCGCCTTGCCGTTCAACGCGATCCGCTCCCGCACGTTGTGCAGGTGCGGTGAGGTGAAACGCCCGGTGGACAGGCCGGTCTCGCGCAGGATGCGCTCGATCGCGCGAGTGGTCGTGGTCTTCCCGTTGGTCCCGGTCAGGTGCACCAGGGGGAAGGTGCGCTGGGGATCGCCGAGCAACTCCATGATGCGGCGCACCCGCTCCAGCGACGGCTCAGGGCTGGACTCCGGGGTGCGCGCCAGGATCGCGTCCTCGACCTCGCGCAGCCGCTTGCGAAGCTCCAGGTTGCGCGCCGCCTCCCGCTGCTCGGCGTCGGGTCGACCACTAGTCACCCCACGAAGTTCTCCCCCGCTTCGCTCCTCCGATACTTCGCGGGGACCCCGACTAGCCATGCGACTCATCCAACACTGCGTCACCGTGGCCTTCGCTGAGAGGCAGGTGGATCCACACCGAGTCGGGCACGCCGCCGCCGGTGCTCTCGCGACCGGTCTCGGTGAACCCGTAGTGCTCGTAGAAGCCACGGGCGTTGTCGTTTCCTTCCAGGTAGGACAGCACGATCTCGTCATACCCGTCGGCCCTGGCCCTGGCGATCGCAGCGCGCATCAGCATGCCGCCCACCCCGGAGCTCTGGAACTCCGGCAGCACGTAGAGCTTCCAGAGCGCCAGGTGTCCGTCGAGCGGGCCGACGGACGTCATACCGACGATCTCACCGTCGTACTCGGCGACCGTGACCCGTCCGGCGCGGATGGCAGGGATGGTCGCGTCCGCGGTCCACCACTTCGCCAGGCCCATCGCGACGTAATCGTCACCGGCGATCGGCCCGTAGGTGACCGGCCAGGTCTGCTGCCCGACGGCGATCACCCCCTGCAGGTCGTCGCCGGTCGCCGCACGCAGCAGCACTCCGCTGGCTATCTTCACTTCGGGGTCCCCTCAACTGACGGCTCCACCCGCTCGACCGAGATCGACACGTGCTTGCCACCGCCCAGGTCGGCGTCGGTGGCACCCGGCAGCTCGTGCCCGGCACCCGCCGAGCCGAACTGCACGGCAAGCGTCTCACGCATGATCAGCTCCTGGTGGGCAACGGTGGCCTGCCATGCCTCGTCGTCGCCGGCGACGCCGAGCCGGATCCGGTCGCTGACGTCCAGGCCGGCCGCACGACGGGCCTGCTGCACGGCGCGGATGATGTCGCGGGCGAGGCCTTCGGCGCGCAGTTCGTCGGTGACCTCGGTGTCCAGCACGATGAACCCGCCACCGGGCAACATTGCCGGGACCTGGTGCTCCTGCGACTGGCCGGTCACCACCGACTCGAGGGTGAATTCGCCCTCCTGCAAAGCCAATCCGCCGCTGGTGACGGTGCCGTCGGCGCCCACCGACCAGTCCCCGGACTTGCTGCCCTTGATGGCGCGCTGCACGTCCTTGCCGAGGCGCGGACCGGCGGCCCGCGCGTTGACGGTGAGTTTCTGTTGTATGCCGAAGTCGGCCTCGCTCGCGTGCGCCAGATCCACCAACTCCACGTCGCGCACGTTGACCTCGTCGGAGATCAGCGCGGCGAAGTCGCCGAGGGCCGCCGCGTCGTCCACGACGACCGTCAGCTTCGCCAGCGGCAGGCGCACCCGCAACTGCTGGGCCTTGCGCACCGACAGGGTCGTCGAGCACACCGTCCGGGCACGGTCCATCGCGTCGACGAGTCGCTCGTCGGCAGGCAGGTCGGTCGCGTCGGGCCAGTCGGTCAGGTGGACCGAGCGGCCACCGGTCAGCCCCCGCCATACCTGCTCGGAGACGAAGGGCAGCAACGGCGCCGCCACCCGGCAGACCGTCTCCAGCACCGTGTAGAGCGTGTCGAACGCTGCCTGTGCGTCGGCGTCGACACCGTCCTGTGACCAGAAGCGCTCGCGAGACCGGCGGATGTACCAGTTGGTGAGCACGTCGAGGAAGCCCTGCACCGCGTCGCACGCGCCGGCGACGTTGAACTCGTCCAGGTCCATCCGCACGGACTCGACCAGGTCGCGGGTCTTGGCCAGCACGTAGCGGTCCATGACATTGGGCGAGTCGGTGCGCCAATGCCCTTCTGCATGGTCGTTGTCCGATTCAGGCTGAGCCGACGATGAGGAACGAATCGTCGCCTCAGCGGCATTCGCGTAAAGGCTGAAGAAGTACCAGCTGCTCCACAACGGCAGCAGCACCTGCCGCACACCGTCGCGGATGCCCTGCTCGGTGACGATGAGGTTGCCGCCGCGCAGGATCGGGCTGCTCATCAGGAACCAGCGCATGGCGTCGGCGCCGTCCCGGTCGAACACCTCCGACACGTCCGGGTAGTTGCCCAGCGACTTGGACATCTTCTGCCCGTCGCTGCCGAGCACGATGCCGTGGCAGATGACGTTCTTGAACGCTGGGCGGTCGAAGAGCGCCGTGGCCAGGATGTGCAGCGTGTAGAACCAGCCGCGGGTCTGGCCGATGTATTCGACGATGAAGTCCGCCGGATAGTGGTGCTCGAACCAGTCGGCGTTCTCGAACGGGTAGTGCACCTGCCCGTACGGCATCGAACCGGAGTCGAACCACACGTCCAGCACGTCCTCGACGCGGCGCATGGTGGACTTCCCCGTCGGATCGTCGGGGTTGGGCCGGGTCAACGTATCGATGCCCGGCCGGTGCAGGTCGTCGACCTCGACACCGAAGTCGCGCTCCAGTTCCTCGAAGGATCCGTAGACGTCGATGCGCGGGTGTGCCGGGTCGTCCGACTTCCACACCGGCACCGGGCTGCCCCAGAAACGGTTGCGCGTGATCGACCAGTCGCGGGCATTGGCCAGCCACTTGCCGAACTGACCGTCCTTGACGTTGCCGGGCACCCAGTTGATCTCCTGGTTGTGCGCGAGCATGCGGTCCTTGAACTTCGTCACGCTGACGAACCAGGAGCTGACACCCTTGTAGATCAACGGGTTCCGGCAGCGCCAGCAGTGCGGGTAGGAGTGCTCGTAGGTCTCGCGGCGCAGCAGCACCGTCCCAGGCGTGACAGAGCCGCCTGCGCCGGCCGAGGTTCCCTCCGCGCTGGTCGAGTAGGGCGAGGCGCTAGCCGAGCCCATATCGAGACCCGCGGAGAACGCGCGGGTCGCCGCTTTGAGGTCGTCGATGATGTGCGGGTTGGCGTCGAAGACGAGCATGCCTTCGTACTCGCCCACGGGCGCGGTGAAGCGACCGTCGGGCCCGACCGGCATCACCGGCGCGATCCCCTCGCGCTCGGTGACGATCATGTCGTCCTCACCGAACGCCCCGGCGCTGTGCACCAGGCCGGTGCCGTCCGTGGTCGTCACGAAGTCGGCCGGCACCACGCGGAACGCCTTGTCGTGGCCCGCGAAGTAGGTGAACGGCGGTGCGTACACCGACTCCAGCAGGTCGCTGCCGGTCAGCCGCGCGACGACATACGGCTCGGGGTCCGCCTTGGCGTCACCGAACAGGTCCTTGGCGTATGCCGCCAGCCGCGCGTGCGCCAGCACGTAGCGCTGGGGGGTGCCGGTCGGCACGTCGGTCTCGACCACGACGTAGTCGATGTCCGGGCCGACCATCACCGCGAGGTTGGACGGGAGGGTCCACGGCGTCGTCGTCCAGGTGAGGAGGTAGGCATCCTTCAGGACGTCGAGTTTGCTGCTCGTGCAACGGAATCCGACGGTCACGGCAGGGTCCTGCCGCATCTGGTAGACGTCCTCGTCCATCCGCAGCTCGTGGTTGGACAGCGGCGTCTCGTCGTTCCAGCAGTAGGGCAGCACCCGGAAGCCCTCGTAGATCAGTCCCTTGTCGTAGAGCTGTTTGAAGACCCAGATCACCGACTCCATGAAGTCGGGGTTGAGCGTCTTGTAGTCGTTGTCGAAGTCGACCCAGCGCCCCATCCGCTCGACGTAGTCACGCCAGTCGTCGGTGTACCGCAGCACCGACGCGCGGGCCGCCGCGTTGAACTTGTCGACCCCCATCTCGAGGATCTCGTCCTTGGTCTTCAGCCCGAGCTGCTTCATCGCCTCGAGCTCGGCGGGCAGCCCGTGGGTGTCCCAGCCGAAGCGGCGCTCGACGCGGTGACCGCGCATCGTCTCGTAGCGCGGGATGAGGTCCTTCACGTAGCCGGTGAGCAGGTGGCCGTAGTGCGGCAGGCCGTTGGCGAACGGCGGACCGTCGTAGAAGACGAACTCGTTGTCGCCGTTGGTGCCCGGGTCCCGCTGCTCGACGGACGCACGGAAGGTGTCGTCGGCGTCCCAGTACTTCAGCACCGCCTTCTCGATGGCGGGAAAGTCCGCGGAGGGTGCGACTCCGTGTGGTTCGGCGGCGGTCAGGTCGACCTTCGGGTAGGTCATGCGCGGTGCGTCTCTCTTACGGTCGTTTCGTCCTGTCGAGGACGACGCTGCCCGTCTCTGCCGGGCCGCACCGCGGTACCACCTCGCTTGCTGTATGACGAGACGCTTCTCGGCATACAACCGCTCGTGCATGAGCTGTGACGGGCTCGTCCCGTCCGGTTCTACTGGGCACCGAAGCGCTGTTCTTCCGGAAGCTCGCCGCTGATGACGGCTCGAACGCTGTTGTCCACAGTCTATTGGCCCGCTCCCCCCGCTACCAACTCGATTGCCCGTCCGGAGCATCACGATGCATTGATGCTATGATGCGCTCATGCGCACGACCCTTGATCTCGACGAGGCGGTGCTCAGTGCTGCCCGGGCGAAGGCACGCGCCGACAACACCTCGCTCGGCAAGGCCGTGTCGGAGCTGGCCCTCGCCGGCATCACGGCACCACGCACCCGACAGTCGACCGCCTCGGGTTTCCCGGTGCTGGCCGGGGTGACCGGGCACGCGGTGACCGATGAGCTGGTCGCCGCTCATCGCGACGACGAGTCCGAGTCGGACAGTGCTTCTTGACGTCAACGTGCTGCTCGCCCTGACCTGGGATCAGCATGTCCACCATCGGATCGCCCATGAGCGATTCGCCGAGCTCGACACGTGGAGCACCTCACCGGTCACCGAGGCGGGTCTGCTGCGGCTGCTGCTGACCGAGCCGGTCGTCGGGCGGAAGGTGAGCGGCACCGAGGCGCTCGGGCAACTGAGCGCCATGCGTTCTGTCCCCGGTTGGCATTTCATTGCGGACGACGTCTCGCTCGCCGAACCGCTGGTCGACACACGTGTGCTGATGGGACGTCGCCAGGTGACCGACCTCCAACTCGTGAACCTCGCCGCGGCGAACAACACGACGCTGGCCACCTTTGATGCCGCATTCCGGGCCTCTCTCGTGCCCGACGACCAGCACTGGGTGACCGTCTGGTCCGGATGACCGGCAGGTGGCCAGCTCCGTGTTGCTCTCCGCGTCGATTCAGTGCCGCACCGCTGCCCGGCTCTGCGTAATCGCCTTCGCACGGCGGTGTCGCGCGACAGAATGAAGGTCATGGGAGTTCCAGGGGTTGAACTCGCCGACTGGCCGTTCCTCGCACGGACCGAGGAGCTCGGCCTGTTGTGCGGTCATGTCCTCGCAGGCGGCGAATCGGGCGCACCGGCTGCGGTCGTGTTCGGGCAGCCCGGCGTGGGCAAGTCGCGCATGCTGCGCGAAGTGGCGGATGTCGCTCGGCGACAAGACATCCCGGTGCTCCTCACCATCGCCACCAAGGCGACCCGTGCGACGCCGTACGGCGCTCTGGCACCCGTCGTGAGCGGCTCTGCCGCCGCTCACGACAGCCTCACCGCCTGGTACTCCGCGGTCGTCGAGGCGATCCACCCCGCGGGATCGGCCGTGCCGTTGCTGGTCGTGGACGATGCGCACCAGCTCGACGCCGGCAGCGCCGCCCTGCTGTTGCACCTGGCTCTCTCCGGCGCGGCCCGCCTGCTGCTGGGGGTGCGGCGGGGTGAGGTCACACCGGATCCGGTCACCACGCTGTGGAAGGACGAGATCGCGATCCGGGTTGATCTGCAACCGTTCTCGTCCGCCGAGATCGGTCGGCTCATCGAGGCCGGGCTCGGCGGTGAGGTGTCCGCGTCGACCCGGGCGGCGTTGGCTCGGCAGAGCCAGGGCAACGCGTTGTTCGCGCGGGAGCTGGTGCGGGCCGCGGTCGCGGCGGGCTCGCTGAGTTGCGCCGACGGGGTATGGCGCTGGGACGGTTCCGTCGTCCTGGCACCGCGGCTGGTCGACGCGGTCGGCGAGCGCATCGGCCACCTGGCTGCCGACGACCGGGCATCGCTCGCGCTGTTGGCGCTCGGTGAACCGCTGCGCAGCGAGGTCGCCGAGGACCTGCTCGGCACCGAACCGCTGGCTCGGCTCGAGGGAACGGGGCTGGCACGGCTCGACGATGCCGGGGACTGGCGGTTGGACCACCCCTTGTACGGCGACGTCGTCCTCGCCGGTCTGCGGCGCGGCGAGCGGCGCCGTCTCGTGCGACAGCTGGTGGACGCGTTGGCGGACCGGCCGTCCACCGCACCGCTCGACGTCGTCCGGATCGCCAGGTGGCGCCTCGAAGTGGGCGCGGAGCCCGACCCGGGGCTGCTGACCGAGGCGGCCGTTCTCGCGAACGCGTCCTTCGACACGGCCCTGGGCGAGCAACTCGCGCGAGCCGCCGTCGAACGCGGTGGACCGCCGCGCGCGTCGGTCGCGCTGGCGAACGCCTGCAACAGTCGCAACCGTTTCGCCGAGGCGGAGGGCGCGCTGGCGGACGCCGAGGAGCGGATCCTCGCCCACCACGACATCGAGCTGCATCAGCGTTACGTCGATCGCCGCCATCAGGCGCTCTACATGGGCCTGCGCCGGAGGGACGAGACCTTGGCGATGCTCGACCGCTTCGTGGCGGCACATGACGCGGCCCCTGCGGAGCACCGCGCCGTCGCGCAGCATCTCGCCGCGTCGTACCGCGCCGAGGTGTTGCTCGACGAGGGACGGCTCGCGGACGTGCTCGAGTTGGTGGATCCGATCCTCAACGACGCCTCCGTGACGCCGTTGGTCGCACTGCACGCGGCCGAGATCGTCGGCGAGGTCCTGGCCCGGCAGGGGCGTACCACCACGTCCCGCGGCACCCACCGAAGGTTGCGGGAGCTGGCGGCGAGCGGAGGTCCGGACGCCCGCCGCGCCGCCGCGACGTCGATCCTGCAGGAGTGCATGTGCCTCACCCTCGAAGGGTGGGCCGATCGCGCCATTACGGTCGTGGAGCCGATCAGCGCCGCGATGGCCCAGGAGCCCGACCCGCACGTGCGGGCACTGGTGGCTCTGGTCGTCGGCGGAACGCAGCTGCCGCGGGGCAGGTTCGTCGCGGCCCGCCGCGCGCTCCTCGACGCGGTCGCCGGTTTCGCCGTACGCGACAGCGGCCACGCGGGTGCGTGGGCCTCGACGATGCTCGCGCGTGCGCACATCGTGCTGGGCGAGTTGGATGCGGCCCGGCTGGCCCTCGACCGGGCCGACCACCTGCAGCGGGGTCGTCTCTCCTCCCGCATGCTGGCCGACCACCTGCTCGCGCACGCCGAGTTGACGGCTGCCGCCGGCGACAGCACCGGGGCCTCCCGAAGCCTCCTGGACGGCGCCGACTCGCTCGGCGAGTTGCCCGTGGACCGGGCGAAAGTGCTGCACTCGGCGGCCTGTCTCGGCGCTCCGCTGCGTCGCGTACGAGACGAGTTGGCGCCCCTCACCGCGGTCGAATCCCCTTTTCCGACACTGCTGCTCGAACATGTCGAGGGCCTGCTGAGCCGTGACCCGGACCGACTCTCCGCGGTGAGCCGAACGTTCGCGGCGCAGGGCCTGACGCCGCTGGCTGCGCGTGCCGCGTCCGATGCGGCGGCGGCGCATCGGGACAAGGGTCACAACACCCTGGCCCGGCAGGAGCTGACCCGCGAAGGACTGCTGCTGGCCCGCTGCGACGGGGCACACCTGCCCTCCGTGGCACCGGGGGCCGAGCTGCCGCAGCTGAGTCGTCGCGAGAGCGAGGTCGCCGGGCTCGCCGCCCGTGGACTGAGCAACGCCGACATCGCGAACCAGCTGACGCTGTCCGTGCGCACCGTGGAGTCCCACCTCTACCAGGTCTTCGCCAAACTCGGTGTGGCACATCGCCGTGAGCTCGCCGAGCTGCTCGGTGGGACCTCAGTGGTCGACCACTGAGACCCGGCGACAGCACCCGTGGCAGCCTCACCGCATGGACCACAACCGACTGATCGACCAGCTGCCCGACATGCTGGCGGTCGCGGTACGACTCGACGACGCGGGGCACCCGGCCGAGACGATCGGCTGCGCCCTCGGGATCCCGGTGCAAAGTGTGCGGAACCTGCTCGTGGTCGCCCACTGCAAGCTGGACCATCTCGCCGCGGACGAGCCGACCGGCAGCACGTCCCGGTCGAGTTCGGCAGCCGGTCTCGACACGGTGTAACACCACCGCGGATTCTCGTGACATCGCGACGGGTCACCGGATGAGCCGGCCGCATTAGCGTCACTGCATCACCGACGAGGCGACCGAGGAGACTGCCCATGACCACTGTCAAAGCCGCTCTGTTCCAGACACACTGGCGCGGCGACAAGGACAAGATGCTCGATGCCCACGAGGAGGTGGCGCACCAGGCGGCCCAACAGGGCAACCAGGTCATCTGCTTCCAGGAGTTGTTCATGGGCCCGTTCTTCGCCCAGGTCCAGGACAAGGCGTGGTACGAGTACGCCGAGGCGATCCCGGACGGCCCGATCGTCCAGCGCTTCAGCTCGATCGCCAAGGAGACCGGCCAAGTGATGATCCTGCCGATCTACGAGGAGGTGCAGCCGGGCGTGCTGTTCAACGCCGCGGCGGTCATCGACGCCGACGGGCGCTACCTCGGCAAGTACCGCAAGACGCACATCCCGCAGCTGCACGGGTTCTGGGAGAAGTTCTACTTCCGCCCCGGCGCGAACGACGGCTGGCCGGTCTTCGAGACCGCGGTCGGCAAGGTGGGTGTCTACATCTGCTACGACCGGCATTTCCCGGAGGGCTGGCGCGGGCTCGGACTGGCCGGCGCCGAGATCGTCTTCAACCCCTCGGCCACCTCACGCGGACTGTCCAACCACCTGTGGAAGCTGGAGCAGACCGCCGCGGCCGCCGCCAACATGTACTACGTCGGTGCGCTCAACCGGGTCGGCATCGAACCGCTCGGCGACGACGACTTCTACGGCACCTCCTACTTCGCCGACCCGCGTGGTGCCTTCGTCGGCGACGTCGCCTCCGACCAGGTCGAGGAGTTGCTCGTCCGCGACCTGGACCTGGACGCGATCCGCGAGCAGCGCTCCACCTGGGCGTTCTACCGCGACCGCCGGCCGGACACCTACACGGCGATCACCGAGCGTTAGGAGCTCGTATGGCGCGAGGCCGCCGTCACTGGCCCCGGGCACGCAACGCGAGCAGCGCGACATACAGCCCGGCGACCTCCCGCACGTCGTCCAGGTCGATGCCGAGCCGCTCGGTGATCTGGTCCAGCCTGCGGTAGACCGCGGGCCGGGACAGGTGATGCGCCTGTGCGGTCGAGGACTTGTTCAGGCCGTTGGCGATGAAGCTCTCCAGCAGGTCGATCAGCTCCGGGCTGTCCAGCAGCGGGCCCAGCTCGCGGTCGACGAAGTCCTGCACGTCGTGGTTGGTCGCGAGCACCTCGACCAGCCCCGGTAGCCGCAGGTCCGCCAGCCGCACCACCGAGGAGTCCTGCCGGCCCAGCCGGATCGCGGCATCCAACGTCTGGCGCGCCCGGCCGAACGACGCTGCGAGTCCCCGCAGCCCCTCGACCGCGGGCCCTGCGGCGGCCAGCAGGATCCGGCCCTCGGACTCCGACGCGAGCTGCCGGACGAAGTCGTCGACGGTGCGGATCGGGTCGTCCTGCTGCCCACTCGACACCAGCATCCGGACCATGCCCTGCTCGACCGGTCCGACCAGCACACCGATGCCCTGCCGACCGGCGACCGAGCGGGACCGCTCCAGCAGCATGGCGCAGTCGCGTTCCGCCCTGCCGAGACGCACCACCAGCGCCGTGAGGCGGCAGTGCCGGATCGGGAAACCCGATGCCCGCGCCCGCAGTTCGAGCACGTCGGTGCCGCCGTGCCCGCCCAGCAGGTCCGCGAGCAACACCTCCTGGGCCTCGCGCTGCCAGTCCTGGCCGCTGCGCGACACCAGCTTGTGCAGGTTGAGCGCCTCCGCCCCGCGCTGCGCGATCACCTCCGAGCGCTCGGCGGGCTCACCGTGCGCGAAGAGGATCAGTGACCCCCACGGCCGCCCGCGCTCGACGAGCGGTGCGGCGAAGATGCCGTCCGGGGTCGTGTGCACGTCACCCTCTCCGGCGAAGTGTGACACGTACTGCGACAACCGGGACCAGTCCCGCAGCACCTCCCGCAGACCTTCCTCACCCGCGGCGAACTGCACCTGCCGAGCAGTGTTCTCCACGACGACCGGGCACTCGGCCAGGCTGGCCAGCTCGTCGACCAGTGCCTGCATCGGTGCGCTCTCGATCGTCAAGCGGTGCAACATGTCCCGCACGTTCTCCGAGACGGCTGACCGGCTGGTGATGTGCGCCAGGATCGTGGTCTGGACCTGTTCGCTGATCGTCACGAATGCCACCGGACGCCACATCACCACGAACGGCAGGTCGTGCTCGCGGCACGCCTGCAGCATGGCGCGCGGTATGTCGTCGAAGGCGCGGCCGATCCCGAGGAATACCGCGGTCGCCCCCGCCCGCGCGATGCGCTCGACATACCCGATCTGATCCTCGTCCCGCAGCAACATCGCGCCGGTCGTGAGCACCACCTCACCGCCGGTGAGCATGGTGCCGATGTCCGGGACCTCCCCCACGTGACACCACCGCACCGGGTCCGACAGGTGGTCGTGCCCGTACACCACCTCCGGCTGGCCCTCACGGCTCGCGGCGAGCTCGATCACCTCCGCGAGCGTCATCGCGTGCATCGGGCAGCCTCTCCTTCGACAGCTGGGCATCGGCGCGGTGTGCCGAGCACCGCTACGCCCACTCTTCCCGATCCGCAGCCGGCGTGACCGTGAAACGGCATCGATACAGCACGCAACGCAACGGCTGTGATGCGTGACACAGTGAACGAACCGGGGCGGTTCGTGCGCCGATACTGTGACCGGCATTCTCCCGTTCGCCCTGAGGAGCCGTGTATGACAACCCAGTCCGCTTCAGCTGCCCGCGAGGGTCAGGTCGAGAATGCCGACGGGCGGGTCGAGTTGGTGGACCGCGGTGCTCTCGACGACCCGGCGCTCGCCAACTCGGACCTGGTGCCCGTGCCGGTGGCACAACGCAACTGGCACACCTACAACTACACGGCCCTCTGGGTCGGGATGAGCCACAACATCCCGTCGTGGTTGCTGGCCTCCGGACTGGTTGCGGCCGGAATGTCCTGGCAACAGGCGGTTTTCATCATCCTGTTGGCGAACGTCATCGTGCTCGTCCCCATCCTGCTGAACGGTCACGGCGGGACGAAGTACGGCATACCCTTCCCGGTGCTGGCGCGCTCCTCGTTCGGGATCTTCGGCGCCAACCTGCCGGCGCTGATCCGTGCGCTCGCCGCAACCTGCTGGTTCGGCGTGCAGACCTGGATCGGTGGCGAGGGGATCTTCCTGCTGGCCGGCAAGATGTTCGGCAGCGGGTGGGCGAACGCGGGGCACATCGGCGACTTCGCGTGGACGCAGTGGCTCAGCTTCTTCGTCTTCTGGCTGATCGAGATCGCCATCATCGTCCGCGGCATCGACACGCTCAAGCACTTCGAGAACTGGGCCGCACCCGTCGTCCTGGCCGCGGCGATCGCGCTGCTGATCTACATGTGGATCAAGGCCGGCGGCGTCGGCGACATACTCTCCCAGCCGGGCACCCTGCACGGGCACGCGTTCTGGAAGGCGTTCGGCCCGGCCCTGATGGGGATGATCGGCTTCTGGGCCACACTGTCGCTCAACATCTCCGACTTCACCAGGTTCGGCGGATCCCAGAAACAGCAGGCACTCGGCCAGACCTACGGCCTGCCGACCACGATGACGCTCTTCGCGCTGCTGTCGGTGTTCGTCACGTCCGCCTCGGAGAAGGTCTACGGGGAGGTCATCTGGGACCCGATCCAGCTCGCCGCCCGCATCGACAACTGGGTCGGCACGCTGCTCGCGCTCGCAACCGTGATGATCGCGACCCTCGCGGTGAACATCGCCGCCAACCTGGTCAGCCCGTCCTACGACTTCGCCAACGCGGTCCCGAAGCACATCAACTTCCGTCGCGGGGCACTGATCACCTGCGTGCTGTCTGTGCTGATCATGCCGTGGGAGCTTGTCTCCAACCCCAGCATCTACATCTTCACCTGGCTGAACTTCGTCGGCGCGATCCTCGGTCCGGTCGCAGGCATCCTGCTGGCTGACTACTGGTTCGTCCGGCGCCGGCAGCTGGTGGTGCGTGACCTCTACACCCGCGGCCGGGGCCTGTACTGGTACCGCGGCGGCTGGAACTGGATCGCCGTCCTGTCGTTCGTGGTCGCCGCGATCCTGGCCGGTGGCGGGTCCTACTCCGGGGTCGACGCCAAAGGGAACAAGACCGGGCCGTTCCCTGTCGACGGAATGATCCCTTTCCTCAAGCCGCTGGCGGACTACGGTTGGATCATCGGCCTCGTCGCCGGTGCCGTCATACACACCGTGTTGATGAAGCTAGTGAAAGCACCTGTCTCGTATGACGATTCGGCTGACACAGCCGAAGAGGACAAAGGAGTCACAGTATGACGACAACACTCATCACCGGGGGCCAGGTCGTCTCACCGCAGGGTGCCGCGGCCGCAGACGTGCTGATCGACGGCGAGACCGTCTCCGCGGTGCTCACACCGGGCACGGCCGCCGCGCTCGGCGTCACCGCCGACCGGACCATCGACGCAGCCGGGAAGTACGTCCTGCCCGGTGGCATCGACGTGCACACGCACATGGACATGCCGTTCGGCGGCACGTTCAGCGTCGACGACTTCGAGACCGGGACCCGCGCGGCCGCGTGGGGTGGCACGACGACGATCGTCGACTTCCCCGTGCAGAAGAAGGGCGGCTCGCTGCAGGAAGCGGTCGACACCTGGCACGCCAAGGCCGAGGGGAAGGCGTGCATCGACTACGGCTTCCACGCGATCCTGGCCGACGTCAACGACACCTCGCTGAAGGAGATGGACGGCCTGGTCGACCAGGGCGTCACCAGCTTCAAGCTCTTCATGGCCTACCCGGGCGTGTTCCTGTCGACCGACGACCAGATCATCCAGGCGATGTACCGCGCGGCCGACAACGGCGCGACGATCATGATGCACGCCGAGAACGGCACCGCCATCGACCAGATCGTCCAGCGGGCCATCGCGGCGGGCAACACCGCACCCAAGTGGCACGGCCTCACCCGGCCGATCGCCCTGGAGGCGGAGGCGGTCAACCGGGCCGCCCAGATGGCCGACGTCACCGGAGCGCCGCTGTACTTCGTGCACCTG
Organism: Flexivirga oryzae; assembly: GCF_014190805.1. NCBI lineage: Bacteria > Bacillati > Actinomycetota > Actinomycetes > Micrococcales > Dermacoccaceae > Flexivirga > Flexivirga oryzae. The sequence goes on along the minus strand of NZ_JACHVQ010000001.1, from coordinate 445,371 downwards.
TCGAGCGGCGCGGCCGTCGACGTGGTGACCCAAGCCCGGGACGCGGGTCGTAACGTCTTCGGCGAGACCTGCCCGCAGTACCTGTTCCTGGACGAATCCGACCTGGCCCGAGCGGATTTCGAGGGCGCCAAGTACGTCTGCACTCCCGCCCTGCGGCCCGTCGAGGAGCAGGCGAAGCTGTGGCGCGGGCTACGCACCAACGACCTGTCGGTCGTCGCGACCGACCACTGCCCGTTCTGCTTCGTCCCCGACAAACAGCTCGGCAAGGACGACTTCCGGGCGATCCCGAACGGTCTGCCCGGCGTCGAGCACCGGATGGACCTGCTGCACATGGGCGTCACCAAGGGCGAGATCAGCCTGGCCCGCTGGGTGGAGATCTCGGCGGCGACACCGGCGCGGATGTTCGGCATGTACCCGAAGAAGGGTGTCGTCGCGCCCGGGTCCGACGCCGACATCGTGATCTACGATCCGACGGCGAAGCAGACCGTGTCGGCGCAGACCCACCACATGAACGTCGACTACTCGGTCTACGAGGGCTGGGAGTTCACCGGGAAGGTGGAGACGGTGCTGTCCCGTGGTGAAGTCGTCCTGGACGCAGGGGAATTCACCGGTTCGCCGGGCCGCGGCAAGTTCATCAAGCGTTCCCTGTCGCAGTACCTCGTGTGATGGACTTCGGCGTCGTCCTGCAGACCACTCCCCCGTCGGCACGGGTGGTCGACCTCGCAGTGCAAGCCGACCGGTTCGGGTTCAGCCACGTCTGGACGTTCGACAGTCACATCCTGTGGCAGGAGCCCTACCCGATCTTCGGCCAGATCCTGGACCGCACCCGTCGGGTCACGGTGGGGCCGATGGTCACCAATCCCGCCACCCGCGACTGGACCGTCACCGCGTCGCTGTTCGCCACCCTCAACGAGATGTACGGCAACCGCACGGTCTGCGGCATCGGCCGCGGCGATTCCGCGGTGCGGGTCGAAGGAGGCCGCCCGAGCACGCTCGCGGCGCTCCGGGAGGCGGTGGGCGTCATACGGGGTATGGCGTGCGGTGAGGCCGTCTCCTACGGCGGATCCACCCTGCGGTTGCCGTGGGCGACCGCGTCCCGGCTCGAGGTGTGGGTCGCTGCGTACGGACCGAAGGCGCTGCAGCTGACCGGCGAGGTCGCGGACGGCTACATCCTGCAACTGGCCGACCCGCAGATCACCGCGTGGATGGTCGGCGCGGTGCGCTCGGCCGCCTCCGCCGCCGGCCGCGATCCGGACGACATCACGATCTGCGTCGCCGCCCCGGCATACATCACCGACGGCAGCGCCGAGTCCGCCGAGCACGCCCGTGACCAGTGCCGGTGGTTCGGCGGCATGGTCGGCAACCACGTGGCGGACATCGTCAGCCGGTACGGCGAATCCTCCGGCGTGCCAAAGGCGTTGACCGACTACATCGCCGGCCGGCAGGGCTACGACTACAACCAGCACGGTCGCGCCGGCAACACGCACACCGAGTTCGTCCCCGACGAGATCGTCGACCGGTTCTGCGTCATCGGGCCGCCCGAGGAGCACGTCAAGCGGATCGAGGAGCTGCGGGAGTTGGGTGTCGACCAGTTCGCGGTCTATCTGCAGCACGACGACAAGGAGCACACCCTGGCGTCGTACGCCGACCACGTGATGCCGCTGGTCAACGTGCAGCAGGGAGCACGCTCCTAGCCCGCCGAAGTGGCCGAGCTTGCCGCGATGGCCGAGCCTGCCGCGATGGCCGAGCGTGCCGCGATGGCCGAGCTTGCCGCGATGGCCGAGCTTGTCGCGATGGCCGAGCTTGTCGCGATGGCCGAGCGTGTCGCGATGGCCGAGCTTGTCGAGGTCACGCGCCGACGGTGAGCTGCACGCCGTCGGCGATCCGGTAGGGGCTGCCGTCGACGATCGCGCCGAGGCTGCGCCGCAGCCGGGACACCTCGGCGCGTGCCGCGACCAGGTGCTCACCGTCGCCGAACAGTGCCACGCTCAGGTCGTACGGCGTCAGCCCCGCGGGACCCGCGCCCGCCAGCTGCTGCAGGATCTGCGCGTGCCGGCGGGACAGTGCGACCCGCCACGGCTCGGCGTCGGCGCGGATCTCGATCACCGGCTTCGCACCGAGCGTCAGGTGCGCGTTGATCCGCCGCTCGGTGGCGGCCGGGCGGATCAGCCAGCCCAGATCGAGCCGCTCCGGCAGGCACAGGCCGAGGCCGGGCACGGCCAGCGGCTTGTCCGGCTGCGGCGCCGCGATCCGGTCGCGCGTCGACACCCCGGCGCTGTGCGCGACCCAGCCCGCGTCGTCGACGACCAGTGCCGGCCCACCGGCCGCGGACACGATCGGCACCGCCGCGACCCGCAGCCGCTCCAGCGCGGCCTCGTGGTGCCGGCGCAGCAACGACTCGGCGAGCAGCACCGCGGTCTCGACGAGCGCGCTGATGGCCGGGTGCAGCGTCAGCGCCGGGCCGCTGATGTCGACGATGCCCAGCAGTTCCCCGGTGCGCGGGTCATGGATCGGGAAAGCCGTGCAGTACCAAGGGTGTTGGGCCTGCTCGAAGTGCTCCCCGGAGAAGAGTTGCACCGGGTTGGCTTCTTCCAGCGCGGTGCCGATCGCATTGGTGCCCACCTCGTCCTCGGTCCACCGGGCACCCTCGCTGAAGCCGAGTTGGTCGGCCTGCCGACGGACCCGGGTGTCGCCGCGCCGCCACAGGATGATGCCGTCGCCGTTGGTGACCACCATCAGGAAGTGCGATGCGTCCGCGACGCTGGAGATCACCCGCGCCAGGTCGTCGATCACCAACCGCAGCGGCGACTCGGCGCGCAACTGTTCCAGGCGGGCCGGTGGCAACGGATCCCGCGCGCCCGACTTGTCGGGCACCAGCCCGAAGCCCAGCACCCGTTGCCACGACCGGGACACCAACGGGCGTGGTTGCAGTGCCGTTCGGCCACCGCCGATCACGGTGTCGTGCATGCGCATCAGCTCGCGGGCATAGCGCGCCAGGTCGGTGCCCGGGGTGATCGCGTTGTAGTCCGCCACCAGGGACAACTCCTTCGGCGACGCGGGGACTCTTGCCGGTTGCAACGTGGTGCAACGCTTCCATCCAGGGTAGCCGTGAGGTGTGCTGTGGGTCACAGTCGCTCAACGAAAGGACGCGCGATGACCGACACGCTGGATCCGCAGACCCTGACCGCGGACACCACCACCCCCCTCACCCCTCGGCAACGCGCCGAGGCCTGGCTGGCCGACTTCGATGCCGCGCTGCGCGCCCGGGACATCGACACCGCCACCGGCCTGTTCGCGACCCAGAGCTTCTGGCGCGACCTGGTGTCGTTCACCTGGAACATCCGCACCGCGGAGGGCCGGGACGGCATACACAACCTGCTGCAGCACACCCTCGACACGACTGACCCGGCCGACTGGGCACTCAGCGAGGAACCCACCGAGGCAGGTGGTGTCACCGAGTGCTGGATCACCTTCGAGACCGCGGTCGGGCGCGCCAAGGGCCACCTGCGGCTGAAGGAGGAGGACGGCGAGACCCGCGCCTGGACGCTGCTGACCAGCCTGCGTGAGCTGAAGGGGCACGAGGAGAACCAGGGCACCCGCCGCCCGCAGGGCGTCGAGCACCAGCTGGCCCGCGGCCGGAAGTCGTGGCTGGAGAAGAAGCAGGACGAGGAAGCAAACCTCGGCCGCAGCCAGCAGCCGTACGTCGTGGTGATCGGCGGCGGCCAGGGCGGTATCGCCCTCGGTGCCCGGCTGCGGCAACTGAAGGTGCCGCACGTCGTCCTCGACAAGCACGACCGCCCGGGTGACCAGTGGCGGGGCCGGTACAAGAGCCTGTGCCTGCACGACCCGGTCTGGTACGACCACCTGCCCTACCTGCAGTTCCCGCCGAACTGGCCGGTGTTCGCGCCGAAGGACAAGATCGGCGACTGGCTGGAGATGTACACCCGGGTCATGGACGTGCCCTACTGGACCCGCTCGACGGTCACCTCCGCCACCTTCGACGAGGACACCAAGACCTGGCGGGTCGTGGTGGACAAGGACGGCGAGGAGATCGTCCTCGAACCCAAGCAACTGGTCTTCGCGACGGGTATGTCGGGCAAGCCCAACCTGCCCAGCTTCCCGGGCATGGACGTCTTCGAGGGCGAGCAGCAGCACTCCAGCCAGCACCCCGGCCCGGAGGCGTACACCGGCAAGAAGGTCGTCGTCATCGGCTCCAACAACTCCGCGCACGACATCTGCGGTGCGTTGTGGGAGCACGATGCGGACGTGACGATGGTGCAGCGTTCCTCCACGCACATCGTGAAGTCGGCGTCGCTGATGGACATCGGGCTCGGGGACCTCTATTCCGAGCGTGCGGTCGCGTCCGGGGTGACCACGGACAAGGCCGACATGATCTTCGCGTCGCTGCCCTACCGGATCATGCACGAGTTCCAGATCCCGCTCTACGAGAAGATGGCCGAGCGCGACAAGGACTTCTACGACCGGCTGGAAAAGGTCGGTTTCCAACACGATTGGGGCGATGACGGCTCCGGCCTGTTCATGAAGTACCTGCGGCGCGGCTCCGGCTACTACATCGACGTGGGCGCCGCCGAGCTGGTCTGCGACGGCAAGGTGAAGCTGGCGCACGGCAACGTCGACCACCTCACCAAGAACTCCGTGGTGCTGGAGGACGGCACCGAACTGCCCGCGGATCTGGTCGTCTACGCCACCGGCTACGGCTCGATGAACGGCTGGGTCGCGGACATCATCGACCAGGAGACCGCGGACAAGGTCGGCAAGGTGTGGGGCCTCGGCTCCGACACCACCAAGGACCCCGGTCCGTGGGAGGGCGAACAGCGCAACATGTGGAAGCCCACCCAGCAGGAGGCGCTGTGGTTCCACGGCGGCAACCTGCACCAGTCACGGCACTACTCGCTCTACCTGGCGCTGCAGTTGAAGGCGCGCTACGAGGGCATCCCGACCCCCGTCTACGGCCTGCAGGAGGTCCACCACCTGCGCTAGTGGCCGCGTCTCGAGTGGCCGCGTCTCGAGTGGCCGCGTCTCGAGTGGCCGCGTCTCGATCACGGGACGACCCACCCCTCACACACCGACAGGCCCACTTACGGCCCAGAGGCTCAGTAGTTCGAGCGGATTCGCCCGGTTTCCGCCCGAAGTGCTGGGCCTCTGGGTGCGTTGCTGAGCCTGTCGGTCGGGTGGGGGCTACTGCTGGCGGCTGGCCGCGATCCGTTGGTGTATGTCGCTGACGTGTTCCGGGCCGTTGCCCTTGGCCAGATTGTCCAGGTTGACCTGGCCGCCCAGGGCGAGGATCGGTTCGAAGTAGAAGATCTCGTCCGCACCCAGCTCGCCCTGCGCCCCGACGGCGGCCTTGTGCAGTTCGCGCAGGTCGGCCGGGTGCGAGTTGGACCCGGTCAGGTGGTCGGTGAAGAACGTCGTGCCGTCCTCCGAGACCACCGCGTTGTGCTGGAAGTGCGGGTCGAGGCACTGGATCCGGTCGTGCCCGTCGACCTGGTCGTAGTGGTAGACGTGCCCGAAGCTGGTGACCGCGAACGGAATGCTGCCGACGGCCGACCCGAACCAGGTCTGCAGGGTCGGCATCCACGTGCCGGGATCGACCAGCGCGACGCGACCGCCGCCGTACCAGCCGAGACCGTGCGTGCGCCAGAGCTCGAGCACCGCACTGGGGAGACGCCCTTCGCCATACGTCAGGAAGTCGTCGCTGGGAACGCGCGCGCCGGCGTCGGGCGGGAAGGTGTCGATGAACTGCTGCACCGCAATCGGGTCGGGCATTTGATGACTCCACTGGTGTTCCGGCGTCGGTCTGGACAAGCACGACCGTATCGCCCGCCACGAGGAATCTGCGGCATTGCCCACCGTGCGGTGACTCACTCGCCATCGTGCCCGGGTATGTCGGCGCTGCCTTCCCGGTAGATCTTGACCTTCGCGATGCGGCCGTCGCGCACGGCGTAGAACCCGGCGATCGCAGCGGACATCGGGTGCCCGTCGAGCAGCATGTGCTCGACCAGTTCGGCAGCCACGACGTCGCCAGCCGGGACCACCCGCACGACCTCGAGCCGGGGAACGACCGCGTCGAACGCTCCCTCGAAGAGCTCTCGCAACTCGGCGTGCCCGCGGCAGCTGTACTTCCCGGTCACCCACTCGGCGTCCTCGGCGAGGTCGCCCAACAGCCCGAGGACGTCGCGGTCGTTGAACGCCGCGACGTGTCTTTCCAGCAGGGTGCGTGAGTCCAGGACCGTCATGGCCCGCACCATAGGCGAGTGACGAATGACCGCGCGCCGCGGCGGGCGCCCGTCATACCGGCTGGAGGCACGCATCGAGCCCTGGAACCTCGCCTCGATCCGGACCGCCGAGGCCGCCGGCTTCGAACGGGAAGGCCTGCTGCGCAGTCATGAGGAGATCGGCGGTCGGCGGGTGGACCTGCTCATGTACTCGCTGCTCCGGCCCCACTCTGACGGCGCTATTCACGATTGACGGCCGAATTCCGCCGTCAATCGTGAATCCGGCCGTCAGGGTGGGCGCGGGCGCCATACGACGAAACCGATTGGGCAGTCGGCGCAGCCGGATGGGATCATGTGCGACATGACTGAACCCGCCGACCGCAGCACCCCACAGATCCCCGACAAGCCGACCGTGGACGGCTTGGAGGACAAGTGGACTGCGGTATGGCGGGAGCAGAACACCTACCGGTTCGACCGCGAGCGCGCCCTGTCGCTGCCGCGCGAGCAGGTGTTCTCCATCGACACGCCGCCGCCGACCGCGAGCGGCAGCCTGCACGTGGGTCACGTGTTCGGTTACACGCACACCGACGTGGTGGCGCGCTACCAGCGGATGCAGGGTAAAGAGGTCTTCTACCCCCTCGGCTGGGACGACAACGGCCTGCCGACCGAGCGCCGGGTGCAGAACTACTACGGCGTGCGCGGCGACCACTCTGCGGCATACGACCCCGACTTCACCCCACCGCTGCGCGGTGCCGAGGGCAAGTCGGTGAAGGCGGCCGACCAGGTGCCGATCAGCCGCGCCAACTTCATCCCGCTGTGTGAGGAGCTGACCGCCGAGGACGAGGTGGCCTTCGAGTCGCTCTTCCGCCGTCTCGGGGTGTCGGTGGACTGGGCGCAGACCTACCGCACCATCGACGACCGCTCCCGCGCGGTGGCGCAGCAGGCGTTCCTGCACAACCTGGAGCGCGGCGAGGCCTACCAGGCCGAGGCACCGGGCCTGTGGGACGTGACGTTCCAGTCCGCCGTCGCCCAGGCGGAGCTGGAGGCACGCGACTACCCGGGTGCCTTCCACCGGGTGGCCTTCCATCACGGCGGCGACAAGGTCTACATCGAGACGACCCGCCCCGAGCTGATCCCCGCGTGCGTGGCGCTGATCGCTCACCCGGATGACGAGCGCTACCAGTCGCTGTTCGGTTCCACGGTGACCTCACCGCTTTTCGGCGTCGAGATCCCGGTGGTGGCGCACCGGCTGGCCGAGCCCGACAAGGGGGCCGGCATCGCCATGTGCTGCACCTTCGGCGATCTCACCGACGTGACCTGGTGGCGCGAGCTGCAGCTGCCGACCCGGTCGATCATCACCCGTAACGGCCGGTTGCAGGGTGAGACGCCGGCCTGGATCGCCGGCGGCCCCGGCGAGCAGTTGTATGCCGGGCAGCTCGCCAGCAAGACCGTCTTCTCCGCCCGCAGCGCGGTCGTGGACGCGCTGCGCGAGTCCGGCGACCTGGACGGTGAACCCAAGCCGACCCAGCGCAAGGCGAACTTCTTCGAGAAGGGCGACAAGCCGCTGGAGATCGTGACCTCCCGCCAGTGGTACCTCACCAACGGCGGACGCGACGCGGACCTGCGCAAGGCACTGGTGGCGCGCGGCGAGGAGATCGACTTCCACCCGGCGTTCATGCGCAGCCGCTACACCAACTGGGTGGACGGCCTCAACGGCGACTGGCTGATCAGCCGGCAGCGCTTCTTCGGCGTGCCGTTCCCGATCTGGTATTCGCTGGACGCGGACGGCGAGCCCGACCATGAGCGCCCCATCGCGGCAGCGGTCGACACCCTGCCGGTGGACCCGGCAACCGATGTGCCGCCTGGCTACACCGCCGAACAGCGTGGCGTGGCAGGGGGATTCATCGGCGACCCGGATATCATGGACACCTGGGCCACCTCCTCGCTGAGCCCGCAGATCGCGACCGGGTGGCCGGTGGCGAGCAACGCCGGTGAGCGCAACGACGACGAGCTCTTCGCGAAGATCTTCCCGATGGACATGCGCCCGCAGGGGCACGACATCATCCGCACCTGGCTCTTCGCGACCGTGGTGCGCAGCCATTTCGAGCACGACACCGTGCCGTGGTCCGATGCCGCCATCAACGGCTGGATCCTCGACCCCGACCGCAAGAAGATGTCCAAGTCCAAGGGCAACGCGGTCACCCCGGAGGACGTGCTGACCCAGCACAGCGCCGACGCGGTGCGTTACTGGGCGGCGTCGGGCCGTCTCGGGATGGATGCTGCCTACGACGAGAGCCAGATGAAGGTCGGCCGACGCCTGGCGATGAAGCTGCTCAACGCGAGCAAGTTCGCGCTGTTCATCGAGGCCCGACCCGAGGGAGGAAACGAGCGCAGCGAGGCCCGGACCGAGGGCCAGAGGGCCGACCAAATGATGGGTAGCGTCGATGGTGACCTCGCCGACGCGGTCACCGAGCCCCTTGACCTGGCGCTCCTGTCCGGCCTGCGCACCCTGGTCGAGCAGGCGACCAAGCACTTCGAGGCGTGGGACTACACCCGCAGCCTGGAGCTGACCGAGGCGTTCTTCTGGACGTTCTGCGACGACTACATCGAGCTGGTCAAGGACCGTGCGTACGGCGGGCAGGGCGAGGCCGCTGCGGCGAGCGCGCGTGCCGCGCTGCGGATCGCGCTCGACGTCCAATTGCGTTTGTTCGCACCGTTCTTGCCCTACTCGACCGAGGAGGTCTGGTCCTGGTGGCACGAGGACACCGTGCACCGCGCGTCCTGGCCGACCCCGGACGAGTGCGGCCCGGCGACCGGCGACCCGGCGGCCCTGCAGGTGGTCGGTGAGGCGCTGGCCGGCATACGTAAGGCGAAGTCCGATGCCAAGCTCGGCATGCGTGCCGAGGTGACCGCGCTGACGCTCGCCGCGCCGGCCGACCTGCAACAGCTGGTGCGGGCGTCCGAGTCGGATCTGCGCGCTGCCGGCAAGCTCACCGGAGAGTTGGCGTATGACGACTCCGACGCCCTCGAGGTGCGCGACGTCCAGCTGGTGCCACCGCCCCCGCGCAAGAAGTAGCCGGGCCGGCGAGGAAGTGACGACAGTAGCGACGTGGTCGTAACGAAACCGTAGCTTTCCGCAACACGCGCACCCGTTGCGTTCTAGTGTCGTCCGCCGTAAATTCATTGAATAATTGGTATGATGGGGTATGCCTTCTGCGGGTCGTCCAAAAGTGTTGTTGGAATTGACGATTGGCGAGCGTGAGCAGTTGGGTCGGTGGGCTCGACGGCGGAAGTCGTCGCAGGCGTTGGCGTTACGGTCGCGGATCGTGTTGGAGTGCGCGGACGGGCACACGAACAAGGTGGTCGCGGCCCGGTTGGGGATCAGTCAGCCGACGGTGGGTAAGTGGCGGTCCCGGTTCGTTGAGCACCGCTTGGACGGGCTGGTTGATGAGCCTCGGCCGGGTCGGCCGGCGACGATCACGCCCGAGCAGGTCGAGGACGTGCTGGTCGCGACGTTGGAGTCGACACCGGAGCACGCGACGCACTGGTCGCGGACGAAGATGGCTGAGAAGTCGGGGCTGTCACCCTCGACGATCGGGCGGATCTGGAAAGCGTTCGGGCTGCAACCGCACCGGGCCGACGGGTTCAAACTGTCCAATGACCCGTTGTTCGTGGAGAAGGTCTACGACATCGTCGGCCTGTACCTGGACCCGCCCGAATCCGCCGTTGTTCTCAGCGTCGATGAGAAGAGTCAGGTGCAGGCGTTGGCGCGGTCTCAACCCGCGTTCCCGATGATGCCGGGCATGCCCGAACGCCGTACTCACGACTACGTGCGGCATGGCACCACCACCTTGTTCGCCGCGATGAACGTGGCCGACGGCACCCTCATCTCCGCGACGCACCGCCGCCATCGGGCCACCGAGTTCAAGAAGTTCCTGGCCACGATCGACCAGAACGTGCCCGCCGGGTTGGACGTGCACGTCATCTGCGACAACTACGGCACCCACAAGCACCCGACCATCAAGAAGTGGTTGACCGCTCACCCCCGCTTTCAGATGCACTTCACCCCGACCTACTCCTCGTGGATCAATCAGGTCGAAAGACTGTTCGCCGAAGTCACCCGCGACCTACTGCAACGCTCCGACCACCGCAGCGTGCAAGCCCTGGAGAAAGACCTACGCGAGTGGGCGAAGGCCTGGAACAAGAACCCGAAGCCATTCATCTGGACCAAAACCGCCGAGGAGATCCTCGCCTCACTCGGAAGGTTTCTTCAACGAATTAAGGACGGAGGACACTAGGTTGGAGCGGTGAGTTCTGGGGAGGACCGAACACCGCGTGGGCCGGACCGTCGCATGCTGCTCGTCGCAGCAGGGACGGCCCTGGCACTCATGGTGCTCATCGTCGTCACGACGGCCAACCGGCCGCCGGTGCTGCAGGCGCCCGACCGCAATCCGAACCTGCACATCACCTACGGCACCTTCCGGGCGCCGACCGGACCCGGTGCCAGCGGGCCGCCGGCGACCAGCAACTCCATGCAACGAGGGGCTGAGGCCTTCTCCACCCTCATCCTCGACATCGTGCTCGGCCTCGCACTGTGCGTGCTCCTCGTGCTGATCGTCTCGATCGCCAGGGCGATGATCAAGCGTTGGCGGCACCGCCTGAAGGTGCAGCGGGAAGGCCCGTTGCCGGAGGTCGACGATGCTCTGCTCGACGCGGTCAGCGAGGTCACCCGGCGGCAGCAGCAGCAACTGCTGGAGGGTGTCCCGTCCAACGCCATCGTCGCCTGCTGGGTGGACCTGGAGCGTGCGGTGGCGTCGGTGGGCGTCGAACGTCGGCCGAGCGAGACCTCGGCCGAGCTGACCATCCGCGTCCTCGACACACTCGACGTGGACCGGCGGGCGTTGCGCACCCTCGGAGCGCTCTACCGCGAGGCCAGGTTCTCCGCGCACTCGCTCACCGAGCAGGACCGCCGGTCCGCCGTCGACGCACTGAGCGCCCTGCACCGGTCGCTGCCGGCAGCGCTGCAGGAGCGGGTATGACGAGCCCGGACGGCGGCGAGGACCGGACGATGCGCACCTGGGTCAAACGCGTCGTGACGCTCGTCGTCGTGTGGGTGGCGGTCTGGGTGTTCACGTCCTGGCTGCAGATGCGGCCACGACCGGTCGACCTGCTCGCCGTGCTCGGCATCGTCTTCGCGATCGGCTGGTGGGCCCGCGACCGCAGCAGCGGCTGGGACACCGTGGAATGGGCAGGCAACCCGGTGGGGCGACGCTTGAAGGCCACCGCGGACACCCGGATCAGCTACCTGCGCCGACTGATCGACGACTCAGCCGTCCGCAACAACGACGGGAAGCCCACCACGAGCGCGATCAGTCTGCAGGGCGTCCTGCGTGACGTGGCCGTCGACCGGCTGCGCACCCGCGCCGCCGCGAGCGGCCACGCGCACCTACCGGAGGACGCCGAACTGATCGCCCACACCGACCCGACGCTGGCGGCGTACCTGCTGGCGCAGCCGCCACCACCCACCACCCGACAGACCGTGACCGACATCATCAACCGCATCGAGGCACTGTGACCCAGTCATCCCCCGTCATACCGACCATCGCCGAGACGACCCACCGCGCCGAGCAGATCCTCGACAGCGTCGACCAGGCCGTCGTCGGCAAGCGCCACGCCCTGGAGCTGGTCCTCGCGACCGTACTCGCCGGCGGCCACGTGCTGCTCGAGGACAACCCCGGCCTGGGCAAGACGCTGGCAGCACGCTCGCTCGCGCAGACCCTCGGCCTCGACTTCGCCCGCGCGCAGTTCACTCCCGACCTGCTGCCTGCCGACCTGACCGGGTCGTTCATCTTCGACCAACGCACCGCGACGTTCGACTTCCGCCACGGACCGCTGTTCACCGGGCTGCTGCTGGCGGACGAGATCAACCGCACCCCGCCCAAGACGCAGGCTGCCCTGTTGGAGGCGATGCAGGAGCGTCAGGTCACGGTCGAGGGTCAGACCTTCCCGCTCCCCCACCCGTTCCATGTCATCGCGACGGCGAATCCCGTGGAGTACGAAGGGACCTACCCGCTTCCGGAGGCGCAGCTGGACCGCTTCCTCACCCGGGTCAGCTTCGGCTACCCGACGCAGGAGGAGGAGGCCGACGTGCTGGTGCGCCGGATGCGCCGGCAGCACGAGGAGATCACCCTCGACGCCGTCACCGATGCCGCGGGGCTGCTCGGCATGCAGGCTGCCGTCGAGCAGATCACCGTCGAGGACTCGGTGGTCGACTACTGTGTGCGACTCACCGCGGCGACCCGGGACCACGCACAGGTGCTCATCGGTGCCTCCCCCCGCGGTTCGCTGGCACTGCTGCTGGTCGGCCGGGCGCTTGCCGTCGTCCGCGGCCGTGACTTCGTCACGCCGGAGGACGTCAAGGCGGTCGCTCAGGCGGTGCTCACCCACCGGGTCACGATCAAACCGGAGCTGTGGATGAGCGGCGTGACCGCGACCTCGGTCGTCCACGGCCTGCTCGACAGCGTCCCGGCCCCCGCGACGGCGAAGGACTGACGACTCGTATGGCGACCCGCACCGTTCGACCGCTGCAGGAACCCGGGTGGCGCATCACCCCGGCGTTCCTGCGCGCCGCGATGCTGGCCGTGGTGCTGGTCGGCGCCGCCGTGGGTTTCGGACGCGCCGATCTGTTGATCCTCGGCACGCCGTTCCTGATCGTGACGGTGTGGACGCTCGCGACCCGGCCCCAGGCACGGCCCCGGATCACCGGCACGATCTCGAGCGCCACACCGGTCGAAGGCACCACCCAGGCGTGGACGCTCCGGGTCGCCGGTGACGCCAGGGCCGAGCAGTTCGCCGCGTTCGTCGCCGACCGGCGGATGCTCACCCTCACCCCCGAGTCGGGAGCGGTGGCCGACACCCTCGTCGACGGGAACGCGACCAGCACCATGCGATGGCGTCCGCAACGCTGGGGCACCCGCCAGATCCTGGGCACCCGGATCGCGGTCTTCGGCTCCTGGGGCGGCTTCCGCTACGGAACGGTGCGGCTGCCCGCCCTCACCGTGATGACCCTCCCGGAGATCGCGGCGTTCGACTCCAAGCGCGCACTGCCCCATCCGCAGGGCCTGATCGGGGTCAACCGCAGCAACACGCGTGCCGAGGGCACCGAGTTCGCCGACATCCGCCAGTTCCAGGTGGGCGACCGGCTGCGGCACATCCACTGGCCGGTCTCGGCACGGACCGGGACCCTGCATGTGCGGACCTCGTTCGCCGAGCAGGACACCGAGATCCTGGTCGTGCTCGACGCGTCCACCGACTACAGCAGCGCGGACCCGGACGCCGACGAGTCCAGCTCACTGGACCTCGGAGTGCGTGCCTCGGCCGGGCTCGCCACCTACTTCCTGGGCCGCGGGGACCGGGTCGGCCTGGAGGTCGCCGGTGGCATGCGCACGGTCCGGGTCCCGGTCGGCATGGGCGCCCTGCACCGGCGCCGGATCATGGACTGCCTGGCCGGCATCGAACGCGGCCTCGGCACCGGGTTCCGCTCCCCCACGATCCGCAGCCGCGTGCGCCCCGGCGGGGTGCTGTTGCTCGTCAGCCCCCTGCTCAGCCCGATGCCCCTGGCACTGGCCGCGAAACTCGCGCAACGCGGCATCACGGTGCTGGTCATCGACTGTTTCCCCGGTGACGTCCCGGACGACGACCCCTCGCTCGCACTTGCCATCCGGTTGCGGCTGCTGGAACGCGACCGCGAGATCCACGCCATCGGCCGGCTGGGCGTGCCGGTCGCGACGTGGCGCGGGCCGGGCAGCCTCGATCAGGTCCTGGCAGGTCTCTCGGCGCGGCCCCAGCCGAGGGTGGTGCGCCGATGAACCTGCTGCCGCGCATGGAGCGCATCCAGGAGTTGCACCGCGACCGGGCTGCTGCGCTGGCGGTTGTCCTGGGTGCGGCGCTCGTGCTGCTTCTGCTGACCGACGCCGTCGGCGGGTTCTCCTGGCTCGGGCTGGTGCTCACCCTCGTCGGCGGGTCGATCGTGCTCGCCAACAGCGACAGCCTCGCCGGGCTGATCCTGCTCGGTGCGATGGTCGTGCAGTGGCTCACCAGCGGGATGGACACCGGCTCCTGGTGGGCGCTGCCCGCCGCGTGGTTGCTGCTCATCGCCCACGTCGGTGTCGCCCTCACCGCGAGCGGCCCCGATCAGGCGCCGATCCCGCGCTCCGTGCTCGCGCTCTGGGTCCCGCGGACCGTCCTCGTCGGCCTCGCGACCGCCGTGGTGGGCGTCCTCGCGCTGCTGATCGAGCCGACCAACGACGAGTTGCTGCCGTATGGCGTGGCGGTCGTCCTCATCGCGCTGGTCATCGCAGTGCTGGTGCTGATCCGGCTCACCGCCGACCCGGCCGAGGACCCGGAGGCGGCGGTTTCGGGTCACTACCGGTCGATGTACGACCGCGTTTCGCCGGACGGCACGCTCAACGATCAGCGGCACTGACCGCTGACCGCCCACACTCGGATCAGGCGGATTCCTTGCGCGGCCGCTTGCGGGTCGGGGTCGCCTGACGGCGCACGATCGTCGGGTTGACATTGTCGAGCACCACCTCCCGGGTCACCACGACCCGCGCGATGTCGGTGTCGCTGGGCACGTCGAACATCACCGGCAGCAACACCTCCTCGAGGATGGCGCGCAGGCCGCGGGCACCGGTGCCGCGCAGCATCGCCTGCTCCGCGACCGCCTCGACGGCGTCCTCGGTGAACTCCAGCTCGACGTTGTCGATCTCGAACATCCGCTCGTACTGCTTCACCAGCGCGTTGCGGGGCTCGGTCAGGATGGAGACCAGACCTTCGCGGTCCAGCGGCTCGACGGTCGTGATGACCGGCAGCCGGCCGATGAACTCCGGGATCAGCCCGAACTTCATCAGGTCCTCCGGCAGCACGTCGGAGAAGCTGGTCATCGGGTCCTTGGCGGTCCGCAGCTCGGAGCCGAAGCCGAGCCCCTGACGGCCGGTGCGGGCCTCGATGATCTTCTCCAGGCCCGCGAAGGCACCGCCGACGATGAACAGCACGTTGGTGGTGTCGATCTGGATGAACTCCTGGTGCGGGTGCTTGCGGCCGCCCTGCGGCGGCACGCTCGCGGTGGTGCCCTCCAGGATCTTCAGCAGCGCCTGCTGCACACCCTCACCGGACACGTCGCGGGTGATCGACGGGTTCTCGCTCTTGCGGGCGACCTTGTCGATCTCGTCGATGTAGATGATGCCGGTCTCGGCCTTCTTCACGTCGAAGTCGGCGGCCTGGATCAGCTTCAGCAGGATGTTCTCGACATCCTCACCGACATACCCGGCCTCGGTGAGCGCGGTGGCGTCGGCGATCGCGAACGGCACGTTGAGCATCCGGGCGAGCGTCTGGGCCAGGTAGGTCTTGCCGCACCCGGTGGGGCCGATCAGCAGGATGTTGGACTTGGCGATCTCGACCGCCGGGCCGTCCTTCTTGCTCGCGGCGGGCTGGTCGGCGGCCTGGATGCGCTTGTAGTGGTTGTAGACCGCGACGGACAGCGCGCGCTTGGCGGTCTCCTGCCCGATGACGTACTGCTCCAGGAACTCGAAGATCTCCTTGGGCTTCGGCAACTGGTCGAGCCCCAGCTCGGAAGTCTCGGCCAGCTCCTCCTCGATGATCTCGTTGCACAGGTCGATGCACTCGTCGCAGATGTAGACGCCCGGGCCCGCGATGAGCTTCTTGACCTGCTTCTGGCTCTTGCCACAGAAAGAGCACTTCAGCAGGTCGCCGCCTTCTCCGATGCGTGCCACGCGCCCTCCACTTCGTACGACGTCCGCCGTGGCCGCCCGAACGGGTCGACCATCGATTGCCCGGCCGACGCTACCTGCCGACGACCGCCTTGAGCATCCATTGAAACGCGGTGTCGCGCATCAAGTCACGCGTGTCCGCTGACAGCGCAATCGGTGAGTGGTTGCTCGTTCCTCGCCGCCACTCACCGATTGCCTGTGTTGTTCAGCGCCCGGTGAGTGGTTGCTCGTCCCTCGCCGCCACCCACCGATTGCCTGTGTTGTTCGTGCGGGCTTCGCCCGCACGGCTCGCCGCTCTACTGCGCGGACGCCTTGCGGCTGGAGAGGACCTGGTCGATCAGGCCGTACTCCTTGGCCTCGTCGGCCGTGAGGATCTTGTCGCGCTCGATGTCCTGCTTGACCTGCTCCGGCGTGCGGCCGGTGTGCTTGGCCCAGGTCTTCTCCAGCCACTCGCGCATCCGGAACACCTCGTTGGCGGTGATCTCCAGGTCGGAGGCGGTGCCGCCGGTGCCCTCCATCGCGGGCTGGTGGATCAGGATCCGGGCGTTGGGCAGCGCGAACCGTTTGCCCGGCGCACCGGCACCCAGCAGCACGGCGGCCGCGGAGGCGGCCTGACCGATGACGAACGTCTGCACGTCCGGCTGGATGTACTGCATGGTGTCGTAGATCGCGGTCAGCGCGGTGAACGAGCCACCCGGGGAGTTGATGTACATCAGGATGTCCCGGTCGGGGTCCTGGCTCTCCAGCACGATCAACTGGGCGATGATGTCGTCCGCCGACGCGTCGTCGACCTGCACGCCGAGAAAGATGATGCGGTCCTCGAAGAGCTTGTTGTAGGGGTCCGAGCGCTTCATGCCGTAGGAGGTGCGCTCCTCGAACTGCGGCAGGATGTAGCGGCTGCTCGGCTGCGGGGCACTCACCCCGGCATACGGCGAATTCATCTGTGCTCCAAAGCTGTTGGTCATCAGTTGCTCCGGTCCGGTGCGTCGGTGGACCGCTCGAAGACGTGGTCGACGAAGCCGTACTCGAGCGCCTCCTGCGCCGAGAACCACCGGTCGCGGTCGGAGTCCTTCTCGATCTGCTCCACCGTCTGACCGGTGTGCTCGGCGATCAGCTCGGCCATCTGCTTCTTGATGAAGACCAGCTGCTCGGCCTGGATCTTGATGTCCGAGGCCGTGCCGCCGATGCCGCCGGACGGCTGGTGCATCATCACCCGGGCGTGCGGCGTGGCGTAGCGCTTGCCGCGCGTGCCGGCCGACAGCAGGAACTGGCCCATGCTGGCCGCCATACCCATCGCAACGGTGGCGACGTCGTTGGGGATCCAGTTCATCGTGTCGAAGATCGCCATGCCCGCGGAGATCGAACCGCCGGGGCTGTTGATGTAGAGCCAGATGTCCTTCTCGGGGTCCTCGGCCGCAAGGAGCAACAGCTGCGCGCAGATCGCGTTGGCGTTGTCGTCGCGGACGTCGGAGCCGAGGAAGATGATCCGTTCCCTGAGCAGCCGGTTGTAGATCTGATCGTCCAGGCCCATCTGTCCTTCGGTGGCCATGGACACCTCCTGTGCGTTGCTCACCGCGTCTCCGTCATCTCTTCTAGGTGCATATCTCACTGGACCCTAACGCCCGCACCCCCCGCCGAAGTCCCCGGTCCGGGCGATGTTCGCCCACGGCGCAATTGTGGCCGGGCCCGGGCATGCGAAACCCCTCCCGCGGCGCTCGCGCGGAAGGGGTTTCGGGCGGCTCGTCATACCCGGGGGTATGACGGAGCGTGGTCTCAGACGGTGGCGTCCTCGGACTCCTCGGAGTTCTCCTCGCCGGCGGACTCGTCGTCGGTGGCGGCCTCGTCGGTCGACTCCTCGGCGGTCTCGCCCGTCGCCTCGGCGGTCTCGTCGGCGGCGTCCTCCTCGTCGTCCTCGTCCAGCGCGGACAGGTCGACCTCGTTGCCGTCGGTGTCGACGACCTTGATCTCGTCCAGGATCGAGGCGAGCGCCTTGCGACGAGCGACCTCACCCATGATCGCCGGCACCTGACCCTGCTGGTCGAGCGCCTGCGCGAACTGGTTGGGGTCCATGCCGTACTGCGAGGCCGACATGACGATGTACTCGATCAGCTCCTCCTGGGAGACCTGCACCTCGTCGCGCGCGACGAGCTTGTCGAGGACGAGCTGGGTCCGCAGCGCCTTGCGGGTCGACTCGTCGACCTCGGCGCGGTGCTCGTCGTCCTCGAGCCGGTCCTCGTTCTCCAGGTGCTGGTGCACCTCGTCCTCGATGACCTTCTCCGGCAGCGGCAGGTCGAGGGTCTCCAGCAGCTGGTCGAGCGCCTTGTCGCGCGCCTGCACGCCCTGCTCGAAGCGCTTGCCGCGCTCCACCTGCTCGGTGACCTCGGCACGCATCTCCTCGATGGTGTCGTGCTCGGAGGCCATCTGAGCGAACTCGTCGTCGAGCTCGGGCAGCTGGCGCTCCTTGACGGCCTGCACGGTGACGGTGACCTCGGCGTCCTCGCCCTCGTGCTCACCGCCGGCGAGTGCGGCGGTGAACGTCTTGGTGTCGCCGGCGGACAGCCCGACCAGGGCCTCGTCCAGACCGTCGAGCATGTTGCCCGAGCCGATCAGGTAGTTGATGCCGGAGACGTCGTCGATGTCCTCGTCGCCGATCTTGGCGGTCAGGTCGATGGTGACCGAGTCGCCGTCCGCGGCCGCCCGGTCGACACCGGCCAGGGTGCCGAACCGCTCGCGCAGCGCCTCGAACTCCTTGTCGACGTCCTCGTCGGTGACCTCGAACGGGTCGACCTCGACGGTGATCTGGGAGAAGTCGGGCAGGTCGAACTCGGGGGCGGTGTCGAGCTCGGCGTCGAACTTCAGCGGCTGCTTGTCGTCGACGGGCACCTCGGTGACCTCGACCTCCGGCTGACCCATCGGGTGCAGCTCGTTCTCGGCCAGGGCCTGGCCGTAGAACGTCGGCAGCGCCTCGTTGATCGCCTCCTGCAGCACGGCCGGGCGGCCGACGCGCTGGTCGATGATCCGGGCGGGCACCTTCCCCTTACGGAAACCGGGGACTTGGATCTGTGCACCGATCGCCTTGTACGCCGCGTCGACGCTCGGCTTCAGCTCCTCGTAGGGAACCTCCACGGACAGCTTGACCCGGGTCGGACCCAACTTCTCGACGGCACTCTTCACTGCAAGGACTCCAAAGGTGGTGGTTCGGCTCCGGCACACGGAGCCCGATATTTCCGCGGCGCGACACGCCGCACTAACACGTCATGCTAGCTGTCGGGGTAGCCGGATTCGAACCGGCGGCCTTCCGCTCCCAAAGCGGACGCGCTACCAAGCTGCGCCATACCCCGCGACTGCTGCCCGGGGCCGGAGCCGGTTTTGGCGCGTCCACGGGCGGGCAGTAGGCTATCGCTTCGGTTCCGCAGATCGCACATCGGCGGTCATCGCGGACCACGCGGGCGTAGCTCAATGGTAGAGCCTCAGTCTTCCAAACTGATTACGCGAGTTCGATTCTCGTCGCCCGCTCCACGCCCCGAACTTACCCTCTCGTAAGAATTCATCGGCTCGGGTATCGACGCATGCGGGTGATGTGTGCGAAGGTGCAAGAAGCCGCCGGCGAGGGGCCGGCGGGCATCCGAAGGAGATATCCAATGGGTCTGTTCGACAGCGCCAAGGACAAGCTTTCCGGGCTTGCCGGTGACAACCAGGACAAGATCGACGAGGGGATCGACCAGGCGGGCGACGCCGTCGACGAGAAGACGGGCGGCAAGTTCTCCGACCAGGTCGACTCCGCCCAGGACGCCGCGAAGGACAAGCTCGGCGACCTCTGACCGATCGCTGACAACGTGTGGGCCCGCGCCGGACGGCGCGGGCCCACACGTGTTGTGGCGGTCTGCGGTCAGTCCCGCCAGATCACCACGACCGCCCGGTCGTCGGCGAGTCCCCCGTTGCCCGTCGTGCAGATGCGGGTGGCGGCACCCTTGGCACCCTGTGCGAGCGCGCGATCGGCGTGACCCAGCATCCGGTCGACACCTTGGGTGAGGTCCATGCCGGGCTGCTCGATCACCCCGTCGGTGAACAGCAGCAGTGCGTCACCGCGCTCCAGCCGCCCTCGCGCCCGCTGGAAGTCGGTCTCGTCCTGATGGTCGAGTATGCCGAGCGCGATGCCCGACACCCCGTCGACGGGTGCGAAGCGGCCGGAGCCCGCGTGGAAGTGCATGGCCGGCGGGTGCCCGGCTGATCCGATGCTGTAGTCGCCGCTCGCCAGGTCCACCGAGGCGTGGATGGCGGTCGCGAAACCCTCCGACCAGCCCTGCCGCATCAGATAATCGTTCGCCGCGGGCAGGAAGCGCTGCGGCTCCATGGCCCCCAGCAGTCCGGCGAACGCGCCGCCCAGCAGCAGGGACCGGGTGCCGGCCGTCGTGCCCTTCCCCGACACGTCGACCATCGCCAGCTCGAACCGGTCGTTCGCCGGACAGTTGCCCACGACGAAATCACCGGAGAACGAGTCGCCGTACGCCGGTTGCACACTCGACTCGACATTCCAACCACTCGGCAGGATCGGCAGCCTCCCCTGAGCACGCAGCCGTTCCCGCAGGTCCATCAGCATCGATCCACCGACCGCGGTCGTCACACCCGCCTGGGTGTGGGTGCGGTCGACCACCGTGACCAGCGCCATCGTCGCGGCGAGCACGAGACCGAGCGCGCAGGCCGACGCGTGCAGCGTGTCGAGCACGCTGACGACATACGCAATGGCGATCGCAGCGAAGACGAACAACGTGCGCCGGGCCGGCAACACCATCCGGGCCGCCACCGCGAGCGGGATGAACAGTGCGTAGGCGACGTCGCTCGGCCAGGCGATGGTCACGGCTCCGACGACCACGACGAGGCCGAACAGCCCGGCCGTGGCGGTGTCGAGTCCGGATCGCCCGGCCGCAACGGACGGCCGCGAAAGCCTCCGGGGTGCGAGCGAGAGATCGATGGCCATGCACGCATCCTGACGCGTGGTCAGCCTCACACCGTCAAAATTTACCGAGTTCTTACCCACCCATTGCCAAATCCATGCGCTATGGTTCGCGGTCACTCCTGGGGAGGCAGGTCACCGTTCTTCTCGTAGTCGGAGACCATGTCGAGGCGCCGCTGATGCCGCTGCGCGCCGGAGAACGGCGTCTCCAGGAACACCTTCACCATCTCCTTGGCCTCGTCGACGGTGTTGAACCTGCCACCGATGGAAATGACCTGCGCATCGTTGTGCTGTCGGGCCAGCTGCGCGAGCTCGGTGTTGTAGCAGAGTGCGGCACGGATGCCCTTGACCTTGTTGGCCGCCATCTGCTCACCGTTGCCCGAACCGCCCAGCACCACGCCGAGCGAGCCCTCGTCGGCGGCGACCCCTTCGGCCGCGCGCAGCACGAAGACCGGGTAGTCGTCGAGGTCGTCGTACGTCGTGGCGCCGTGGTCGACGACGTCGTGTCCCTGCTCGGTCAGCCAGCTGACCAGCTCACGCTGCATCTCGTAGGCAGCGTGGTCCCCACCAATGTGCACTCGCATCCGACGCTCTCCTCAGCTGAAGTCGGGACCCACGACGCGGGTCCGCTTGATCTCGTAGAAACCAGGGGTGCCGGCGACGAGCAGGCATCCGTCCCAGAGCTTGCCGGCCGCCTCGCCCTTCGGCGCGGGTGTGACCACCGGGCCGAAGAACGCGACGTCGCCGAACGACACGACCGGCGTGCCGACGTCCTCGCCGACCAGGCCGATCCCGCGCTGGTGCGACTCGCGCAGGCGCTTGTCGATCTCGTCGCCGGGGTCGTTGTCGTAGAAGGCCATCAGGTCGCCCGGCAGCCCCGCCTCGGCGAGCGCCTCGGTCACCGCCTGACGCTGACCCTCGTCGGTGCCGCCCATGCCGCCCGGGTGCAGGCGCGTGCCGATGCCGTCATACAGCTTCTTGCGGTATTCGGGTCCGTGGTCGCGGTCCGCGGCGATGATGACGCGGACCGGTCCCCAGCCCCGGTCGAGCAGTTCGCGGTAGCCCTCGGACAGGTCCTCGCGGCCCTCGTTGAGCACCGAGAGGCTCATGACGCTCCAGGTCACCTCGATCGGGCGGACCTTCTCGACCTCCATCAACCATCGGGAGGTCATCCACGCCCAGGGGCACAACGGGTCGAAGAACATCTCGGCGGACTGTCGCTCGTCAGTAGTCACGCTGCAATCCTGCCACCCGCGCGCGGGTGGCTGCCCATCCCCCGTATCCGGGAATCCGAACGTCCGTGCCGGGACCGGCGTGCGAGGATTGCTGGCATCCAATCCCCAGTGATCCTGATGGAGCTGCATAGTGCCTGGCACCAACCTCACGCGCGAGGAAGCGCAACAGCGTGCATCCGCGCTCACCGTTCAGTCGTATGACGTCACGCTGGACCTGACCACCGGTCCCGAGACGTTCCGCACCACATCCACGGTGCGCTTCGACGCGACCGACACCGCACCGACCTTCGTGGACTTCGTCGGCCCGTCCGTCGAATCGATCACGCTCAACGGCGAATCCGTCGACCCGGCAACGGCGTACGACGGTGCCCGGATCGCACTCCCCGCGCTCGCGGCAACCAACGAGCTGACCGTCCAGGCGACCGGCGCCTACATGAACACCGGCGAGGGACTGCACCGGTTCGTCGACCCGGCGGACAACGAGGTCTACCTCTACACCCAGTTCGAGGTCGCCGACAGCCGCCGCGTGTTCGCGGTCTTCGAGCAGCCCAGCCTGAAGGCGACGTTCGCCTTCACGGTCACCGCACCGGCACGCTGGCAACTGATCTCCAACCAGCCGACGCCGGAGCCGGTGCCCGCCGAGCAGACCTACACCGGGCCGGACGGCACGACGGAGCCGACCGCCACCTGGACCTTCGAGCCGACCCCGCGGGTCTCGTCATACATCACGGCGCTCGTCGCCGGGCCGTACGACGTCGTGCGCGACGAGGTGCAGGCCACCAACGGCACGGTCCCGCTCGGCGTCTACTGCCGCCGGTCGTTGCGCGAATACCTCGACGCCGACAACATTTTCGCGGTCACCAAGAAGGGCTTCGCGTTCTTCGAGGAGCAGTTCGGTGAGCCCTACCCGTTCGCGAAGTACGACCAGATCTTCACCCCCGAGTACAACGCGGGCGCGATGGAGAACGCCGGCTGCGTGACGATCACCGAGACCTACATCTTCCGCACCCAGGT
Source organism: Flexivirga oryzae (assembly GCF_014190805.1). Classification (NCBI taxonomy): domain Bacteria; kingdom Bacillati; phylum Actinomycetota; class Actinomycetes; order Micrococcales; family Dermacoccaceae; genus Flexivirga; species Flexivirga oryzae. Next base: position 422,141 of record NZ_JACHVQ010000001.1, on the reverse strand, counting down.
GTCCGGGGCCCTGATCGAGCGGCGCGGGCTGACGATCCTGCACGAACTGGCGCACATGTGGTTCGGCGACCTGGTCACCATGCAGTGGTGGGACGACCTGTGGCTCAACGAGTCGTTCGCCGAGTGGGCGTCGACCTGGTGCCAGGCGGAGGTCACCGAGTGGGACACCGCCTGGACGACGTTCAGCAGCTCCGAGAAGACCTGGGCCTACAAGCAGGACCAGCTGTCCTCGACGCACCCGGTCTACGCGAACATGCGGCATCTGGAGGACGTCGAGGCCAACTTCGACGGCATCACCTACGCCAAGGGCGCGTCGGTGCTCAAACAGCTCGTCGCGTATGTCGGAGTCGAGCCGTTCGTCGCCGGATTGCGTTCGTACTTCAGCAAGTACAAGTGGGGCAACACGACGTTCGACGACCTGCTCGGCGAGCTGGAGGCGACCTCCGGCCGCGACCTGTCCAGCTGGCGGGAGCTGTGGCTGAAGACGTCGGGTGTCAACACGCTGCGCCCGCTGGTCGAGGTGGACGACGACGGCGTCATCACCAAGCTGCAGATCGAGCAGACCGCGGCCGCCGGCTACCCCACGCTGCGCCCGCACCGGCTGGCGATCGGCAGCTACCGGCTCGCGGACGGCGCGCTCACCGCCACCTCGTCGCTCGAGATCGACGTCGAGGGTCCGCTCACCGACGTGTCGAAGCTGGTCGGTGAGCGGATGCCCGACCTGCTGCTGGTCAACGACCAGGACCTCACCTACGCCAAGGTGCGGCTGGACCCGAAGTCGCTGAGCACCGTGCTCGCCAACCCGACGGCGGTGTCCGACTCGCTCGCCCGCGCCGTCATCTTCGGCGCGCTGTGGGACATGACCCGTGACGGTGAACTTCCGCCGCGCGACTACATCCGCTACGCCATCGCCGCGGTGGCGACCGAGACCGATTCGACGCTGCGCCAGACGCTGATCACCCAGATCAACGGCGCCACCACCGCGTTCCTCACCTCCGGGGCGTTCGGGCACGCCACGTCGTTCCTGCGCCCGGAGCACCGGACCGAGGCCGCGAACGAGGCCGCCGCGGCGTTCCGCACGCTGATGACGCGGGCCGAGCCGGGCAGCGACGCCCAGCTGCAGCTCACCCTGGCGTTCGCCCACCAGGCGCGCAGCCAGGACGACGTCGCCTACGTGCGAGCGTTGTTCGACGGCACCGAGGTGCTCGACGGGCTGCCGATGGACACCGACATGAAGTGGTCGCTGCTCACCTCGCTGGCCGTGGCCGGCACGGCGACGGACGCCGAGATCGAGGCCCAGCTGGCCGCCGACAACACCGCAACCGGTGTCGCGCGGGCCGCCGGAGCGCGCGCGGCATACCCGACGGCGGAGGCGAAGGCACGGGCCTGGCACGACCTGGTCGAGACCGACTCGCTGCCCAACGAGACAGCGCGGGCCGTGGCGCTCGGCTTCGGCCGGGTGCACGACACCGCGCTCCTCGAGCCGTATGTCGAGCGCTATCACGCCGCGCTGCGGGACGTCTGGGACGCCCGCACGTACGCGATGGCCGCCAACTTCGTGGTCGTGCTCTACCCCGTCGCCCTGGCCAGCCAGGAGCTCGTGGACGCGACGGAGCAGTGGCTCGCGCAGAACCAGGACGCTCCCGCCGGCCTGGTGCGGCTGGTCGCCGAGAACCGCGACATCGTCCGGGTCGCCCTCACCGCGCAGGCGCGCGACGAGGCCTGATCGACCGGCATACCCATGCATTGAGCGGCGTAGCGAATCAGGGCGATTCGCTACGCCGCTCAATGCGGAGGTGCGCCGGTCAATCGATGGGAGTCAGCGGCGAGTCACCGCGCGGATCAACCGTTTCGCCCGCCGGGACACCATCAGGTCGTCCAGCGTCGTCGGCTGCCGGTCGGCACCGCTGACCGGCAGTCGCCAGTTGGGGTACTCCTCGTCGGTGCCCGGCTGGTTGATCGTCCGGACGTCCCCGGCCAGGTCGTTCACGGAGACGCCGAGCAGCTTGCTGGGCGACCAGGTGAGGAACCGGTGCAGGGCGTCGACCTCGTCGTCGACGGACGTGCCGAAGCGCAGCAGCCCGCGCGAGCGCAGCTCCCCGAGCATCGCCTCGCGCTGCTCCTCGTCGATGCGCTGCTCCTCCTCCAGCGACCGGGTGAGCAGGCCGAGCTCGTCCCGGACGCGGATGTGCTCTCCCCGCAGATAACCGGCGGTCGGCGGCAGGTCGTGCGTGGTGACACTCGCGAACGCCAACGTCCGGTAGGTCTCCGGTGGCCGCGGTCCGCCGTCCTCCTTCCGCTCGAACCACAGCACCGAGGTGCCGAGCACTCCCCTGTCCGCGAGATAGTCGCGCACCCAATCCTCAGTGGTGCCAAGGTCTTCGCCGATCACGATGGCCCGCGCACGCTGCGCCTCCAGCGCGAGGATGCCGACCATCGCCTCGTGGTCGTAGCGCACGTAGGTGCCTTCCAGCGGCTTCTTGCCCGCGGGCACCCACCACAACCGGAACAGGCCGAGCACGTGGTCGACACGCAGCCCGCCCGCCATCCGCAGCACGGTCCGGAGCATGTCGCGGTACGGCGCGTAACCGCTCTCGGCCAACCGGTCCGGCCGCCACGGCGGCTGACTCCAGCCCTGCCCGAGCTGGTTGTAGTCGTCCGGTGGTGCGCCGACCTCGATCCCCTCGGCGAGCACATCCCGCAACGCCCACGCGTCCGCGCCCTCGGAGTGGACGCCGACCGCCAGGTCGTGGATGACGCCGATCGACATACCGGCGGCCCGCAACTCCCGCTGCGCGTCGAGGAACTGCGACTGCACCACCCATTGCAACCAGCAGTAGAAGTCGACGTCCTCACCGAGCCGCGTTCGCTCCGCGGCAACCGCGTCGGTGCGCGGATCGCGCAGTTCCTCCGGCCAGCTCTTCCAGTCCGGCCCGCGGTCGGCGGCGATCGCGCACCAGGTCGCGAAGTCCAGCAGCGCCTGCCCTTCCCGCTCGACGAAGCTCTCCAGGTCGCGGCGCCGCCGATGGGTGCTCTCGGTGCGGAAGATCATCCGCAGCGCGGCCCGCTTGGACTGCCAGCTGCCGTCGCGGTCCAGATGATCCAGCTTGTTCAGCCGGCGGGCGTCGTCGCTGTGCCACTCGACGAGCTGGTGCTGCGCCGCGGACAGGTAGCCGAGTTCGGGCACCTCCTCGACGCGGATGTAACCCGGGTTGACGAACCTGCGGGAGGTGGGCAGGTATGGCGAGGGCTCCAGCGGCGGCACGGGTTCCGCGGCGTGCACGGGATTGATCAGCACGAAGTCGGCACCCTGACGCACCGCCCAGGTCCCGAGCTCGGCCAGGTCCGCGACGTCGCCGAGACCCCAGGACCGTTCCGAGCGCAGCGAATACAGCTGTGCCGTCAGGCCCCAGGCCCGGTCGTGCTCCAGCGCTGCCGGCAGCGCGAGCCGCTCGGGCGTCACGATGACCGTGGTGCGCACGGTCCGGCCGGCGTCATACGTGACCTCCAGCTCGTGGTAGCCGAGCGGGAGGTCACCGGGCAGTTCGACGTTGAACTCCGCGGTCAGGACGCCGTCGACCTCACGCGACCCGGGCGGCTGGTCGATGGGACGCAGGTCGCGAACCACGCCGTTTTCCAACGTGACTCGCGCATCGACCGAGTCCTCGCCCTCGGGGACGTGCACCGGCACCCACGGCGTCCAGCCCTCGCGCATGACGATGACGGGCGGCAGCACCCGGCGCCAGGACTCCAGCTCCTGGTCCACCAGCGCCTGCTCGATGGCGGGCGCGTCGCTCGCGTCGACGTCCAGCGCGGCCAGCACCGCAACGATCGTGTCGGCACCGACCACGACGTGGTTGCCACGCCAGTCCCAATATTCGGTCGCAACACCGTGGGCGCGTGCGAGGCGAGCGAGTGATTCGGAGGGGGCTTCGGGCATGGCAGCAGTCTGTCAGAGCCGATTTGCGTCACTGGGATGCCCGGCCGTCATGATGGGCACATGTCGCTTGCACCTGCCGCCACGGACAGCGAATCGACCCTCCAGTGGGCCGTCGGCGCCCCGCTGATGGTCGTCTGCATCATCCTCGGCGCCGTCGTGCTGCGCTGGATCGTCGTCCGCGCCATCGATCGCGCCGTCCACGCGATGGAACACCGGCAGAACCCGGCCCGGGTGAGTCGCGCCGGCCGCGTGCTCCGCGAAGCCGCGGGCCTGGACTCCGAGCGGCGCAAACAACGGGCCGCCACGATGGGTTCGATCCTGCGGTCGATCTCCACGATCCTCATCTTCGGCATCGCCGGCCTCACCGTGATGGGTCGACTCGGTGTGCCGCTGGCCCCGCTCCTCGCATCCGCCGGAGTCGGCGGGGTCGCGCTCGGTTTCGGGGCGCAGAGCCTGGTCAAGGACTTCCTCTCCGGGATCTTCATGATCATGGAGGACCAGTACGGCGTGGGTGACGTCATCGACACCGGGCAGGCGATCGGGACCGTGGAGGAGGTCACGCTGCGCGTGACGCGGGTCCGCGACGCCCAGGGGGTCGTCTGGTACGTCCGCAACGGCGAGATCCTGCGCGTCGGCAACAAGTCCCAGGGTTACGCGTCGATCTTCATCGACATCCCGATCGGCAGCGACCAGTCCGTCGAGACCGCCCTGCAGGTGCTGCGCACCGTCGTGGCCCAGGTGCACGACCGGTCCCCGTGGCACGAGAAGCTGCTGGAGGAGCCGGTCGTCGCCGGCGTCGAGTCGATGTCGGGCGGCATGGTCACGCTGCGCGTCGTCGCCACCTCCGTCCCGAACGAACAGTATGCCGTGGCCCGCGAGATCCGGGAACAGGCGAAGCTGGCGCTCGACCGGGCCGGGGTGCGAGGGCCGCAGCTGCCGCCGTACAGCAGCCCGAACGCCACCTGAGAGGATCTGGGGGTGACCACGTTCTACGACGAAGTCGGGGGGCACGAGACCTTCCAGAAGCTGGTGCACGAGTTCTACCTCGGGGTCGCGGGCGACCCGCCGCTGAAGGCGATCTACCCCGAGGAGGACCTCGGTCCGGCCGAGGACCGGCTGCGGATGTTCCTGGAGCAGTACTGGGGTGGCCCGACCACCTACAGCGAGCGCCGTGGCCACCCGCGGCTGCGGATGCGGCACGTCCCCTACGCCGTCACCCCGGCACAGCGGGACCGCTGGTTGCTGCACATGCTGAACGCCGTCGACACCCTGGACCTGGACGAGCAGCACGACGGGATGCTGCGTGACTACCTGACCCGCGCGGCCTACTCGCTGGTGAACAGCTGGGACGACTGACACCCTGTCGCTGACAACCGAACCGCCGCGTCAGGGGCTCTGACAGGACATGACCAGGGGAACCCGCGAACCGCCCGGCTTCAGCGACTTCGTCGCTGCGCGGGGCCCGTCGCTCGTGCGGACCGCGACGTTGCTCACCCACGACCATGCGGCGGCCGAGGATCTGGTGCAGACCGCGCTGGCCAAGGCGTGGCCGAAATGGGAGCGCACCGAGCAGCACGAGGCCTACGTGCGCAAGATCATCGTGCACGAGTTCGCCCGCGGCTGGCGGCGCAAGTGGCGCGGGGAGATCGCGACCGAGACCCTGCCCGAGCGACCGCACCCGGACGGCACCGACACCGTCGCGGCACGCGAGGACCTGATGCGTGCCCTGGCGGGGCTTCCGCGCAAGCAGCGCGCGGTGATCGTGCTGCGCTACTTCCACGACTACAGCGAGGCCGACATCGCCGCGGCGCTGGGCATCAGCACCGGCACGGTCAAGTCACACGCGTCGCGCGGACTGGCGGCGCTGCGGGTCAGCAGCGACATCGCGGATCGCGCGGAGAGGCAGTCATGAGCTTTACGACCGATGAACTACGCGCGGCGATGCAGTCGTATGCCGACGACGTGGCGCTGCCGGATCCCGCCGCCCTGGTCGCGGGTGCCGAGCACAAGCGGGCGCACAGCCGCAGGGTCCGCACGGCGGTCGTCGCCGGTGCCGCCGCAGTGCTGATGGCGGTGGTGACCGTTGTCGGCATACACGGCATCGGGGACGAAAAAGCACTGACCCCAGCGCAGTTGAACAAGAAGTTCCACACTCACTACGCGGAGTACACGCACGGCCTGAAGCTGACCGACATCGTCGAGGTACCGATCCAGAAGGTCGCCGACCCCAACTCGGCGGGCCGGTCGAGCAAGGCGGTGGAGGTCACGTTCCCCGCGGTGGGATCGGCCGTTTACATCGCCTGCGACCACACGCTCGTCACCGGCACGCTCACCGCCGCCCAGCGGGAGGCGGAGTCCGCGGCGATGACCCAGCTCCGCGGGAGCGCCGATGCGTTCGCGACGTGCGATCCGATGGTGGAGTCCATGCTCGGCGCGGTCAAGCCGGGCGAGGGACAGAAGCTCTGGATCGCGACCAGCGGCGTGCCGAAGCGGTCGCAGTCGCCCATTGCGATCTACACCCAGGTCGACTGGGAGAGTTACCCGGCCAAGACACACAACCTGACCGCGAAACCCAATGCGCTGACTGCGATCTCACCCGGAGAGTTCGATGCGCGCTTCGCCGGAACCGGCGCCGTGTCGGCCAGCAAGCGGGTACGGGTTCCGGCGTCCGTGCTTCGCGGTGCGCAACTGTCCGTCGCCCCCAGCAGCACCGGACGGTTCCAGGTGCTCGTCGACGGCAAGGCCCAGCGTCTCGACTACACCGGCGAAGCCGCAGCCGACTCCGGAGGCTCGTGGGGGTGGCTGCCTCCCGGCCCCGAACCGGAGGTGAGGGGCACCTGGTACGACTACTGGCCGGACAGTGCACGGAGCAACCTGGCCGCCGCCCCCGCCATGATCGCCGGGCCGAACCCCGGTGCGAGCGCCCTCATCACGATCCGGGCGGTCGGCGCGACCGGGCCGTGGCAGGCGATGCTGACCTGGCAGAAGAAGTAGCACCGCGCGCCGGTCGCCAGGCTGTGTCACGACGCGGGTCGGCCGCGGGCTATTTCACGAGTTGTTCGAGCAGCGCGGTCGCCTGCTCCTGGAGCTGTTGTGGCGCCTCGTCGTCGCCGGCGTGATAGCGGACGAGGCAGTCGTCGAAGAGCCCGTCGAAGGCCACGTAGGCCAGCAGGGGGCTGACCCGCACCGGCGCCTTCCGTAGCTCCCCGTAGCGGGAGACGATCGCCCAGATCATCTGCTGCAGCCGCTCGTCGATCGCGCGCACGTCGTCCCGCAGGGCGGGTTCGAACATCGACTGGGCGCGCATGTCATACCAGAGCCGGTGCATCGCGGTGTCCTCCAGGAGCGTCTGGCGCATCGCGGCGGCGAAACCGTAACGCAACTCCAGCGGGGAGCTCGCGGACGCGACGAGCTCGTCATACCGGGTCGCGCACTGCTCCTTGTAGCGCCGCACGCAGTACCCGAGCAGCTCGAGCTTGTCGTTGAAGTAGTAGTGCACGACGCCGTGCGACAGCTCACTGTTCTCGGCGATGTCACGCAGGCTCGTGCGGGCGAAACCCAACTCCCCCAACGTGATGAGCGCAGCGTCCGCCAACTCGTCGCGCCGCCGCTGGATCTTCTCCTCACGGGGAACCTTGGCCATCGCCGGCGCTGTTCTGCCCATCACGACCTCCAGGTGTCCGTCCGCTGCCGTCCGCAGTCACGATCTCACAGTCGGCGACCGCGCGGCCGGACGGCGCTTCTATATGCAAGTGTCCAATTTTTTCTTGACGTACGTCAAGAATTGGACACAGGATGGGTCGGGCACCGTTCCGCGGCTGCTCCTGCCAGGTCCGCACCGCGCGGCATCCGGCCCGGAATCCGACGTCGAAGGAGACGAGCATGAGCGCATTCGAGCTGACCGGACGCAAGGCACTGGTGACCGGCGGGGCCCGCGGGCTGGGCGAGGCGATGGCGAGCGCGCTCGCCGCGGCGGGTGCCTCCGTGGTGATCGCCGACGTGCTCGAGGAGTTGGGGACCGAAACGGCGCAGCGGCTCAGCACGGGAGGCGGCGACGTGTCGTTCGTCCGACTGGACGTCACCGATGACGACTCGTGGGCGGCTGCGATCGACGCTGCCGTCCGGACCCTCGGCGGCCTCGACGTGCTGGTCAACAACGCCGGGGTGGAGATCACCAGTCTCTTCGTGGACCTGGACGCCGACCAGATCCACCGGATGCTCGAGGTCAACGTGCTGGGCACCGCACTCGGCATCAAGCACGGCCTGCGCGCGATGCGGCCGGAGGGAGCCGCCGGCGCCGGTGGCTCGATCGTCAACATCGCCTCGGTGGCCGAAACCATCGCGTTCCCGGGCATCGGCATCTACTCCGCCACCAAGTCGGCGGTCGACCGGATGACCCGCGTCGCGGCGATGGAGGCCGGCAAACTCGGGTACGGCGTGCGGGTCAACTGCATCTACCCCGGTCTCGTGCCCACCGAGATGGGCGCCGGGCTGGCCAACGACGTGGCCCGGATCGGCCTGTTCGAGAGCCCGGACGCGGCCGTGGGCGCGGTCGTCGAACAGACCCCGTCCGGGCGGCTGGGCACGCCCGAGGACATGGCCGATGCGGTCGTCTTCCTGGCTCCGACGCCGCGCGGTTCGTGACCGGCGCGGGGCTCGCCGTCGACGGCGGCATGGGCATGTGACGCCCGGATCGCCATACCCACCAACCAGTTCCGATCGAAAGGCCAGCCTCATGACTGATCAGCGCCCCGTCGTCGTCTACGGAGCCAGCGGCTACACCGGCCGCCTCGTCTGCGAATACCTGCGCGAGTACGGCGTCCCCTTCATCGCGGCCGGCCGCAGCGAGGAGAAGCTCACCGATTCGATGACCGCGCACGTCGCCGGCATCGAGACGGCGGACTACGAGGTGCGCACGGTGGAGCACACGACCGAGGCCCTCACCGAGCTGTTCTCCGGGTCCTCGGTGGTGTGCAACACTGTCGGGCCGTTCAGCGATCTCGGCCCCGAGGTCGTGCAGGCAGCCGTCGCCGCAGGGCTGCACTACCTGGACACCTCCGGTGAGCAGGACTGGTTGGTGACCTGCGACGACGAGTACGGCGAGCAGTTCCGCGAGAAGGGGCTGCTCCTGGCCCCCGGCGTCGCCCAGATGTACACGACCGGTGAGATCGCAGCGCAGATCGCGCTGGAGAAGCCGGGTCTGGACACCCTCGACATCGCGGTCTTCTGGGGCGGCAGCCCGACGATCGCCTCGACCCGCACGATCCTGGTCAACGCCGCGACCAGCAACGCCTACTACCTGGAGCAGAACACCTTCGTGGAGTTCGATCCCGACCAGGGGCTGGTGCCGTTGGTGGTCCCCGGGCAGCACGAACTCGCACAGTCGCTGCCGTGGGGCGGCACCTCGCACCCGGTGTGGTTCCGGCGGGACCCGCGGGTCGCCAACTGCAAGGCGCAGGGCGGGGTCTTCAACGCGGCGCTGATGCACGGCGTACCGCAGATCGTGGCGGCGGCGCTGGAGGCGACCAAGGACATGACACCCGAGGACCGCGATGCCGCGCTGACCGCGACGGCGCGTCAGGTGATGGACCAGATGCCACCCCGGGAGAACCCGCGCATCAACAAGTCGCTGGACTCGGTGCACGCGTCCGGTCCGCTCGGTCGCGCGCACTGCGTCATACACGGCAACAGCAACTACAAGCAGACCGGTCTGCTGCAGGCCTATGCGGCGTACAGCCTGCTGCAGCAACCACCGCGGCGCGCCGGGTTCGCCTCGGGGTGCCAGGCGTTCGGGCATCGTGAACTGCTGGGCGTGCTGCGCACGTTCGGGTTGGTGTCCGAGCCCATCCTGACCGTCCACGACTGAGGCCGGCACATGCGGCTGGTCGACTATCTCGACAAGGGCTTCTCCATCGCCCCCGACGCGCCCTGCCTCACGACGGACGGCGAGACGCTGACGTACGGCGATGTGCGCGCACTCGCCGGGCGGATCGCGAATGCGTTGAGCGCGTGCGGTGTTCGCCCCGGGGACAAGGTGGCGATCATCTCCGGCAACGACCCGGTGGCGTTCACCTGCGTCTTCGGGATCAGCCGCGCCGGAGCGGTGTGGTGCCCGATCAACCCGCGCAACGAAGCCGGCGAGAACCGGGAGCTGCTGGACCTGTTCGACTGTTCGGTGGTCGTCTACGCCCCCGACTACGGGTCGTTGGTGTCGGCCATCAAGCCGGAGCTGCCGCACGTGCACACCTGGGTGCGGCTCGGGCAGCCAGGGGGCACGGAGACCGCAGGTTCGTTGAGCTGGCACGAATTCCTCGATGCCGCAACGTCATCGACCGACATCGACGAACCCGCGGTCGACGATCTCGCGATGATCGTCGGCACCGGCGGCACCTCCGGGCGCCCGAAGGGCGTCATGCTGCAGGGCAGCAATCTGGAGGCGATGACCGCCATCACGTTGATGAGCTACCCGTTCGCCGGACGTCCGGTGTATCTCGCGCTCGCGCCGCTCACACACGCCGCCGGAGTCCTGTGCTTCCCGATCATGGCGTACGGCGGCGAGATCGTCATCATGCGCGCCCCGGACGTCGGGCGGTTCCTGAAACTGATCGAGCAACACCGGGTCACGCACACCTTCCTGCCGCCGACGGTGATCTACATGGTGCTCGCCCACGACGCCCTCGAAACCACGGATCTGTCGTCGTTGCAGTGCTTCTGGTATGGCGCCGCACCCATGTCGGTCGCGAGACTGACCGAGGCGATCCAGCGGATCGGTCCGGTGATGGCCCAGCTCTTCGGGCAGACCGAGGCGCCGATGATGATCTCGACGATGGCACCGGCCGACCACTTCAACCCCGACGGTTCGCCGGCCGTCGACCGGCTGTCCTCCGCCGGCCGGCCGTCACCGCTGACCACCGTCGCGATCATGGGGGCCGACGGCGCGCTGCTCGCCCCGGGCGAGCACGGCGAGATCGTGGTGCGCGGCTCGCTCGTCATGCCCGGCTACTACAAGAACGACGAGGAGAACGCCACGGCATCCCGGTTCGGCTGGCACCACACCGGCGACATCGGCTACCTCGACGACGACAACTTCCTCTACGTCGTCGACCGGGCCAAGGACATGATCATCACCGGCGGCTTCAACGTCTACTCCACCGAGGTGGAGCAGGCCGCGCTGTCGCACCCGGACGTCCAGGACTGCGCGGTCATCGGCCTCCCCGACGACAAGTGGGGCGAACGTGTCGTCGCCGTCGTCCAGTCGCGCCCGGGCCGCCACCCCGACCCGGAGCAGGTGGTCGCGCACGTCAAGTCCCGGATCGGGAGTGTGAAGGCCCCCAAGGAGGTCCTGGTCTGGGCGGACCTGCCCCGGTCCAGGGTGGGCAAGGTGCTCAAGACCGAGATCAAGGCCACGCTGCTGGGCGGGGGCGAACAACCCGGCTGAGGACGATGTGCGTTTTGCGGGCGCAATCGGCACACTTGTGCGGGTGACCGTTTCGACCAACACCTCACACCTCGTGCACCCTTGCCACCCGAACGGCGAATGGTGGCGCAGCGCCGTGATCTACCAGATCTACCCGCGCTCCTGGGCGGACGGTGACGGCAACGGCATCGGCGATCTGCCGGGCATCACCGGACATCTGCCCTACCTGCGCGCCCTCGGCGTCGACGCCATCTGGCTGTCGCCGTTCTACACCTCGCCGCAGGCCGACGCCGGGTACGACGTGGCCGACTACCGCAACGTCGACGCACTCTTCGGCACCCTCACCGACGCCGACGAGCTGATCCGGGTCGCGCACGCGAACCAGTTGCGGGTGGTCGTCGACCTCGTCCCCAACCACACCTCCGACGAGCACGTGTGGTTCCAGGCTGCGCTGGCCGCAGCACCCGGGTCACCCGAGCGCGACCGCTACGTGTTCCGCGAGGGCACCGGCGCCGGTGGTGAGGAGCCGCCGAACGACTGGCAGAGCGTCTTCGGCGGTCCGGCGTGGACCCGGGTCACCGAGCAGGACGGCACACCGGGTCAGTGGTACCTGCACCTGTTCGACACCAAACAGCCCGACCTCAACTGGGAGAACCCAGTCGTACGAAGCGAATTCGAGGACATCCTGCGGTTCTGGCTGGACCGCGGCGTCGACGGCTTCCGGGTCGACGTCGCGCACGGACTCATCAAGGCGCACGGCCTGCCGGACTGGGAAGGTCCGATGAACATGCTCGACATGACCGAGGAGCGGACGCCGCCACCGATGTGGGACCAGGACGGCGTCCACGAGATCTACCGCGACTGGCGCAAGATCCTCGACTCCTACCCGGGCCAGCGCGCGATGTGCGCGGAGGCGTGGGTGGAGCCGCCGGAGCGGGCCGCCCGCTACGTGCGCAGCGACGAGTTCCAGCAGTCGTTCAACTTCGACTTCCTCACCACGCCGTGGCGCGCGGCCGACCTGATCGAGTCGATCGACCGCTCCTACCGCGCCAACGACCAGGTCGGGGCACCGACGACCTGGGTGCTGTCCAACCACGATGTGGTCCGGCACGCCACCCGGCTCGCCCTTCCGGTCGGCGAACCACGCCCGAACGGCATCTTCGCCACCGACCCGCAGCCCGACGCCGAGTTGGGTCTGCGGCGGGCCCGCGCCGCCACCACGCTGATGCTGGCGCTGCCCGGCGGCGCCTACCTCTACTACGGGGAAGAGCTCGGACTGCCCGATCACACGACGCTGCCGAACGAGGTGCGTCAGGACCCGGCATACGAGCGGACCGGGCACAAGGACGCCGGTCGCGACGGCTGCCGCATCCCGATGCCGTGGGAAAAGGACTCCCCTGCCTACGGATTCGGCTCTGAACAGCAGCCCTGGCTCCCCCAGCCCGAGTCGTACGGCGCCCTCGCCGTCGACCAGCAGGAGGGCGTCGCGGGCTCGACGCTGGAGCTGTACCGGACGCTACTGCGCGTCCGCCGCGAACTCGATCTGGGCGAGGGATCGCTGACCGCGGTCGACCTCGGACCCGACGTGGTCGCCTACGACGTCGCCAGCGGCGCCGACACGGTGCGGGTCATCCTCAACCTCGGCACCGCCGATGTCGAATTGCCCTCTGCCGCAGAGGTTCTCGTCGGCAGCGAGCAGGGTCTCGATACAGCCTCCTCCGCTTCGCTCCCCCGGCCACTCGACCCGCGAGTGCTCCCCACGGACACCGCGGTCTGGCTACGCCTCTGACGCACCCGACCGCGTCGAGGCGGCCGCGCGTCGAGGCGGCCGAGCTTGTCGAGGTCACCTCGCCCATCGAGGCGGCCGAGCCTGTCGAGGCCACCACACCCCTCGAGACCGCCACCGCTGACTCTGGTCACCGGATGAGGACGTGCCCGACCGGGGTGGTCACCCGATGCCACGTGCCGGAAGCGAACACCAGGGCGGTCTCCCCGACCGCGAATCCCAAGGCGTAGCAGGCGAATGCCACCCCGGAGGGCAGGCCCTCCAGGCTCTCGGTCGGCGGCATCGGGCGCGACCACACGAAGCTGCGCAGTGCGTCGACGGCGTGCGCGCCGGACCCCTCGGGTGCCGACGCGGTGATCTCGGCGATGCCGGAGGTCGCGACCTCGTTCATCGTCGCGACGGAGATCTCACCCACCTGCTGCCACCCGCCCTGCGGCGGTGACACCGACGCCCAGGCGGCACGCACCTCGGTCGGCGGCACCGACAACTCGGCACCGTGCGGTTCACGCGCGAAACGGTCGGCGAGCCCGGCCATCGGGACCACGACGTCCAGCCCGGCCGGCTCGGCCAGCGGCAGGACGCGCAGCCCGAGCGTCATACCCTCGCGGGTCAGCCCATGCCCGGGCAGCACACCCACCCACGCCGCGAGCGCGCCGCCGACGGACTGCAAGCGCATGGCACCGTCGGAGTCCAGTTGCCGCGCGCGTGCGACGTACGTCGCCAGGTCCGCACGGGTGTCGGCGTCGGCCAGCCGCAGGATCACCGGTGCCCCTTGGGGCGGCGCTTCATGCGCACCGGTTCGCCGGCGTAGCGGTGCAACACCTCACGGTGCTCCGGGGCGATGCGCACCGGGCGCTGGGTCTTCATGTCGAAGACCACCTGGGTCGTCTCGGCCACGGCATACACCTCCGAGTCCGGATCCCGGCCGGCACGGACCTCGTAGCTCGTGTCGAACGAGGCCCCCGCCATGTTCGACACCCAGATCGCGACCACGACCGGCTCCGCACGCCAGTGCAGCTGCCGCAGGTAGTCGATCTCGGCCCTGGCCACCAGCAGTGGCGGGCGGCCGTCGGGGCCGGTCTTCATCCCGGTGAACCACTCGGCCATCCCGAGAACCCGGGCTTCCTCGAGCAACCGCAGGAACTGCACGTTGTTGACATGGCCCAGCGCGTCCATGTCGGACCAGCGGACGGGAATGTCGATGTAATACGGGCGGGCAGGCATGCCGACATCGTCCCAGGTCGGTCGATACGCTCACCCGGTGACCTCTGACGACGGAACCGCCCAGTCCTCGCCCACCGAGGACCTGCTCGACGTGCTCGATCTGCGCCCCGTGGGCGAGGCTCGGTCCAGCTCGGTGATCGATGCACCCGACAACGCACCCGAGATGGACCTGTCGGAGCGGAGGCTGCAGCTGTTCACCGGGCGCAGCCAGGTCACACCGCACGGGCGCGCCTTCGGCGGCCAGGTGCTCGCGCAGAGCGTGATCGCCGCCGGACGCACCGTCGCCTCGGCCGGGTTGACCAGTCGCGCGATCCACTCACTGCACGCCTACTTCATCCGCCCGGGCGACTCCGAGCATCCCATCGAGTTCGGGGTCGAGAACCTGCGCGACGGCAACTCCTTCTCGGTCCGCCGGGTCTACGCGATGCAGTACGGCAAGACCATCCTCTCGGCGACGCTGTCCTTCCAGGAGGCGGCCGAGGGGCTGGACCACCAGGCGGCGATGCCCTCGGTCCCGGACCCGGACCGGGTCCGGACCACGGCGGAGGAACTCGCCGGCGTCGAGCACCCCGCGGTCGAACACTGGACGCGTCGCGCGCTGGACGTGCGGACCGTCGAGGGCGCGATTTACCTGGTTCCCGGCCGCCAGCACGCGGCACACCAGAACGTCTGGATGAAGGCGGTCGACACGCTGCCCGACGACCCGTTGTTGCACGCGGCCGTGCTCGCCTACGCCTCCGACTACACGCTGTTGGAGTCGATCCTGCGCCGCCACGGGCTCGTCTGGGCCAACCCCCGGCTGCGTCCGGCCAGCCTGGACCACGCCATGTGGTTCCACCGGCCCGGCCGCATCGACGAGTGGGTGCTCTACGAGGAGGAGTCCCCGTCCGCGTCCGGCGGCCGCGGGCTGGGCCTCGGCAAGATCTTCTCCCTGGACGGCACGCTCATCTGCTCGGTCGCGCAGGAAGGCATGGTGCGCGTCAAGGAGCAGTGATGACCGATCAGGGGAAGCTGCTCGCGGCCTGGGCCGCAGAGGAACGGGATCAGCCGGAGGGCTGGGACTTCAGCTCGCTCGACGGGCGGATGCACGAGGACTCCGAGCCCTGGGACCTCGTTGCTGTATGGCGAGCCGCGCTCACCCGGGCCACACGGGTGCTCGACATGGGTACCGGTGGCGGGGAGTTCCTTGCGCGCTTCGCCGACGTGCTGCCGGAGCACACCGTCGCGATGGAGGGCTGGCGGCCGAACATCGGCGTCGCCGGGAAGCTGCTGGCGTCATACGACGTGGGTGTGGTGGGCGCCGACGGCGACCCGGGCAGCAGGGGCGACCTGCTCCCCTTCTCGGATGCGTCGTTCGACCTGGTGTTGAACCGCCACGAGGGGTACCGGCAGGACGAGGTCCTCCGCGTGCTCAGCCCGGGAGGGACGTTCCTCACCCAACAGGTCGGTGGTGACGAGTTCGGTGAGATACGAAGTGCTTTCGGTATGCCGCCGAACGCGCCACAGGTCAACTACCGGCAATTCCGCGACGACCTGACTGCCGTGGGTTTCGAGGTCGTCGACGGCGCCGAGACCGCCGGGCACTACGTCTTCGACGACGTCGCGGCGCTGATCGCCTACGTGCAACTGGTGCCGTGGGACGTGCCGGAGGACTTCAGCGTCGAGCGCTACGCCGACGTGCTGCTCGCGCTGCACGCCACGGGGCCGGCGACGGAGCGGCCGTTGCGCGCCACCCGCAAACGGTTCTGGTTGCGGGCGCGAAAACCGGCCGGGTGAAACCGTCACGCCGCGCCGCTCGGGGCGAATGTGCCGCGGATCCGGCCACCCACGCCATACTCTCGTGGCATGGGTGAGCGAACCCACTGGAGGCAGGAGCAGGTCTATGTGCGCCGTCGGCGCACTGCACTTGCCATTCTCGCGATCGTCTGTGTGGCGCTGTCCGCCTCGGCGATCGGGGCGTGGCGGGCCTTCCGGCCGGACAATGCCCGGGCGGAGGCCGTGACGACCGCGGGCACCCCGGCGACCGCGAACCCGACAGCCACCGCCACCTCCATCAGCACGGCGCCGACCCCGACACCGAAGGTCACCCAGCGTGTGCCGTCCGCCGACACCAGACTGGAGCGGATCGACCGGTTCACCGGGGGCATCACCCCCAAGTCCGTCGACGCCAGCGAGCACGGCCTGGTGCTGGCCAACAACATGATCTACAGCCACTCGATCACCGTCTACAACAGCAGGACCCACGAACTCGTCAAGCGACTGCCCGACTCGATCGACCTGTCCAAGTACGGTTTCGCCGGACACAAGGGCATCTCCAAGGGCGGGCCGGTCGAGGCGGCGTGGACCAAGGACGCGAAGTACGCCTACGTGTCCAACTACGTGATGAGCGGCCCGGGTTTCAAGGGTTACGCGACCGACGAGTGCTCCCCGAAGAGCGGCTTCGACCGCGGCTTCGTCTATCGCTTCAATGCCGCCACGATGAAGTGGGACCAGGCGATCGAAGTCGGTGCGGTGCCGAAATTCGTTGCGCTCACACCGGATCAGAAGAAAGTCGTGATCAGCAACTGGTGTGACTTCACCATCAGCATCATCGACCGGGCGAAGGCCAAGCAGGTCAAGGTGATCAAGCTGGCGGCGCAGCCACGCGGCATCGTCATCATGCCCGACAACAAGACTGCCTACGTC
This sequence comes from Flexivirga oryzae, assembly GCF_014190805.1. Lineage (NCBI taxonomy): Bacteria > Bacillati > Actinomycetota > Actinomycetes > Micrococcales > Dermacoccaceae > Flexivirga > Flexivirga oryzae. The sequence goes on along the minus strand of NZ_JACHVQ010000001.1, from coordinate 405,089 downwards.
GCCGCGATGTACGGCAACAAGGTCTTCCGGGTCAACCTCGACACCGGCGAGCACCATGTGATCATGACGGTCAACCGTCCCCGGCACCTGGTCCTGTCGCCGGACAGCAAGTGGCTCTACCTCGCGGCCAGTGGCACCAACACGGTCTACAAGATCGACACGAGCACGGACAAGGTCGTCTCCCAGGTGGTTTCGGGACCCGAGCCGCGCAGCATGAGCATCTCGCAGGACGGCACGGCGCTGTATGTCGTGAACTACTTCGGCAAGTCCGCGAGCAAGATCACCACCTCCGACATGAAGGTGGTGCAACGGGTGCCGACGGACCCGGCGCCGATCGGCATCACCTACGACGACGCGACGCATCAGGTGTGGGTCGCGTGCTACGGCGGGAGCATGCTGGTCTTCGACGACACCAAGACCACGGTGTCGACCTCCACCGGCACGTCGTCACCGGCAGCACCCACGGCGCCCGGGGCGGTCACCGCGACGGCCGAGTGAACCGGACCGGGCGGGTGTGCTGAGATTCGGGGTATGACGATCCCGTTGCCGCTCACCCCGGTCACTCTCACCGGTTCCCTGGTCCGGCTCGAGCCGCTGAGCCACGACCACCACGACGGCCTGGTCGAGGCCGCGAGCGACGGTCAGATGTGGGACCGCTGGTACACCTCGGTGCCGCGGCCGGACGGCATGCACGCGGAGATCGACCGCCGGCTCGGCCTGCAGGACGCGGGCACGATGCAGCCGTTCACCGCCGTCCGGGTGGCCGACGACGCGGTGCTGGGTATGACGACCTTCATGGACATCGTGCCGTCGGTGCCACGCGTCGAGATCGGGTCGACCTGGAACCGCGAGTCCACCCACGGCACCGGGACCAACGCCGAGAGCAAGCTGCTGATGATGACCCATGCGTTCCAGGTGTGGCGGGTCGAGGCCGTGCGCTTCCGCACCCACAAGATGAACCTGCAGTCCCGCGCCGCGATCGAGCGGCTCGGCGCCGAGCTCGAGGGCATCCTGCGGGCCGACTCGATCGACGATCAGGGCGTGGTGCGGGACACCGCGCAGTACAGCATTGTGGCGCGCACCTGGCCGATGGTGAAGGCGAATCTTCAGCACCGGCTGCGGCATCGCGTGGGCTGACCGGGCGCGGGCAAAAGACGTTGCCGCGTGTCGGTGCCGGCGGTCACGATGTGACGCATGACTTCACGAGCCGCCAATTTCTGTTTCGACGCCGCCGACCCCTACGCCCAGATGATGTGGTGGAGCCAGGTCCTCGGCGACTACCACCTGGAGGACGACGACCCGTCCCGGCCGGGCGACGAGGAGGCCGGGCTGATCGGTCCGAACAACACCTTCCTGTTGTTCCTCAAGGTCCCCGAACCCAAGACCATCAAGAACCGCGTGCACTTCTGCCTGCGCTCCACCGACCTGACGCGTGACGAGGAGGTCGACCGACTCCTCGGCCTCGGCGCCACCATGGTCAACGACCTGCGCCGGCCCGACCGCGGCTGGGCCGTCCTCGCCGACCCCGAGGGCAACGAGTTCTGCGTGCTGATGTCGGACGCCGAGCTCGCCGCCCGCGACAACGCCTGACCCCCGGTAGAACCCGCCAGCCCTCCCCGCACCGCAGACCCCATTCACCGAGAGGCTCACAAACGCACCGAAAGGCCCAGTTGGACGGGCATTTCGGGCGCTCGTGAGCCGGTATTTCTGGGCCTGTCGGCGATTGGTGAGCCCCTCGGTATGGCGTGCGGCATACCACTCGGTCGCGCCGGAAAGCGGTGCCTGAGCTCCGGTTGAACCCGCCAGCCCTCGCCGCACCGCAGACCCCATTCACCGAGAGGCTCACAAACGCACCGCAGACCACATTCACCGAGAGGCTCACAAACGCACCGAAAGGCCCAGTTGGACGGGCATTTCGGGCGCTCGTGAGCCGGTATTTCTGGGCCTGTCGGCGATTGGTGAGCCCCTCGGCGTGTGGGGAGCGGAGGGGTCAGTCGCGGGTGAGGCGGCGGTGGGTGACGCGGTGCGGGCGCGCGGCGTCGGCGCCGAGCCGCTCGACCTTGTTCTCCTCGTAGGACTGGAAGTTGCCCTCGAACCAGTACCAGTTGGCGGGCTCCTCGTCGGTGCCCTCGTACGCCAGGATGTGCGTCGCGACCCGGTCGAGGAACCACCGGTCGTGGCTGATCACCACGGCGCAGCCCGGGAAGTCGAGCAGCGCGTTCTCCAGGGAGCCGAGGGTCTCCACGTCCAGGTCGTTGGTCGGCTCGTCGAGCAGCAGCAGGTTGCCGCCCTGCTTCAGGGTGAGCGCCAGGTTGAGCCGGTTGCGCTCACCACCGGAGAGGACACCGGCCTTCTTCTGCTGGTCGGGACCCTTGAAGCCGAACTGCGAGACGTAGGCGCGCGAAGGGATCTCGACGTGACCGACCTGGATGTGGTCGAGCCCATCGGACACGACCTCCCAGAGCGTCTTGTTCGGGTCGATGCCGGCACGGCCCTGGTCGACATACGAGATGTCGACGGTCTCGCCGACCTTGACCGAGCCGTTGTCGGGCTCCTCCAGACCGACGATCGTCTTGAAGAGCGTGGTCTTGCCGACACCGTTCGGTCCGATGACGCCGACGATGCCGTTGCGCGGCAGCGTGAACGACAGGCCGTCGATGAGCGGCCGGTCGCCGAAGCCCTTGGTGAGGTCCTTGACCTCGATGACCTGGGCGCCCAGCCGCGGGCCCGGCGGGATCTGGATCTCCTCGAAGTCGAGCTTGCGGGTGCGGTCGGCCTCGGCCGCCATCTCCTCGTAACGGGCCAGCCGCGACTTGCTCTTGGTCTGCCGGGCCTTGGCGTTGGAACGGACCCACTCCAGCTCGGACTTCAGCCGCTTGGCGAGCTTGGCGTCCTTCTTGCCCTGGATCTGCAGCCGCTCCTGCTTCTTCTCCAGGTAGGTGGAGTAGTTGCCCTCGTAGGGGTAGAGCCGGCCACGGTCGACCTCACAGATCCAGCCGGCGACGTGGTCCAGGAAGTAGCGGTCGTGGGTCACGGCCAGCACGGCGCCGGGGTATGCCGCCAGGTGCTGCTCCAGCCAGTTGACCGACTCCGCGTCCAGGTGGTTGGTGGGCTCGTCGAGCAGCAGCAGGTCGGGCTTGGACAGCAGCAGCTTGCACAGGGCGACGCGGCGCCGCTCACCACCGGACAGCACGGTGACGTCGGCGTCCCCGGGCGGGCACTGCAGCGCGTCCATCGCCTGTTCCAGCTGGGAGTCGAGATCCCACGCGTCGGCTGCGTCGATCTTCTCCTGCAACTGACCCATCTCGGCCATCAGCGCGTCGAAGTCGGCGTCCGGCTGCGACATCTGCTCGGAGATCTCGTTGAAGCGATCGAGGTCGGCCTTGATCTGCCCGAGGCCCTCCTCGACGTTGCCGCGGACGTCCTTCTCCTCGTTCAGCGGCGGCTCCTGCAACAGGATGCCGACGCTGTAACCGGGCGACAGCCGGGCCTCACCGTTGGAGGGCTGGTCGAGGCCGGCCATGATCTTCAGGATCGTGGACTTACCGGCACCGTTGGGTCCCACGACGCCGATCTTCGCGCCGGGGTAGAAGGACATGCTGACGTCATCGAGGATCAGCTTGTCCCCGACAGCCTTGCGCGCCTTGGTCATGGTGTAGATGAACTCGGGCATGCGGGTCAGGCTATCGGGGCGAAGCCGTCCGGCCGAAATCGTGACGCCCCACCGCCGTCCGGCGTGAGCGAACTCTCCCCGGGCGGGGCCTCAGCCGGTCTGCTCCAGCAGCGGCCCGCTCGACGGGATGGGCGCACTCTCGCCGTCCTCCCGCGGCACGAATCCGCTGTCGCCGGACCCGTCCGGGGTGCCGTCCTGCTCGCCGCCCCAGGGATCCGCGGGCGCCTCCGCGGTCTGGTTGCGCCAACTGGCCTGCTGCTGCCGCTGGCTGGGGATGCGCTGGTAGGTCGCGATGCCGAAACGCAGGTCGGGGCCGACGCCATACGCCTCGATCTCCGGCGCCGACCGCGTGTCGCCCGCCGCGCTCTCCCACTGGTTGATCCGCAGCTTGCCGGTCACCACGACGGCATCACCCTTGGACAGCGACTTGTAGACGTTGGTGCCGAGCTGCCGGAACGCGACCACCCGGAAGAAGGAGGTCCGGCCATCGACATACCCGCCGACGGCCTGGTCGAAGTAGGACTCGTTGACCGCGACCCGGAAGGTCGTGAAGTCGCCCTTGCTGCCCGTGATCCGCTCGGGCTTCGCGGTCAGGTTGCCGCGGATGGTCAGACTTGTTTGGCTCATGTCGCATCCTCACGCTGGTTCGAACGGCGTGGCGTCTGCCGCACCGAGTGGCTGCCAGCCTCCGGCCAGGAACGGGCCGCCGGCGAGACGCTCCGCCGCGGGCTGTGGAGGACGGTGCTCTGCTCGGTGGGATGTGGACCGGGCTCAGCGCGCCGCGGCCGCCAGCGCCTCGCGCGTGTCGCGATGTGCCTGCAGGACGTGAGCCACGGGATCGATGACCTGCTCGACCCCGACGACGGCGATCGCGGCGCGCAACCGCGACCCGACCTGCGCTGCGCGGCGTCGCGCCCCACGCGCCGCCGTCCATCGCGCGATGAGCGCCAGCAGCACGCCCGCGAGGAGGCCGAAGACCAGCATCAGCAACGGGATCGGCAGGCCGATCCAGGTCGGCGAGTCGGCGTCGATGTGCGCGAAACCGAGGATCGCCAGCAGGATCAGCCAGACCAGGCCGATCAGCGCGATGGCGGCGAAGACCCACTGCAGCGCCGAGGACACCGCCCACCAGGCCGGTTTCCGGCCGTGCAGTTCGGTGCCGATGACGGCCTGGTCGAGTGCGTCGTGCAAGCGCTCATCGGGTGGGGTGGCCGCCTCCTGGACCGCCTCGGCCCACGCGGCCGGCAGGCCTTCGGCGGCGTGGCGGCCCAGCCGGCGACCGGCCAGGTCCACGGCGGCCCGGGCGGCGGGACCGGGAGGTGGCAGCGACGACCGGCCGAGCGCGAGCTTGGCACCGGAGCGGTTCATGGTGTGGGCCTCGTCGAGCCCCAGCCTGCGCAACGGTTGCGGCCGCAGCCGGTGCACCCACCGGGTGAACGGCCAGCCACCGTGCTGCTCCGCCCGCATCAGGTGGTCACGGCGTACCGCATCCACCACCGCCGGCACGCCGGCCGCACGGCACAGCGCATCGGTCAGCTCGGATCCGTCGTCGGCGTGCAGCGTGGCCTCCTGCGCAGCCACACCCGGCTGCAGCGACACCGCAGCCGCACGCACATCCGCGAGCAGCCGCTGCTCGGCCGCGTTGCGTTGCTGGACCACCGAGGAGATCGTGCCGGCGAGATCGTCGACGCCGTAACCACGCACCGCCGAGGTCGTCAGGACCGGCACGTCCGAGAGACCGTCGGCGGCGAGCAGCCGCTGCAGGTCCTCGACGCACTGGGAGATCTCGGCGCGGCCGAGGCGGTCGATCTGGTTGAGCACCACCAGGGAGACCGCGCTGTGGCTCGCCAGTTGCTTGACGTAGTCGTCGTGCAGGACGGCATCGGCGTACTTCTGCGGGTCGGTGACCCAGACGAGCACGTCCGCCAGCCCGATCACCCGATCGGCCTCGGCACGGTGCTGCGCGACGCGGGAGTCGAAGTCCGGCAGATCGAGCAGCACCAACCCGTCGAGGGCGTCCGCGCGCCGGGCGCCACGCGGCACCTGGTGTCGGGTGCCGACCTGCAACCAGTCGAGCAGTTCCCCGCTCGGTTCGTCGCCCCACATCGCCGCGGTCGGCACCGACGTGGTGGGCCGACGTGCACCGATCCGTGAAACCGGCTCTGCCACAAGCGCATTGAACAGGCTCGACTTGCCACTGCCGGTGGCCCCGGCGAGCACGACAACAGTGCGACCTCCGACGATCGCCTGCCGCGCCGGGATCTTCTGCAGCACCTGCTGGGCTCGTTCCTCAGCGTGCGTGGGCAACCGGCCCGCACCGGTGCGCAGCGCCTCCGCGAGGGCTTCGGCGTGGGTCGTGACCTCGTCCCAGCCACCGGTCCCCTGCTCTGACTTCTTCGGACTCATCGCGCCGCCCTGACCTGCTCGACCGCGGCCCGGAGCTCCTCGGCGCTCGTCCCACCGCCGCCGAGCTGCGCGAGCGCGGCGTCGAAGCGAGCCCGCTGGGCGTCATACAGCTCCTCGGTGCGGGTCAGCAGCCGGGTGCGTGCCTTGGCCGCCAGGGTGCGCACCGCCTGGTCGCCGAAGACCGCCTCGAGCAGCCGCTGCGCGAGGACCGCCGAACCGCCGGCGATGCCGACCTCGGCGCCGGTCAGGCCGGCCGTCGCGGAGAAGACGACGAGCATCAGCAGCACGGCGATGCCGTTGACGCCGAACGCCAGGAAGCGCGCAGTGGTGCGCTTGCCACCGGCCTCGTCACGCACCATGGCGAGCACGTCGTCCTGCCACGACCGCACGAGCTTCTCCGCCTCCTGTTCGAAATCCTTGCTGACAGAGGCGAGTTCAGGGTGTTGCTGGATGAGCTCCGCTCCCCCTGCTGTATGGCGCCAGGAGCGTGCCACGTCGATCGCGGCGGTCTCGCCGTGTGCCTGGAGCAGCGCGGCGACACCGGTCTGCAGTGCCGCACCGAGATCCCCCACCGGTTGTTGCCGTCCGCGACCGCGCAGCGCGGCAGCGACCCGGTCACGCATCCGGCTGACCCCGGCTTCGAGCTGCCGGAAGACCTCACCGGTGCCGACGAACTCCTGCCAGCGGGCCAGCACCTCGCCGCGCAGCATCGTGCCGTCCCGCATGCCCTCGGAAACACCCGCGAGCGCGGCGGCGTACCCGTCCGCGGCGGCGCGCTGCAGTTCCTCCCGGCCGTCGGCCTGCTGGATGACGGCGAGCTCCAGGGCGGCGGCCCTGCTGTCGAGCGAGTCGAGCGCGCCCTGCAGGGTGCGGCGGATCACGATGCTGCGGGCGTGCTGGTCGGCGGCGAGGGACGCCAGCCAGCCGTTGATCCGCGCGACCTCCACCTTGGGCAGCAACCCGTCCGCGCCCAGGCCGGTCTCGGCGATGGCGAACACCGGCGACTGGCCGAGCCCCTGCTCCATGAGCATGGTCGCGAAGTCGGCGCGCACCTCCTCCATGGCGTCCAGCGGCACGCGGTCGAGCACGACCGCGACGGAGGTTCCGCGGTGGATCGCCTGGTGCAGCAGGTCCCAGGGCACGGCGTCGGCATACCGCATGGCAGTCGTGACGAACAGCCACAGGTCGGCGGCGGACAGCAACTGCCGGGCGAGGTCGCGGTTGGCCGAGACGACCGAGTCGATGTCGGGTGCGTCGAGCAGCGCGAGGCCCTGCGGCACGTTGCCCGGCACGAGCCGCAGCGTGCCCGGGTCCCCCGCCTCCTCGATGTCACCGGTCAGTCTGGCCAGGCCGGGCAGCACCCGGGTGCCGGTGAACCAGCGTTCGTCGGCCGGGTTGTGGATCAGCGTCGAGGCCCGGGTCGTGGGCCGCAGCACGCCGCTCTTGCTGACCACCTCGCCGACGAGGGAGTTGACGAGGGTGGACTTGCCGGCACCGGTCGACCCGCCGACGACGGCCAGCAGCGGCGCGTCCAGGGAGGCGGCCCGCGGCAGGATGTAGTCGTCGAGCTGGGCGAGCAACTCGCCCCGGTCGCGCCGGGCGCGTTCGACGTCGGTCAGGTGGAGCGGGAGCGCAACGGCGTCGACGCCGCGCCGCAGCGTCTGCAATGCAGCCAGCAGCCGCTCACCCTCGACGTCCCCAGACACACCGCACATCATTTCGTGGTGGCGTCCGCGACTCAACTTGGCCCGCCGTGAACCCGGCTGAAAACCCGCGGCCCCGAGGAGATACGCGTCACAAGCACCCCCGGCAGGACTCGAACCTGCGACCTAGAGATTAGAAGGCTCTTGCTCTATCCAGCTGAGCTACGGGGGCAAGGAGTTGCAGATTACCGGACGCGCCCGGGCACTTCAGCCGACGACGCCCAGCAGCCGCCGCACCTCGTCGTCGGGGGTCTGCCCGAACTCCCGGTACCCGGCGCCGACGGCGACGAAATCCGCCGGGGTCCACGGGCAGACCAGCCGGTCGACCTCCGTCGCGAGCGCCGCGCACACGTCCACCGGCCCGATCGGGACCGCCACGACGAGGAGCGCCGCCTCCTGCTGGTGTATGACGCGCACGGCGACTCTCATCGAGGCGCCTGTCGCGAGGCCGTCGTCCACGACGACGACCGTGCGGCCGCGCAGCCGCAGCGGCGCCCGGGCTCCGCGGTAGAGCGCCTCGCGGCGCCGGAGTTCGGCGGTCTCGGCGCGGAGAACCTGCTCGAAGGCACGGCGTCGCACCCGCCCGTGCCCGATGACCTCCGCGTTGCGCACCAGCTGCAGCTCCCCCGCGCTGCCGGCCACCGCGCCCATGGCCAGCTCCGGGTGCCGTGGCAGGCCGAGCTTGCGGACCACGAGGACGTCCAGGGGCGCCGACAACCGCCGGGCCACCACGGCGGCCACCGGCACACCGCCGCGCGGCAACCCCAGCACGACGACGTCGGGGCGCCCGGCGAGATCGGCCAACGCGTCGGCCACCGCCGCCCCCGCCGCAGCCCGGTCGGCGTACGGCTCGCGGTCGCCCGGCCGGGTCATCGCCGATCGCTCCGCCGACTCACGACCGGGCCGGCCCCGGGGTCAGCCCGCGGTCCTCGTAGTAGCGGTAGAGCGCCGAGTCCAGGAAACGCACCCGTAGCACCCCGACGAGTTCGAGCAGGTGCTGCTCCTCGCGCAGCACCGCAGCGCTCGTGTCGCCCCGGTCGACCCGCGCCCGCACCATCGCGAGTTCACTTGCGGCGTCCTGCAATTCGCGCATCTGACTGCGACTCTCGGCTCCGCCGTGCCGCTCCGCCCAGGCCAGTGCGTAGCTGCGTTCCTTGATCGAGGAGAGCATCGCGACCTCCGAGGTGGTCAGCGCACCGGAGTCGACATACCGACCGAGCTCGCGAGCGATCAGGCTCGCCTCGTGCCGCCGGGCGAGCACGATGAGGGTCACGAAACCGACGAACAGCGGCAGCTGCAGCACCACGTAGAACACCAGCCAGCCGTGCTGTGAGAGGACGGCGCCGAGGTTCCACACCCCGTGCAGGGTGACCGCGCAGCACCAGCCGGCGAACGGCGCGAGGTACCGCAGCGCGCGGTGCGGGGTGGTCGCGGCGATCCCGATCCCGATCCCGGTGCACACGGTGAACATCGGGTGCGCGAACGGGCTCATCACCACCCGCACGATGAACGTCGCGACGAGCCCCTGCTCCCCGGTGTGCGCGTAACCGGCGGCCAGATAGACGACGTCCTCGACCGCGGCGAACCCGGCCGCGGTGAGTCCGGCATACACCATGCCGTCGAGCACCCCGTCGATCTCCCGGCGGCGGAAGAACAGGATGAGCAACGGCCCGAGGCCCTTCAGCGACTCCTCCACGACCGGTGCCACCCAGGTGGCCGCCGACGGGTGGGACGCGGTCACCGGGTCGATCAGCACCGAGCCGACGTTGTTGACCATGGCGGCGACGAAGGTCGCGATGCAGGCACCCCACAGCAGGGCGAAGACGAGCAGTTTCGTCGGCTCCCGCTCGAAACGGTCCAACCACAGGAACACCGGCACGACCACGCCGATGACCACCATCGACAGCACCAGGCCGATCCCTGTCGCGACGATGCCGGACTGGTCGTCGACCAGCAGCAGCATGCCGAGCCCGCCGAGCGCGAAGCAGATCGCGATGAGGCCGACGACCAGCCAGCGACGCAGCGCGGGGCGCCGGTCCGGGCGGGGCGGCGGCAACAACATTTCAGGCACTGTATGACGTGTCACCGCGTCGCACCAGCACGGGTTCCGCACCAGCCCGGCGGCTCGATCCCTACAGTGATCGGGTGAGCGAAGACAAGGCACGCACCGACCGCATCGTCTGGATCGACTGCGAAATGACCGGCCTGAGCCTGACCGACGACGCCCTGATCGAGGTGGCCGTGCTGGTCACCGACTTCGAGCTGAACCAGCTCGGCGACGGCGTCGACGTCCTGATCAAGCCGCCGCAGGCCGCCCTCGACCAGATGAACGACTTCGTCCGGGACATGCACACCAGCAGCGGGCTGCTGGTGGAGCTCGCCGACGGCGTCACCATGGAGGAGGCGCAGCGGCAGGTGATGGACTACGTCCGCGAGTACGCGCCCGGCGAGGGCAAATGGCCGCTCGGCGGCAACACGGTGAGCACCGACCGCGGCTTCCTCGCGCGCGACATGCCCGAGCTCGAGACGTACCTGCACTACCGGATCATCGACGTGTCATCGGTCAAGGAGCTGTCGCAACGCTGGTACCCGCGGGCCTATTTCAACGCGCCGGCCAAGAACGGCGGACACCGCGCACTCGCCGACATCCGCGAGTCGATCGCCGAGCTGCGCTACTACCGGGAGGCGGTTTTCGTGCCGCAACCCGGCCCCGACAGCAACACCGCCAAGGCGATCGCGGCGCGGTTCGCCCTGCAGGACTGACCCCGTTAGGACCACCCCCTCCGAGCAGGTACGATGGTCCGCGCTGCTTCGAACAGAGGCAGCCATGGTGGGTGTAGCTCAGCTGGTAGAGCGTCGCGTTGTGGTCGCGAATGTCGCGGGTTCAAGTCCCGTCACTCACCCCAGATGCGAAGGGCCCGGCCGATTCGGCCGGGCCCGTTGCGTGTGTGGCGGTCGCCGGCGTCAGCCCTGAGGCACGACCGGTGAACGAAGCAGGTCACGCAGGGGAACGACGGACACCGCGTCCTTGAGGTCGTATTGCTTGTTCCCCGGGTAGACGACGCTGATCCGGTCGAGTCGCAACTGGGGATCCTCGGAAGCTGCCCGAACCGACGGCGTGAGTCGCGGCGCGTCGGCACGTTTGATCTCGAATCCGACGCGTCGCCCGGACGGTTCTTCGACGACGAGATCGAGTTCGGCGCCGTTGCTGGTGCGCCAGAAGTAATGCCGTGCGTCCGGCGAACGTCGGATCAACTCGTCGATGACATAGGACTCCCACGACGCGCCCACCGCGAAGTGCTGCAGGAGCGCTTCAGGTGTTGAAACCCCCCAGAGCGCGTGCAGCAGGCCAGTGTCCCGATAGAAGACCTTTGGTCGGCGGACAAGACGCTTCCCCTCGTTGGAATGCCACGGCTGCAACTGCCGGACGAGCATCGCACCGGTCAGACCGTCCAGATATCGCCGCACGGTGCCCTCACTGATGCCGAGCGCACGCGCCACGTTCGCGGCGTTCCACAGGTTGGCCTGATGATGTGCGACCAGCGCCAGGAAGCGCTCGACTGTCGCTGCCGGAAGGGAGAGCCCGAACTCCCGCAGGTCGCGTGTCGCGAGCGCGCGGAGGTAGGAGCGGAGCCATCGGGTCGCATCCGCGTCCCTGCCGGCCAGTGTCGCTCGCGGATAGCCACCACGAAGCCACACCCGATCCGCGTTCCCGTCGAGGTCCGCTGCGCCGAGGCCCGGAAGCTCCAGGATCTCAAGGCGGCCGGCGAGCGATTCGCTGGACTGCCGCAACGCCTCCGGAGACGCGCTCCCCAGGACGAGGAACGTCGCCGGCTCACCCTCCCGATCGGCCAGCACGCGGAGCACCGGAAAGAGATCCGGGTGTCGCTGCACCTCGTCGATCACGATGACACCCCGCAGCGGCTCGAGTGCAAGCATGGGCTCGGCCAGTCGCGCGAGGTCCACAGGGTCCTCGAGGTCGAAGTAGTTCGCGCTCCCCGTCGGCACGATCGTGCGCGCGAGCGTCGTCTTTCCGACCTGCCGCGCACCGACGATCAGCACCACCGGGCTCCGGACCAGCGCCCGTTGCAGCTCGGCCTCGACCTGAACGCGCGCTACCACGACGAGGATACTACCATGTAATTCCTACTCTCAAAGATGGAATTACATGGTCTTGACGCGCGCCGGGTGCGACGCGAACCACTCGTCGCGCCGGTCCTGCTGCTCCTGCTCCACCTGGGTGCGCAGCACGCTGGGTTCCGGCGCCGAGCGGTGGTGTTTGGGCGCCGGCTGCTCCTTCGGCTTCGGCGGCTGCTGCGCCGCCTTGGCCGCCTTCTCCGCCTGTTCCACGTCGTATGCCGCCCGCCGCGCTCGGCGTTCGGCGTGGATCTGCTCGCGTTCAGGGGTCCGCGGCGGGTCGAACTCGGCGCGAACCTTCTCCACCGACTCCCACCGCTGCTCGCGGGTGACGTGGGACTCGGCGATCTTGCGCTGCTTCTCCGCCTCGCGCTCGCGCTCCTTGCGCTTGCGCTCGGCCTTGGCCCGCTGCCGGTCGAGCCGGTCGCGCACCACCCGCGCCTTCGCCGACTTCAGCAGGAAGTCGTCGCGCCGCTCCAAGCGGGACTCCTCGATGGCGGCTGCTTCGGCCTCCAGGTCGTGTGCCACGGCGTCCTCTCCTCGATCGTCTGCTCCGGGTCGCGGCGCACTCGCGTCGCGCGGTCCGACAAGACCAGTCTTACCCGATCGTCCCGCGGTGCTCGCGTCGCCCACCAGTTGCGCGGCATGTCCCGCCGCGAGCGCGGCACGACCGTAGATGTTCTGGTCGTGCGCGGCTTCGCGCATCGACTCCAGGCGCAACTGGTGCGCGGTGTCGTACTCCTTGGCCGCCTTGAGGTCGAGCTTGGCGAACATCTGGTCGTCCTTGGGTGGCAGCAGGATCATCTCCTCGGCGGGCAGACCGGACCTCAGCTGCCGGGTGCGGATCAGCTCGGCGTCGACCTCGGCGCCGAAAAGCATTGCGACGTTGGTGATCCACAGCCAGAGCATGAATATGATGGCGCCGGCGAAGGCGCCATACGTCTTGGTGTAGCTGGCACCGGCGGTGAGGGTGAGGTAGATGATCAGCGCGGCCGAGGCCACCACCCACACGACGAAGCCGATCAGCGCACCCCAGGTGAAGATGTCCCGTTTGGTTTTCAGCACGTTCGGGGTCGCCCAGTAGAGCATCCCGATGATGAAGACCACGATCAGCACCACGAACGGCCACTTGGCGATGTCCCAGATCTGGGTGGCCCGGCTCGGGATGCCGACCTCGGCGCCGATCGAGCTGGCGACCTTGCCCGTCGTGACGAGTGCGAACATCACCACGATGATCAGGACGATCTCGATGATGGTCACCAGGTAGAGGGCGGGGCGAAGCTTCCAGACCGGCCGGCCCTCGGGCACCTCGTAGATCTTGTTCAGCGCCCGGCTGAAACCGCCGACATAGCCCGACGCGGACCAGATCGACAACAGGATGCCGACGACCAGTGCGATCCCGCCGCCACCCTGGGTGTGGACGTCGTTGATGAAGTTCGTCAGCCAGTCGAGGTCCTTCGGCTGCTTGCCGGCGATGTTGGCGACGATCCGGACCAGGCTGTCGGTGGTCTTCTTGCCGTTGCCGAAGACGTTGATCAGCGACAGCACGGCGATCAGCCCCGGGAACAGGGACTGCATCGAGAAGTAGGTCAGCGCCGCGGCCTTGTCGGTGCACTGGTCGGAGCTGAACTTGCTCGCCGCCCGTTTCAGGGCGACCTTCCAGTCCGCCTTCGCGGTCACGTCCGGGATGTCCCTCGGGCGCTCGAGTTCTTCCTCGTCCAGCAGCAGCATCGACATCCGGAACAGTCCTTCGATCGGGGCAAAGTTACGAGTCGGTTTTTGCAACCTAGCGCCTGACACCCTCGATTTCATGTCTGCGGCACCGGCCTGCTATGTTTTTCCACGCACCGAGCGCCATTAGCTCAATTGGCAGAGCAGCTGACTCTTAATCAGCGGGTTCGGGGTTCGAGTCCCTGATGGCGCACCACCCGAAAGCTCCGGATCGCACTGCGATCCGGAGCTTTTCGTTGTATGACGCCACACCGCCGACGCGGCAGGCCGGTGCGGCCCACCGGTGCCTGCCCGGCTGACGCGCGGCGGGCACGGCGCGGACGGCATACCGACCGAAATTCAACAACCTGTTGACATGTGCGGGTGGTGGGTGGACGATATTACCCAAATCGATTTGGGTCCGACACGGACCCACCCGAGCAAACTGGTCCGACCCACCCGCAAGCCGACCACCCGGCCCGTCACCACGAGCCAGCAGTCACCTCCATACCCCTTCACCCCTGCGGAGGCATTCCATGAAGAATGCGCCCCTCGTGCACGGCACTGAGACCGTCCACCCCGTCGACCAATTCCGGCCGATCCGGAACCTCATCCCGTTCGGCATCCAGCACGTCCTCGTCATGATCGCGACTCCCATCTCCTCGGTCTTCCTGATCGGGAGCGCGCTGAACCTCTCCGCCCATCTCACCGCCGCGATCCTGTCCGCGGTCTTCGTCTTCTCCGGGCTCGGGTCGCTCCTGCAGTCGGTCGGGGTATGGCGGGTCGGCGTCCGGCTGCCGTTCGTGATGCTGCCCGGCGGCGCGGCCACGGTCCTGTTCATCTCGATCGCCCAGGACACCGATCTGCAGACCGCCGCCGGGGCGGTCGTGCTGACCGGGATCTTCTACATCCTCGCGGTGACCCTGTTCGTGCGGGTGCTGCGCTACTTCCCGCCCCTGGTGATCGGCACCATGGTGGTCGTCATCGGCATCAACCTGGTCGAGGTCACCGGCTACCTCATCACCGGCCGGCCCGACACTCCCGGGTTCGGTGACACCAAGAACCTGATCCTCGGCCTGATCACGATGGTCTGCACGGTCCTGTTCTTCCGGTTCCTGCGCGGTGTCTGGCGTCAGCTCTCGGTGGCGTTCGGTCTGGTCCTCGGCACGATCGTGTCGGCGTTCATGGGCATGACCACCTTCTCCTCCCATGCGAAGGGTGCCGGGTTCTCGCTGCCGACGCTGTTCCCCTTCGGAGTCCCGCATCTGGACGTCGTCGCAGCCGTTCCGATGCTGGTCTGGAGCATCGCGTCGATGGCGGAGGCGACCGGTCAGACGGTGATCAACGGCGAGATCGTCGGCCGCCATGTCGAGCGCACGCGCGACATCCCCCGGGTGATCCGCGCCGACGGTGCGGTGTCCATCTTCGGTGGCCTGTTCGGCACACCGGCCATGGTGACCAGCGGCGAGAACATCGGCATCGTCCGCGCCAGCGGGGTCCGCAGCAGGTACGTCACTGCCGCGGCCGGCATCCTGTTGATCCTGATCGGGGTCAGCCCGTTGGCCAGCATTCTGGGCGGCATACCGTCGGCCGTCGTCGGCGGGACCGCGGTGGTCGTGTTCGCGATCATCATCGTGCTGGGCATCCAGATGCTCGCGCGGGTGGACTTCACCGAGACCGGCAACCTGATCACCTGCACGATGGCGCTCGGCATCGGGCTGCTCCCGGTGCTGATCCCCGGCATGTATGGCGAACTCCCATCCGACGTGCAGACCATCCTGGGCAGCGGTGTCGCCATGAGTGCGCTGGTCGCCGTACTGCTGAACCTGCTGTTCCACCACACCGGCGGGTCCGCGAAGAGCAGCCCCGCCGAGCCACCGGTGGCGGATGTCAAGGAGCGCGCGGGTGATTACCGCGTGTAACCCGATCGTGCCCCCCACCGCGCTCGCCCGCCGCCATTGGCGGGCGGACCATCAACCACCGAGCCGGAGCCACCCGGCGCCACAACCAGGACCGATGACATGTTGAGCACGATGCACGACCATCCGACGCTGATCGTCCCCGAGCAGGTGCTGCTCCCGGACGGAGTGCACCGGGGCCATGCGGTCCTGGTCGATCAGGGCCTCATCACGCAGGTGGCTCCGGTCGAGCAACTGCACGGCTCCGCTGCCACGCGTGTCGACCTGCCGGGACGACTCCTCATGCCCGGGTTCGTCGACGCCCACCACCACCTGACGCAGACCTTCGGCAAGTCACTGGTGTTCGGTGAACCCTCGGAGATCTTCCGCCGGGTCTGGGTGCCGATGGAGCAGCACATGGACGAGGAAGCGATCGAGGTCGCGGTCCAGCTCGCGGCCTGGGAGTCGTTGCGCGGCGGCTTCACGACGGTGGCCGACGCAGGTGCCCGCATCGCCGGCGACCTCGGCCAACTCGCGGAGGTGACCGAGCGGGTCGGCGTGCGCTGCGTCCTCGGCTTCATCTGCAACGACCTCAACGGCCCGGCCGTGGTCAGCTCCGAGGACGAGGTGCTGGCCGGTGCGCGGCGCCACCTCGACAGGTGGCACACGCGCGAGACGGTGCACCCCTCGCTCGCCATCTCGATCCCGGAGGCCGCAACGGACGCGGTGCTGACCTCGGTGTCCTCGCTCGCCCGCGACGCCGGCGTGCCGTTCCAGATCCATCTCAACGAGCACCTTGCGGCGATCGAGCGCTCCCTCGAAGCCACCGGCCTGCGCCCGTTGGAACGACTCGCGCAGCTCGGCGCGCTCGGCCCGGAGCTGTTGGCGGCCCACTCCACGCTGCTCACGCCGCACGAGATCGCCCTGCTCCGCGACTCGGGCGGGGCCGTCAGCTACAACCCCGTCGCCAGTTCCTGGAAGGGCAACGCGATCGCACCCGCGCTGCTGCTGCACGAGCTGGGGGTCCGAGTCGGCCTGGGCACCGACGGCACCCGCAGCGACGCCTTCCGGCTGCTGGACGCGGCGGAGACGGCGCAGCGGTTCGGGCACTCGATGGCCGTCGGCGACTCGTGTGCCGGCGGCGGCTGGACCTGGCTCGACCAGGGGCTGCGGGGCGGCGCGGACGCCGTCGGGCTCGCCGGGCGGGTCGGTGAGATCAGTCCCGGGGCGTATGCCGACCTGCTCGTGGTGAACACCAGCACCCCGGAGTTCGTGCCCTCGTGGGACCTGCCCTGGGAGCTGGTGCGGCTGGCCAACCGGGACCAGATCGAGACGGTGATCGTGCACGGCAAGGTCCGGCTGGTGAACGGTCAGCCGGTCGACTGGGACGGCGCCCAGCTGCTCGACCGGGCGCGCGCCGTCTCCGCCCGGGTGGTGTCCTCCTCGCCGATCCACACCATCGATCCGTCCTCCGGGGAGCACCGATCTGCCCGATCGGGAACGGGGGCCCGCCGATGACGTTCGCGGGCTTCGCCCTGATCGGTCTGACGATCCTGGTGGCCTCGTTCGTGCAGGGCTCGACCGGCCTGGGGTTCGCCATGGTGTGCGCACCCATCGTCAGCATCATCGACCCCACACTCATCCCGGTGATGCTGCTGGTGCTGATGATCCCGCTCAACTTCTACATCGGGTGGCGGGAACGCGACGCGCTCGACTGGCACGGCACCAAATGGGTCAGCGTCGGCAGGTTCGCCGGCACGTTCGTCGGGCTGTGGATCCTGCTGATCGTCAACCTGCACCAACTGGCGCTGCTGATCGGGATCTCGACGATCGTCGCCGCGCTCGCCGCCCTGCTCATCCCGGCGTTCGACCCCAACCGGTCGGGGCTGGCCGTCGTGGGCCTCATCACCGGGATCACCGAGACCTCCACCGGGGTCGGAGGGCCGCCTCTGGCGCTCGCCTACCAGCACAAGCCCGGCAACGTCCTGCGCTCCACCGTGGCCGCGTGTTTCCTGATCGGTGAGGTCATCTCGCTGGTCGTGCTCGCCGTCGGCGGCAAGATCGAGGGCAGGACGTTGCTCATGAGCCTCGCGCTGCTGCCGTTCCTGGCCATCGGTTCGTTCGGCAGCAAATTCACCCACCACCGCCTGGAAGGGCCGGTGCTGCGCTACACCGTGCTGCTCTTCGCGATCGTGTCCGGGACCGCGGTGATCCTGCAGGCGTGATCACTTACGCTGTGGGCACCGTGTCTACCGAGTCCAGCCGCCGAACCACGGCGAAGCGTGTCACCATCGCAGACGTCGCACGCGAGGCCGGGGTGTCGCGGACCACGGTGTCGCACTCGCTCAACGACATCGGCCAGGTCGACCCCCGGACCCGGCAGCGCGTCAAGGAGGTCGCCGCCCGGTTGCACTTCCGGCCCAGCGTGCGGGCCCAGCGGTTGCGGGCCGGCCGCTCCCAGACCATCGCCCTGCTCTCCTCGATGCCACCGGCGGTCTCCGGTGGGGTGTCACGCCTCGGGTTCTTCACCGACCTGGCCATGGGCTGCGCCGAGGTGGCGCTGCTACGCGGTTACGTGCTCGCGCTCGCGCCGCCGGTGCAGGGGCAGGACTCGCTCGCCCACCTCGACATCGACGGCGCGATCCTGCTCGAGCCCGCTCCCTCGGACTGGCTGGCCACCGAACTGACCGACCGGGGCGTCCCTTTCGTCCGGATCGACGGCCCCGACGATGCGAGCAGCGTCGACCTGCACCACCGGGAAGCCGCCGACATCCTGCTGGGCCACCTGATCGAGCAGGGCGCCACGGCGATCGGCCTCGTGTGCGGCTCCAGCGGCAGGACCGCTCAGCGAACGTTCCGGGAGCGCTATCTGGCCGCCGCGCAGCAGCACGGCCTCCCCGTGGCGATCGCCGAGGCCGATGAGCGCGCGGGTGAACGCAGCGGTTACGCAGCGACCACCTCGTTGCTCACCGACCACCCCGGCATCGACGCCCTGTGCATCTCGATCGACGCCTTCGCCACCGGAGCCGTGCAGGCGGCCCACGATCTCGGCCGGGTCATCGGGACCGACCTGCTGCTCGCCACCCGGTACGACGGCATCCGCGCACGCACCAGCAACCCGCCACTCACCGCGCTCGACCTGCACCTGGAGGAGGTCGCGCACGCCGCGGTGGAACTGCTGCTGCGCCGCCTCGGCGACATACCCGGCGAGGATCGACCGGTTCCGTCGACTCCGGCGCCCACCCTGGTCGTGCGTGCGTCGACGCAGCGCACCCCGGCCGGGAACTGACCGCACCCGATCTCGCACGGGGCGGCGTGACGTAGGAGACTGTCCGACGTGCGAGCACTGGCAAAGACAGGGGCCCGACCGGGCCTGGAGCTGATCGACGCCCCGGAGCCGACACCCGGCCCGACGGACGTGAAGATCAAGGTATGGCGGGCCGGTCTCTGCGGCACCGACCTGCACCTGGAGGGCTGGGACGACTGGGCGGCCTCCACGGTGGCTCCGCCGTTGATCACCGGGCACGAGTTCTTCGGCGAGGTCGTCGAGATCGGCGCGGACGTCACCAGCGTCGAGGTGGGTCAGCGGGTCTCCGGCGAGGGGCACGTGGTGTGCGGCGAGTGCCGCAACTGCCGCGCCGGGCGGCGGCATCTGTGCATCCGCACCAGCTCCGTCGGGGTCAACCGGGACGGTGCGTTCGCCGATTACGTCGTCATACCCGCCTCGAACGTGTGGGTGCAGCCGGACGATCTGGACCCGGACGTGGGTGCGGTCTTCGACCCGTTCGGCAACGCGACGCACACGGCGCTGTCGTTCCCGATCGCCGGCGAGGACGTCCTGGTGACCGGGGCCGGCCCGATCGGTGTGATGGGCGCGGCCATCGCCAAACACGTCGGCGCCCGGTACGTGGTGGTGACCGACGTCAGCGACTACCGGCTGCAGCTCGCCAAGGCCGCCGGGGCGGACCGGGTGGTCAACGTGGCGCGGGAACGCATCGCCGACGCGCAGCACGACCTCGGCATGCGCGAGGGCTTCGACATCGCCCTGGAGATGTCCGGAAACCCTTCTGCCGTCAGCGAACTCATCGACAACATGAACCACGGCGGCCGGATCGCGATGCTCGGTCTGCCCGGCGACCCGTTCGCGATCGACTGGGGCCGGGTGATCACGCACATGCTGACGATCAAGGGCATCTACGGCCGGGAGATGTACGACACCTGGTACGCCATGAGCGCGATGCTGGCGTCGTCACCCGACCTGGAGCGCGCCGTCCGCTCGGTCATCACCCATCGCTTCCCCGCCGAACAGTGGCAGGACGCGTTCGCCGCGGCACGCTCCGGCGAGTGCGGCAAAGTCGTCATGGATTGGAGCTGATCGCATGTACACCAACAAGGACTCCCTCGTCGCGACGCTGCAGGAGATCGACGACGCCGGGCTCACCAAGCGCGAGCGTGAGTTGTCGACGCCGCAGTCGGCGCACGTCGAGACCGCGGGCACGCAGGCGCTGAACTTCTGCGCCAACAACTACCTCGGCCTGGCCGACCACCCCGAGGTCGTCACCGCTGCCCGGGATGCGTTGGACCGGTGGGGATTCGGTATGGCGAGCGTGCGCTTCATCTGCGGCACACAGACGCAGCACCGGGAGCTGGAGCGGGCCATCGCCACGTTCGTCGGGTCGCAGGACGCGATCCTCTACTCGTCGTGCTTCGACGCCAACGGCGGCATCTTCGAGGTGCTGTTCGGGGAGGACGACGCGATCGTCTCCGACGAGCTGAACCACGCCTCGTTGATCGACGGCATCCGGTTGTCGAAGGCCAAGCGGTTCCGCTACAAGAACGCCGACATGAGCGACCTGCGCGCGCAGCTGGAAGCTGCGAAAGCGGCCGGCGCGCGCCATACCGTGATCGTGACCGATGGCGTCTTCTCGATGGACGGCTACTACGCCCCGCTGGCCGAGATCTGTGATCTGGCAGAGGAATTCGGGGCGCTGGTGATGGTCGACGACTCACACGCCGTCGGGTTCGTCGGCGAGCACGGCGGTGGCACGCCCGAGCACTGCGGCGTCGTCGACCGGGTCGACATCGTCACGGGCACACTCGGCAAGGCCCTCGGCGGCGCGTCCGGCGGGTATGTCGCGGCGCACCAGGAGATCGTCGACCTGCTGCGGCAGCGCTCACGCCCCTACCTGTTCTCCAACGCGGTCGCACCGTCGGTGGTCGCCGGGTCGATGAAGGCCCTGGAGATCGCGGGCAACTCGCTGGAACAACGGCAGAAGCTCGCGGCCAACACGCTGCTGTTCCGGACGATGATGACCGAGGCCGGTTTCGAGGTGCTGCCCGGCAGCCACCCGATCACTCCGATCATGTTCCCCGGTGAGGACGGCGCCCGGCAGGCGGCCCAGATCGCCGACGCGATGCTGCGCCGCGGCGTCTACGTGATCGCGTTCTCCTACCCCGTCGTCCCGCAGGGCAAGGCCCGCATCCGGGTCCAGTTGTCCGCCGCACACAGCGAGGACGACGTGCGGGCGTGTGTGCGGGCCTTCGAGGAAGCCCGCGCCGAAGTCGCCGTGTCGGTCGAGTAGCGACGAAGGAGCGTATCGAGACCGGCGCCGGTTGCTCAGAGGTACAGCCCGGTGCTGCCGGTGTCGACGCGCTGTGCGGCCACGGCGTGCAGGTCGCGTTCCCGCAGCAGGAGGTAGGTCCTCGACTGCAACTCGACCTCGGCCCGGTCCTCGGGGTCGAACAGCACCCGGTCACCGATCTTGACCTGGCGCACGTGCTGACCGATCGCGACCACCTCTGCCCAGGCGAGGCGTTTGCCGACCGATGCGGTCGCCGGTATGACGATGCCACCGCCGGACTTGCGTTCGCCGGCGTCGCCGTCGGCGGACACCAGCAGGCGGTCGTGCAGCATCTTGATGGGCAGATTGCCCGGCGTGGTGTCAGCCACGTGCGCGTCGGATGAGGCCGACGGTCAGCAGCACGGCGGCCACCCCACCGAGCACCATCGCGATCTTCTGCGTGTCGAGCTCACCGTCGGCCGTGTGGGTGAATCCACCGAGCTTCAGCTTGACGTCCTCCGCCTGACGCTTGGCGAGCTCCTTGGGCTGTGCGCGGAAGGCCAGCTCGTCGATGGTCCCGGCCAGGCGCTCACGCGTCGCCGCAAGATCCGCCTCGATCTGCTTGGCGGAGCGTGTGGCGGTTTTCGCGGGGGCCTTGTCAGCCATGGGTGTCTCCTCGTGTCTTGGGCTCGCCTGAGACGATAACGGATAGCCAATGACGTTCGCAGCGGCCCGCGCGGCGCAGCTCCCAGGAGGTTCACAGATGGCACGGCTCGAGATCGGCGATCAGGCACCGGCGTTCACCCTGACGTCGGACACCGGGAAGGAAGTCTCCCTGTCCGACTTCGCGGGCAAACGTCTGGTCATCTTCTTCTACCCGGCGGCGATGACGCCCGGCTGCACCAAGGAGGCCTGCGACTTCCGCGACTCGCTCGCGACCCTGCGGGGCGCAGGCTACGACGTCATCGGCATCTCCCCCGACAAGCCGGAAAAGCTGGCGAAGTTCGTGGCGAAGGAGTCACTGACCTATCCGCTCCTGTCGGACGTCGACAAGCAGGTGCTCGAGGCCTACGGCGCGTACGGCGAGAAGAAGCTCTACGGCAAGACCGTCGTCGGCGTCATCCGGTCCACGATCGTCGTCGATCCCGATGGCAAGGTCGAGCTGGCCCGTTACAACGTCAAGGCCACCGGTCACGTCGCCTCCCTCTCCAAGGCGCTGAAGCTCGTATGAACACCCCACGAAGTTTCTCCCCCGCTCCGCTCCTCCGAATACTTCATGGGGACCCCAAATGAGCCGACTTTCTCGCTGGGAGCAGGGCCACCGCGGCTACAGCGCACGCTTCGCGCAGCTGCTGCGGGACGGCGTCGACATCACCGGGGAGGCCCGCCTCGCGAACGCGTTGCTGCCGCGGGGCAGCCGGGTGCTCGACGCCGGCTGCGGCATGGGACGCATCGCGGCCGCACTGGAGGCGATGGGCCACGACGCGTATGGCGTCGACCTGGATGCGGAGCTGCTGGAGATGGCCGGCCGCACCTATCCCGCACTGCCGGTCGCGCAGATCCGGTTGGAGGACGTGAGCCCGGAAACCCTCGCGGCGCAGGAGTTCCCGACGTCCTACGACCTGATCGTGTGTGTCGGCGACGTGATGGTGTTCCTCGCCGAGGACTCCGAGCGTGACGTGCTCGCGGCCATGCGCCGGGTCGTCACCGACGACGGCCGGCTGCTGGTCGGCTTCCACCAGGACGACTCCACCAAGGGCAAACGCGCCTACCCCGCGGACGAGTTCATCGCGGACGCCGAAGCGAGCGGCTGGCAACTCGAGTCGCGGTTCGCGACCTACGACCTGCGGCCCGAGCCCGGCGCGGACGGCTTCTTCGTGGGGGTCCTCCGCGCGGTCTGAGGTACGCACGCCCTAGACTCCTCGCCGAGCGGCCGTAGCCCAACTGGCAGGAGGCACGGGTTTTAGGTACCCGACAGTGTGAGTTCGAATCTCACCGGCCGCACCAGATCCTCAGTAGGTCGCACGCAACTCGTCGAGCATCTGCGGCATGGCGCCGACACCGACCGACAGGTGACCCTCGCCCTCGAGCAGGTGGGCGGTCGCGCCGGGGACGTTCGCCGCCAGCCACTGCCCGTGCGCGAACGGCACCATCAGGTCTGCGCTGCCCTGCCAGACGAACGTCGGCACCGTGATCGCGGACAGGTCGAAACCCCACGGCACGGTGAACGCGAGGTCGTCGTCGTTCCACCCGTCGACGCCGTTCTTCAGCGCCTCGCGGAAGTTGGCCGCCATCTCCTCACCGGACTCGTCGGTGACCTGCTTGCGGTCCACGTCCGGGAGCAGGGAGCTGAGCTCGGAGATGATCGCCTCCGGTGTCGCGTTCTTGAGCTCGGCGCGCATTCCGTCCAGCAGTGGCCGCAGCTCGGCCTCACCCTTCAGTGCGGCGCCGAACTCCTCGATGTTGCCCTCGCCCATACCGCCGAGGAAGTCCAGGTCCTTGGCGTCGTACGGCGCGACGCCCGCGATGCTCAGCACCCCGGTGATGCGGTCGGGCAGCAGGGCACCGGTCGCGAGCGCGTGCGGGCCACCGCCGGACCAGCCTGCGGTCATTGCTCTTTCGGCGCCCAGGTGGTCCAGGATCGCGGTGACATCTGCGGCGATGTCCGCGACCGTACGGCCGGCGCGACGCGTCGAATCGCCATACCCCGCACGCGAGTAGGTGACCAGCCGGATCCCGCGCTGGGCCGCCTGTTCGACCATCACCCGGCGCGGGAGCAGCGAACCGGGGGTGCCGTGGTGGAAGACGAGCACGGGGCCGTCCTCGGCGCCGGAGATCCGAATGTCGAGAGCGCGCCCGTCGGGCAGGGAGATCGAGGTCATGGTGCCCAGCGTGCCATGCCCCTTCGAGCACATCGCCAGTTCGCCTGGAATGTGTCCGCGTCACGCCACCCACGGCGGGACACCGGCCGAACTGCCGTCACCGAGGAACGCCTCACCCTCGCGGACCGTGACCACTCCGCTGAATCCCGTTGACCCAGCGGTGAACTGACGCAATTCGCCGGCGGGGATCACGACCGTGTCACCGGCTTCGAGCGGCGATTCGACCTCACCGACCCGGACGATGCCGGAGCCGGCGGTGAGCGACCACACGATCTCCCCCGCGAACGAGTGTTCCGGGCCGCGTATGCCGGCAGGCATCTCGACCAACCAGAGGCTGGACTGCGCGCCGCCGAGCGTGGGCGAGGCCAGGGTGGTCATCGTGGCGTTGGGGGTGGTGGACGTTCGGCGTTCTGCTGCGCGGACGATCTGCATGACATCTCCTAAGATAGACAACATGGTTGACAATATAGACAACCCGGTTGACGATCAAGTGCCCGGCTGGCATCTCGCGCTGCTACTGCTGGCCGGCTTCCGCGACCTGGTCGACGAAACGCACCGCGATCTCGCGCAGCGGGGACATGCCGGTTCTCGCCCGGCGCACGGCTTCGCGCTCCAGGCGATCGGATCGGGTAGCACCAACGCTGAGCTCGCGGCAGCGCTCGGAGTCAGCAAACAGGCCGCTGCGAAGACGATCGCATCCCTGGAGCGGGAGGGCTACGTCGAGCGCACGGCGGACTCCGGCGACGCACGCCGTGTCCTCGTGCAGCCGACGGCACGGGGAGCCGAATTCCTGCGCCTGTCGGCGGCTGCCTTCGAGCAGGCCACGGCCCGGTGGCGAGCGCGCATCGGTGACGACGGCGTGCACAACCTGGGGATCGCGTTGCGCGAACTCGACCTGCCCACAACCCGTTTCGACCTCGCAGCCTGGTCCGGCTGATCGCTCCGCGGGCGGCGCGCAGGCCTGCCCGGAGTCTCAGCGCAGGCCGATCAGCTTCGTTCCGTCGCTCGACGGCGCCCAGACGACGACCGCGCCCTGGGCGTCGATCACCCGCAGCGGCACTCTCCCGAGCCCCGCGTAGTAGGCCAGCATGTCCCGCAGCGTGCGGTCTTCGAGCGACCCCGGATCACCGACGTCGACGGGTGCCCCCAGCGAGGCCGGAATGTCCCGGCTCGCGCCGCCCCACCGCTGCATGGTGACGACCGCACCTCCGGATCCGTCGAGCGAGGACAGCGCGGACTTGGACAGACACACGATCCCGCCGCGCAGGTCGATGCCGATGGACCCGATCACGCCACGACAGGTGGAGTTCCGGAAACCGGCGTCCACCGTCGCGCCGGTCCGCACGTTGCGCAACCCGTGTTCCCGGTCCGACGACTCGTCCAGGGCGTAGACCTGCCCGAGCAGCGGTTGACCGTACGCCCGGTCGCCGGTCACGCGCCGGCCGGTGCGCGCGTCGAGCACGCCGTACCGGGACGGGACGTCCTCCGTCGCCCACCTGACGGTCACCAGGCTGCCGTCCAGGTTCGTGGCGAGGGGAAGGCCGGGTCCGGGCGACGCGTGAGGCCGTGCGGGCATCGTCGCCCGACGCCGCCAGCGCACCTCGCCGTCGTCGTTCAGTGAGATCAGCTGACCACGGCCACCGCACTGCTCTTCGACGACGACGCCGATCGTGGTCCGCAGCGCTTCCCCGGTGACGGTGCAGCCCTTCGCCGCATCGAACGTCCAGCTGCGATCGCCCGTACTCAGCGAAAACCCTTCGACCCTGCGGTCTTCGGCCCGATGCACCACCAGCGTGTCGCCGCTGACCAGATCCCAGGCGCCCTCCCCGGATGCCTTCACATCCCATGGCCGGGTGAACAGGGTCCGGCCCGTCGCACCGTCCAGCACGGTCAGATAGGGCCGATCCGCGGCTGCGGAGCCACCCACCCAGGTGACCAGGACTCGCGACCCGCCGTTGGATCGGATCGACACCAGATCTGCGCCAGGACGTGCGAAGCTCCATGTCCGCCGGCCGCTCCGGCCGTCGACCCCCACCACCTCGGTGTAGGTCAGCACGGCGACTCCCCCGGTGACCCGGACGACATCGGAGACGTCGTCACCGACGGCGGCGCTCCACGCCACCCGGGACACCGACGCCGGGATCGCCTGCTGGCGCATCACGTTCGACGGGTGGCTCACCACTCCCCACGCCACGGGAGCCGGTATGGCGCAGCCGAGTCCCACCACGATGAGGGCGGTCGCGGTCGCTGCCACCGCGCGACGCAGCGATTCGCGGGCCGACCCGGCTGCCCGGTCCGGCAGCAGCACGAACAGCACGGCACCGACGACTCCGACCGCAGCGCCGTACAACGCGACGAGCGGCTGTCGCCCGATCAACCCGTCACCGTGCTCCGCCGTCAGCACGAACACGCAGCGGACCAGGACACCGACGAAGGAGAGCGCGGCGAGTGCCACCCAGGCCGTCCGGGCCAGGCCGGATTCCCTGGTCCACCAGTAGAGCCCGACGACGAATGCCATGAACAGCACGAGGGCCGCGAGCCAGCCGAGCCCGGTGGTCGCGCGCGGGTCGACGGCCCGATCGGCGGGCAGCACCCACGCGGCGACGGCGACGGTCACCGCACCTGCTGCGCACCCGCCGCATCCGACCGCTCCGAGCAGGCTGCGTTTCGTGGTGGCGCCCGAGGTCATGGGGGTGGGACGCGGCCGGACCCGTTGACCGTTCCGTTCCGCGGGTCAGTGGACCGTCACCGAGACCGAGTGGTACCCCGTCGATCCGTTCGGAGCGGGCGGCGCCTGCGCGGCGATCTGGACCGCGCCCGAATCGTCGACCGCACGTACGGTCAGCGTGTGGTGCCCCGGGGTCGCCTGCCATTCGTAGACCCATTGGCGCCATACATCGATGTTCGCGGCGGCGCCCAGGCGAGCGTCCCGCCACGGCCCGTCGTCGACACGCACCTGCACCTTCGCGATCCCGACGTGCTGGTGCCACGCGACCCCGGCGACCGCCACGGTTCCCGCGGCCACCTTCGCGCCGCTGCGCGGCACGTCGATGCGCGAGGAGGTCTTCACCGGTCCGCGGGCCGACCAGCCGCGCGGCGTCCAGTAGCCGGCGTCCCGGGCGAACGTCGTGACCTTCAGCTCGGTCACCCACTTGGTCGCGGACACGTAGCCGTAGAGCCCGGGCACCACCAGCCGGGCCGGGAAACCGTGCTCGGCCGGCAGCGCCTCACCGTCCATCGCGATCGCGATGAGGGCGTTGCGGCCGTCGGTCAGCGCGGGCAGCGGTGTGCCCGCGGTGAAGCCGTCCACGCTGCGCGACAGCACCATGTCCGCCCCGGCTTGCACGCCCGCCTGCGCCAGCAGCTCACGCACCGGCCAGCCGGTCCAGATGGTGTTGCCGATGAGGTTGCCGCCGACCTCGTTGGAGACACACATCAGCGTGATCATCGCCTGCTGCGTGGATCTGGAACGCAAGGTTTCCCAGTCGATCTCGACCTCGTGGTCCACCATCCCGGTCACCCGCAGCTTCCAGGACGCCGGATCCACCTGGGGCACGACGATGGCGGTGTCGATGCGGTAGAAGTCGCCGCTCGGCACGATGTATGGCGTCACCCCCGCCACTCCGACGGAGGCGCCACGTGGCACCGTCACCGGGTGCGCGACATGCGGCAGCACGAACGCGGCGCGTGCGGACTGCACCGCCCGGGCGCCGTTGCCCCAGGCCCGCCCGGCGAAGCCGAGCACGGCGGCACCGACGATCGCGCCCACCCCCGCGAGCGCGGCCCGCCGGGTGGTCGCGGACGGATCGGCGGGGCCGGCCGCCAGCAGGATGCGGTCGCGCCACCAGAACAGGGTCAGCAACCCGAGGACGGCACCGATCAGCAGCGGCCCGAGGTCGACGGCGGCGGCGTGCGGGCGCGAGGTCACCGCGGCTGCGGCGATCGCGATCAGCACGACGAACCCGACGAGCGCCTCGGTGAAATGACGCCGGCACAAGCGCCCGATCAGCAGACTGAGCACGGTGAGCACGACCGCCATACCGGCCAGCAGGACCTGCTTGTCGTGGGTGCCGAAGTTGTCGACCGCGAACGTCTTCAGCCACGGCGGTGTGCGGTCGATGAAGGCCCCGCCCACCGCCAGCACCGGTGAGGGCGTCCCGTCGCTCCAGCCCAGCCGGAGGAAGACCCCGGCGAGGAACTCGGCGACGCCGACCGTGACGACGCCGCCGACCAATCCACCGACCGCCGCAAGTAATCCACGACTGGGAGGAGTCACCGGTTCGTGTTGCGTCGCCGGGTCGGCGTGTTGCGTGACCACGTGCTCCATGGTCGCACCGCACGCTGGGAGATCTAGTTTCCTAACAACTCCGTAATATCCGGCCGCAGTGCGCGCAGCGCCGTGCCGCGGTGCGAGATGGCGTTCTTCTCCTCCGCACCCAGCTCGGCCATCGACCGGCCGTCGGGCAGCTCGAAGATCGGGTCGTAGCCGAATCCGTTGTCACCACGTTGATTGCGCGAGATCCGGCCGTGCACCTCGCCAATCCGCGAGCGCTCGGTCCCGTCCGGCAGGGCGAGCACCACGCAGCAGACGAACTTCGCTGCGAGCCGCTCCGCCGAGACGTCGGCGGTCTGGGCGAGCAGGAGGTCGATGTTCGCCTGGTCCGCGCCGTGTGTGCCGGACCAGCGCGCCGAGAAGACACCCGGGCAACCGCCGAGCACCTCCACAGACAACCCCGAATCATCAGCAATCGCAGGCAATCCCGTCGCCTGCGCGACTGCGTGCGCTTTCAGTGCCGAGTTCTCCAGGAACGTCACGCCCGTCTCGACGACGTCCTCGACGTCCGGGAAGGACGCGACCGACACGACCGTGACGTCGGCGAGCGCCGGCTCCTCCGCGACCAGCTGCTGCATCTCCCGCAGCTTGCCCTCGTTGCGGGTGGCCAGGACGAGTTCGCGATAGGCACTCACCGTGAGCGCTCCCGAGCCGGAGCGTCCAGTGCGGCCTGCTGCAGTGCGGTGAGATCGCCGATCCCCTTCTCCGCCAACGCAAGCAACCGGTCGAGCTCGGCCCGATCGAACGGAGCCCCCTCGGCGGTCCCCTGCACCTCGACGAAACCACCGGCACCGGTCATCACGACGTTCATGTCGGTCTCGGCGGTGGAGTCCTCGGGGTAGTCCAGATCGAGCACCGGCGTGCCCTTGACGATGCCGACGCTCACCGCGGCGATCGAGCCGGTGAGCGGCTGCGCCTTCGCCGCGATCAGGCCACGCTCCCGGGCGTCGGCAACCGCGTCGGCCAGGGCGACATACGCGCCGGTGATCGAGGCCGTGCGGGTCCCGCCGTCGGCCTGCAGCACGTCACAGTCGAGGACGATGGTGTTCTCGCCGAGCGCCTTGGTGTCGATGATCGCGCGCAGCGAGCGTCCGATCAGCCGGGAGATCTCGTGCGTGCGGCCGCCGACCTTGCCCTTGCGGGACTCGCGGGCCGAGCGGGTGTTGGTGGCACGCGGCAGCATCTCGTACTCCGCGGTCACCCAGCCGGTGCCCTGACCGGACAGCCACCGCGGCACGCCCGCGGTGAACGACGCCGCCACGAGCACGCGGGTCTTGCCGAACTCAACCAGCACGCTGCCCTCGGCGTGATCCAGCCAGTTGCGGGTGATGCGCACCTCGCGCAGCTGGTCGGGGGCACGGCCGTCATGTCGGGTCACGTCGTCAGTCATGCCTGCAAGAGTAGGAGAGCGCCGCAGCCCAGGGATCGAGCGGTGCCGCTCGATCGCGGGGGTCTCGATTTCACCGGGGGTTCGGGAAGACCGACCGGACAGTGCGCAGTTATTACCTAAGCTGTGCGTCATGGGACTCATGGACAAGCTTCGCGGGGAACTCGTCGACATCATCGAGTGGATCGATGACTCACATTCGGCACTGGCCTGGCGCTTCCCGCGCTACAACAACGAGATCAAGAACGGCGCGAAGCTGATCGTCCGGGAGGGGCAGGAAGCGGTGTTCGTGCACACCGGCAAGCTGGCCGACCGGTTCGGCCCGGGCATGTACGAGCTGACCACCGAGAACCTCCCCATCCTGGCGACGCTGCAGGGCTGGCAGCACGGCTTCAACTCGCCCTTCCGCAGCGAGGTCTACTTCATCAACACCCGGCCGGTCACCGACTTCCGGTGGGGCACCGCAAACCCGGTGACCGTCCGCGACCCCGACTTCAAGATGGTGCAGCTGCGCGCCAACGGGCTGTGCGTGGTGCGCGTCATCGACCCGGCGATCTTCCTGCGCGAGGTCATCGGCACCGACTCCCAGGTGAACATCGACGAGATCGGTGAACTGCTGCGGCGGGTGATCACGCTGGCGTTCTCCGACCTGGTGATGGACACCAAGCTCGGCGTGATCGACCTGCAGGGCAAGCAGGTCGAACTGTCGGACAAGCTGCGCGGCTTCGTCGCCGAGCGGGTCGACGACGAATACGGCCTGGGCATCGACTCGATCACCATGAACATCTCGCTGCCGGACGAGATCACCAACGCCATGACCCGCGGTGTGGCCAAGGGCGTGGAGGCGGCCGGGTGGACGAACAACCTCGGCGACATGCAGCGCTACCAGCAGGCGATGGCCGCCGAGGCGATGACCACGGCCGCCGGCAACCCCGGTGGTGGTGCGATGGGTCAGATGATGGCCGCCGGGATGGGCGCGGCGATGGGCGCCCAGATGGCCGGCCAGGCCGCCGGTTCGCTGGGTGGTGCGCCGGCCGGCAGCCCGCCGCCGCTGCCCGGCGGCAAGACGTTCTACGTCGCGGTGGGCGGTCAGCAGCAGGGCCCGTTCACCGTCGACCAGCTGCGCGCCTCCGGCCAGGTGACGCCGGACTCGCTGGTGTGGGCGGCCGGTATGGCGGCCTGGGCCGCCGCGTCCTCGGTGCCCGAGCTGGCCGGACTGTTCGCACCGACTCCACCGCCGCTGCCGGACGCCGCCGCCCCGGCTCCCCCGGCGCCGCCGGCCACCCCGCCTGCTGCGCCCGCGGAGTGACGTCATACCGATGACCGACGAGACGCGAGACGACCACCAGCAGCAGCCACCACCGCTGCCCACGCCGCCCCCGCTGCCGCAACCGACGCGCCTGCCCGACCCGGGTGCACTGCAGGACCCGGCGCAGATCCAGCACTCGGAACAGACGCGCACCTACCCGTGCCCGCAGTGCGGCGCGAACCTCTTCTACGACCCGGGCCACGACCAGTTGCTGTGTCGTTCGTGCGGGCACGGCGAGGTCATCACCGCACCCCAGGGCAACGTACACAAGCGCGATCTGCGGGCGGCGATGCACGAGCTCGCGGCCCGCGTCGCGGCCGACGGCCAGCAGGGGCCGCAGTCGCTCACCCGTGAGGTGGTCTGCCAGAACTGTGGCGGCAGAACGTCTTTCAACGGCACCCTGACCGCCACCAGGTGCCCCTACTGTGCCACCCCGATCCAGCGCAACGACCTGCAGAAGGCACCTGAGCGGCTCCCGATCGACGGGGTCCTGCCGTTCCAGATCGACGAGCGGGCCGCGCGCGAGAACGTCGAGAAGTGGATCAACAGCCGGTGGTTCGCGCCCCGCGAGTTCAAGACCTACCGCCAGGTCGGGTCGTTCACCAGCATCTACCTGAGCTACTTCACGTATGACGCCCAGACGGTGACCGACTACACCGGGCAGCGCGGCGAGCACTACACGGTGGAGGTCGGCGAGGGCGACAACCGGCACACCGAGACCCGCACCCGCTGGTGGCCCACCTCCGGCACGGTGTCGAACTCGTTCCAGGACGTGCTCGAACCGGCCAACACCGGCCTGGACCACAAGAAGGTTGTCGCGCTCGAACCCTGGCCCATCCCGGCGGCCCGCCCCTACTCGCCGCAGTACGTCGCCGGCCACCTCAGCCGGACGTACGACGAGGACGCCCAGGACCGGTTCGAGGGCGGGGCCAAGCAGCAGATGGACCAGGAGATCAACCAGACCGTCCGCCGCGACATCGGCGGGGACGAGCAGCGGGTCGGGAACGTGCACACCACGTTCAACACGCTGACCTTCGCGCAGTTGCTGCTGCCGGTGTGGCTGTTGACCGTGACGTTCGAGGGCAAACCGTTCCAGGTCTTCATCAACGGCGTCACCGGCGAGGTGCAGGGCCGCCGGCCGTGGAGCAAGGTCAAGATCACCGCCGCCGTGATCGCGGCGATCATCGTGATCGCGATCGTCATCGTGGTGGTGACGCTGGTCAAGGGCAGCTGACCGGCGCCGCGGCGCGTCCCGACATACCGACCGTCGCGACTTCGGGACACCATCCCCCATACAACCCGTCCCGACATACCGACCGTCGCGACTTCGGGACACCATCCCCCGCGATACCCGTCCCGACATACCGACCGTCGCGACTTCGGGACGCCATCCCCCACACAACCCGTCCCGACATACCGACCGTCGCGACTTCGGGACGCATTCCCACGCGAAACCCGGCCCCACCCCGCGACCGTCGCGACTTCGGGACGCATTCTCCGCGAAACCCGGCCCCACCCCGCGACCGTCGCGACTTCGGGACGCATTCTCCGCGAAACCCGGCCCCACCCCGCGACCGTCGCGACTTCGGGACGCGCCGCCGCGCGCCTCAGATGTCGTATGACGCGAACGGCTCCGCGAGCTCCACGTCGCCCGGCCAGATCGCGGCGGCCTGCGCGCGGCAGTCCTCCCGGTCGTTCCAGGCGGGGATGTGGGTGAGCATCAGCCGTCGCACCCCGCCGGCGTCGACCGCGGCCTTCGCGGCGCGCGAGCCGGACAGGTGGATGCCGGTGACGTCGTCGTCGCGGCCGTCGGAGAAGGCGGAGTCGGTCAGCGCCAGGTCCGCGCCGGTCAGCAGCGGGCTCAGCGCCGGCGTGGTGTCGGTGTCGCCGGTGTAGGCCAGCACCTTCCCGTCGGCCGCGACCCGCACGCCGTAGGCCTCGACCGGGTGGTTGACCCGGTACGCCGTCACCGTGAACGGGCCGACGGTGAACGAGCCGGCGTCCGACAGTTGGCGGAAGTCGTACTCGGGCTCCAGCAACGCCGGGTCGGTCGCTTCCTCGTCGGTGACACCGGCCGCCCGGGAGGCGCGCAGCGCGGTACCGGTGGGGCCCCACACGGGCACGGTGACCGGGTCCGGGAAACCGGGGTGGTAGCGCAGCACGACGTGCAGGCCGGACAGGTCCGCGCAGTGATCGGGGTGCAGGTGGGACAGCACGATGCCGTCGATCGTGAGCGGGTCGATGAAGCGCTGCAGGCTGCCGAGGGCACCGTTGCCCAGATCGAGCAACAGGTTCCAGGTGCGTCCGTCGTGCTCGGCCTGGAGGAGGTAGCACGAGGCGGGCGAGTCGGGTCCGGCATACGAGCCGGCACACCCCACGACAGTCAGCTTCACGAGACTCCAATCTCCTTCTCGCCGCGCCGGATGTTGCCGGGGAAAACGTGGTCGAACTCCGGCCCCAGGCCGAGGAATCTCCTTGCCAGCCTTCGGAATTCGTCCGGGTCTCCCGTCGTGGTGAACGAGTGCCCCGGGTCCGATGTCTCCGCCCGCAACAGGTCTGCGTCGGCGAGGACACGGTACAGGTCCTTGGCGGTTTCTTCAGCCGATGAGACCAATGTCACGCCGTCGCCCATGACGTAGGAGATCACTCCGGTGAGCAGCGGGTAGTGGGTGCAGCCGAGCACCAGGGTGTCGATCTCGTCCTGCCGCAGCGGCTCCAGGTAGGCCCGCGCGCACTCCAGCAGCTCCGGCCCACCGGTCACGCCGGCCTCGACGAACTCCACGAAGCGCGGGCACGGAATGCTCTCGATGTGCATGTCCGGTGCGGCCGCGAACGCGTCCGGGTAGGCCCGGGACTGGTGGGTGCCGCGCGTGGAGATCACGCCGATCCGCCCGTTGGAGGTGGCCCGCACCGCCCGGCGGACGGCCGGCCGGATCACCTCGACGAGCGGCACGTCATACCGCTCCCGAGCGTCGTGCAGCACGGCCGCGGAGGCGGTGTTGCAGGCGATCACCAGCGCCTTGACGCCGTGGTCGACGAGGCGGTCGAGGCATTCGAGCGCCAGTGCGCGGACCTCACCGATCGGGCGCGGGCCGTACGGCGCACGCGCGGTGTCGCCGAGGTAGGCGATCGACTCGTGGGGCAGCTGGTCGAGCACGGCGCGGGCGACGGTCAGTCCGCCATACCCACTGTCGAAGATCCCGATCGGCGCGTCATCAGCCACGCTTTCCAGCGTAAGGCGTCCGAGTGGTCCGTCAGGCCGCCTTCCGCGTCGGACGCATCACACTTGTGACACGGAATCAGTCGGCGTCGTGCCGCACGAACGGGTTGTCGAGCACGCCGATGTCGCTGACCTCGACCGAGACGCGCTGGCCGGCCTGCACCGGGCCGACGCCCTCGGGTGTGCCGGTGAGGATCACGTCACCGGGCAGCAGGGTGAACGCCTGCGAGACGTACGACACCAGCGTCGCCACATCGAAGATCATGTCCTGGGTGGTGCCGTCCTGCACGGCCTCGCCGTCCAGCCGGGTGATCACCCGTTGCCGGGTCGGGTCCAGGTCGGTCTCGATCCACGGTCCGAGCGGGCAGAAGGTGTCGAAGCCCTTGGCCCGCGCCCACTGTCGGTCCGGCTCCTGCAGGTCGCGCGCGGTGACGTCGTTGGCGCAGGTGTAGCCGAAGATCACCGAGCGGACGTCCTCCGGCTCGACGTCCTTGCACATGCGGCCGATGACCACCGCGAGTTCGCCCTCGTAGTCGACCCGCTGCGACTGCGGCGGCATGACGACCGGGTCCCCGGGGCCGACGACGGCGGTGTTGGGGATCAGGAACATCAGCGGCTGGGTGGGCAGGTCGTTGCCCAACTCGGCCGCGTGTTCGGCGTAATTTCGCCCGATACCAATGATTTTCGAGCGCGGGATCACCGGCGCGAGCAGGCGGACCTCGTCGACCGTGGTGGTGACACCGGTCAGCTCGATCTTGGTGTAGAGCGGGTCACCGGAGATCTCGGCGATCTTCTCGCCGGCTCCGTCGACCAGTCCGAACGTCGGGTCCTCACCGGTGGTGTATCTCGCAATGCGCACCGGCCCACCCTATCGGCGGCCGTTGGCGCCGCAGCCGTCCGGCCGACCGCGTCAGGCCTTCAGGTATGGCGCCAGCGCCCACCACATCACGGTGTAGCCGTAGTCGTTGGCGTGGATGTTGGACATGCTGCACATCCAGGTCCACGAGCAGATGCGGGCGACGTTGGTCGGGATCTTGCCGTAGGGCGTCGTGACCAGTGGGGTGTCGGCGTTGGACAGGAACGCCTTGGCGATGTCCGCGACCGGAGCCTTGATGGTTGCCGCGGCCTGGGCGATCTCGCCGTTGAAGATCGTCGCGAGGGTCTCGGACTGCTTGGCGAGCGTCTGCCCGTCCGGACCGGTCAGGTACGCCGCGAGGAACGGGTTGTAGTAGTTGAGCACCACGATCTTGGCGTTCGGCGCGGCCGCGTGCAGCTTCTGCAGGATCGTCGGCAGGTTCGTCGCGACGTCGGTCAGCCCGGCCTGCAGGCAGGTCAGGTCGATGCTGCCGCCCGACACACAGTGGTTGATGTCGTTGGCGCCCAGGTCGATGGTGACGACACCCTGCTTCTTGGCGTGCGCCTTGAGGAACTTGATCGCCCGCGCCTGCTGGCTCTTCTTGGCGTTGCCGTCGTCGCACTTGGTGCCGTCGCTGAACGTCTTGGTGTCCTCGCCCGAGCAGGCGAGGTTGGTCAGTTTGACCTTCGGGTTCTGTCGTTTGAGCAGCGTGAGCGCACCACCGACGTAGCCACCGGTCTTGTTGTCGCCGGTGGTCGGCTGGTAGCCGGCGGCCAGCGAGTCACCGAGCGCGAGGTACCACTGCGGGCCGGAGGCCGGCGCGGCGTGGGCGGCGCCCGCCGGGAGGGAGACGGTGGCGGCGGCTACTGCGGCGACCGCGGCAACGGTGAGTTGACGACGCATGCGCCTCACTGTAGCCACGAGAGTGATGCGGACCACACGTTTGCGGAAAGTTAGGCTGGGGCGGATGTCGACCCGCCTGCCGTATGCCGAGTGGGCGCCGCTGGCCGCGGCGCACGCGCGACGGGTCGACGAACTCACCCGCGGGCACCGGGAGCGGCGGGCATCCGGCCGCAGCCACCCGGTCGAGGACTTCCTCTTCACCTACTACTCGCACCGGCCGGCGCTGCTGCGCCGCTGGCACCCCGGCCTCGGCCGGGGTTTGTATGACGCCCCGCAGCATGCCGGCTGGCGGTTCTACCGGTCGGATACGGACGGCGCGGTGTCGGTCGACGCGGACCTGTTCGCGCGCGAACGCGGCTCGACCGTGGGCTTCGTGCGGTCCCTGCTCACCGCCACCGCGGACCGGCCGCCGACGCTGGGCTGTTTCGGGCTGCACGAGTGGGCGATGGTCTACCGGTCCGGCGAAGGCGACGTCCGCCACGAATCATGGCCGTTGCGGCTCGGCGCTGCGGGCACCGACGAGGTGGTCGAGCGCCATACCGTCCGGTGCTCGCACTACGACGCGTTCCGCTTCTTCACCGGCGAGGCCCGCCCGCGCAACACCTTGCAGCCGACCCGGGAGCAGCAGGTGGCGCTGGAGCAGCCGGGCTGCCTGCACGCCGGGATGGACCTCTACAAATGGGCCTACAAGCTGACGCCCGCGGTCCCGAGTGCGCTGGTGCTCGACTGTTTCGAGCTCGCGCGCGACATCCGGGTGCTCGACATGGAGGCATCGCCGTACGACCTGCGCGAGCTCGGCTATCGGCCGGTGCCGATCGAGACTCCCGACGGGAAGGCCGAATACGTGCGCCGGCAGAGGGAGTTCGCCGACCGTGGCCAAGCCCTGCGGCAGCGCCTGATCGCCGTGTGCGACCAGCTCCAGGGCGCCCCACCCGACACTCCCTCGCCGACAGGCCCACAAACGCACCGACGGGCTCAGTAAATCGCCGCTCAGACGCCGAATCTACTGAGCCCCTCGGCGTTTTGTGAGCCCCTCGGCAATCAGTGGCGGGGCTCGACGCCCCGCTTGAGCAGCCCGTAGGTGAAGGAGTCGACCAGCGCCACCCAGCTGGCGTGCACGATGTTGGGCGCGACGCCGACGGTCTGCCAGCTGCCGGTGCCGTCACCGGTCTCGATCAGGACCCGCGTGGTCGCGTCGGTGCCGTGCGAGGCGTCGAGGATGCGCACCCGGAAGTCGATCAGTTCGAAGTCGGCCAGCTCGGGGTAGGCATCGGCGAGCGCCTCCCGCAGGGCGTGGTCGAGCGCGTTGACCGGGCCGTTGCCCTCACCGGTGGCGACCACGCGCCTGCCGCCCGCCCGCAGCTTGATCGTCGCCTCGGACAGCGACGGCTGCGCACCGCCGCTGGAGTCGGTGATGATCCGCCACGACTCGGTGTCGAAGTACTGCAGGGTCTCCCCCGTCACCTCTTCGCGCAGCAGCAACTCGAAGGACGCGTCCGCCGCGTCGAAGGTCCAGCCCTGCTGCTCCAGATCCTTGACCCGTGTGACGGTTCGCGCGGCGAGGTCGGTGTCGTGGGTCAGGTCGTAGCCCAGCTCCTTGGCCTTCAGCTCGATGCTGGCGCGCCCGGCCATGTCCGAGACCAGGGTCCGCATCGAGTTGCCGACGAGCGCCGGGTCGGTGTGCTGGTAGAGGTCGGGGTCGACCTTGAGCGCGGAGGCGTGCAGCCCGGCCTTGTGCGCGAAGGCACTGGCTCCGACATACGGCTGCCGCCCGTAGGGCACGACGTTGGTGACCTCGCTGATCGCGTGGGACAGGTGCAGTGCCTGTCGCAGCCGGTCCGGTGCGACGACCTCCCGGCCGAGCTTGAGCTGCAGGTTGCTGACGACCGTGACCAGGTCGGCGTTGCCGGTGCGTTCGCCGTAGCCGTTGATGGTGCCCTGCACGTGGCTGGCGCCCGCGGCGACGGCCGCGAGCGAGTTGGCGACCGCACAACCGGTGTCGTTGTGGCAGTGGATGCCGAGGCGTGCCTGGGTGCCCTCGAGCACCTCGCCGACGACGTCGGTGACCTGCGGGGGCAGCATGCCGCCGTTGGTGTCGCACAGCGCGATGACCGAGGCGCCGGCGGCGGCCGCGGTGCGCACCACTTCGAGCGCGTATGCCGGGTCGGTGCGGTAGCCGTCGAAGAAGTGCTCCGCGTCCAGGAACACCGAACGCCCTTCTCCCACCAGGAAGCTCACGGTGTCCTCGATCATCGCGAGGTTCTCCTCGACCGTGGTGCGCAGTGCCTCGGCGACGTGCCGGGAGTGCGACTTCGCGACCAGGGTGACCACGTCGGTCTGCGCGTCGAGCAGCGCGCGCACCTGGGGGTCGTCCGCCGCCCTGGCGCCCGCCCGCCGGGTGGACCCGAACGCGGCCAGGGTCGCGTGCTGCAACTTCAGCTCCGAACGGGCCCGCGCGAAGAACTCGGTGTCCTTGGGGTTGGCACCTGGCCACCCGCCCTCGATGAACCCGACGCCCAGCTGGTCCAGGTAGGCGGCGATCGCGAGTTTGTCGGTCACCGAGAGGTTGAGGCTCTCCTGCTGTGCGCCGTCCCGCAGGGTGGTGTCGTAGACGTGGAAGTCCGGGACGGTGCTCATGCCGGGTGCCTTTCGATGGGTGGTGGTTCCGTGGCCGCGCCGGGCCGGTCCTTCCGCTCGCGCCGGCGTGGGTGGGCCGGACACGAAAAAACCTCCCGGGGTAACGGGAGGTTGCGCGTCGGACCGGGTCCGACGCGCTAGCTGATAATGACCGATGCGGTGGTAACCGCGGTCACTGGAAGTGCCACGGGTGCAGTGTGCCACCGTTCGTCCGAGCCATGACACCACGGTCTCGCCATACGAGACCCATCAGGGCCAGGGCGGGATGATGCAGATCGGCAGCGGTATCGGCAGGCAGGTGGGCGGCGGCGTCGGGCTGGACGTCGGCGTCGTCGTCGGGCTCGTCGTCGGGGTGGTCGGGTGGGAGGTGGGCGACGTCGGCGGGCTCGACGTCGACGTGGGCTTCCCGGTCGCCGTCGAGGTCGGGGTGGCCGTGTGCGTCGAGGTCGGCGAATGCGTGGAGGTCGGGGGGTGCGTCGACGAGGGGCGCGGCGATGCGGGTGCCGTCGAGGTCGGCCTGGCCGTGGTGGTCGAGGTGGGGGCGGCCGTGGAGGTGGCACGCCGTGAGTGCGACGTGGTGGACCTGGCGGAGGCCGATCCGGGAGCGAGGACGAACGGGGACGAGGACAAGCCGGAGGTACTCGTCGGCAGGGACCGGGTGGCCGAACTGCTCGACGACCGGTGAGCGGCACTGGATCGGTGAGCGGTGGCGCCGCCCGACGCGCTCTGCGTGCCCGCCGCGGAGGACGCCGCTGACGGCACCGACCGTTGCACGCTGGAGGTGGCCGAGTGCGTGACGGCGGCGTGCGTCGCACCGGGACCGTTGCGGGTGAGGGCGTATGCCGAGCAGGTGCCGGCGACGGTGACCGCGGCCGCGGTGCCGATGGTCGCCAGCTTGCGGCCCTGACCGGCGCCGCGCACCCACTTCAGCCAGAACGCCCCGCCGGCCACGTGTGTGGCGTGTCCGGCAGCGGTCGCCCAGGCGATACCCGGCCCGAGAGCCAGCACCGCGGGCAGCAGGATGCCGCCCAGATCGCGATCGACGACCAGCAGATCGGCCAGCCTGCGCTCGCACTTCGGGCAGTCGTCGACGTGGTCCCGCACGTCCTGCGCCGCGACGGTCTCGGCATTCGGGAGCAGCTCGACCAGGCGCGGCACGTACGGCGCGCACTCCGGGGCCACGCCGTGTGTCGAGGCGTGTGCGCGGATGTAGGCGACGCGGAAACCCAGCCGGGCCCGCCGGGCCAGCGCCGCGACGGCGTTCGGCGACCGGCCGAGCTCGGCCGCGACGACGGTGTTCTTCTCCTGGTCGACCGCGGTGCGCCACAACACCATCTGCCACCGAGGGGGCAGCGTGGCGAACGCCTCCCGGACCAACCCGAGCTCGGCGTGGTGCGCCACCGGGTCCAGCGGGGCACGTTCGGAGTCCTCGAAGTCGGTGACCTCGTCGGTGAGCACGTCACCCGCCGACGAGCGGCGTGCGCGGTTGGTGGCCTGGTTGCGAACAGCGGTCAGCAGATAGCCGCGCACGGAGGCGGACGGGCCGGAGTTGTTGCTGAGGGCCTGCAACATGCCCGAGAAGGCATCGGACGCGAACTCCTCGGCGTCCTTGGGCTGCCGGCTGATCCGGCGCGCGGCGGCGAGCGTCGCCGGGTAGTGCCGGGACCACAGCTCCGCCATCGCCTGCGGGTCGCCGTCCCGCACCAACGCGAGCAGCTCCCGGTCGTCGGTCTCGGTCAGAGCGTTCATATCGCGGCAAATTCTCCCACAATCGGGCCGTGCGTGGTCATAGAGCGCCAGCTCGCCGTACGACTGCGACCGACGCCTCGCCCACGTCGGACAGGGCGCGCAGCAGCGCGACCGGGTCGGTGTTGATCGGCTTCGCCCGGGACTGTGCCACCAGGCGGCTGTAGGTACGCACCGCGGACGCCAGCGCCTGGAACTCCTCCGAATCGAGGTCGGGTTCTCGCTCCGGCGTCTTCTCCACCTTCGTCACTTCCTCCCCGCCACGTGGCACTCACACACCGTCTTCGTCTGCCTTCACCTGCTGAGACCCGCGAGCGGCCGAAGTGTGACGCGCGGGCTGGGTGTGACCGTTGTCACATCGATTCGGGCGCAACCCGCGTCACCGTTCGCCGGGTCGGACGTCTACTACCCACAGACGGGGTCACAGTCCGCAGACAGGAGAACCGCACATGGACCAGCAGGCCGACGGCACCCTCGCCGCGCAGCTGCCGACGCAGCTGCGCCGCGAGCTCACCCGAGCTCTCGCCTCGACGCCGCGGTCGGCCGGCCTGGACAGGTACATCACCTGGCTGCAGGACTCCCTGGGTCGCGTGACCGGGGACTCCGCCGCGGAGAATGCCCAGGCGATCTACGACGAGTGGGTGGCGACGCGCCCGCGCTGCGCCCGCCGCGCGACGAATGCGGGGCCCAATGTTCATGCCTGAGTCTCCGGTGCTCCTGTCGGCCCCCGGGCGGTCACTGCGGATGACGCTGACGTCCGGCCGGTACGCCGTCGACAAGCTTGTCGCCGCGGTAGCCCTGGTGCTCGCGTCGCCGGTGTTCCTCGTGATGGCGGTTGCCGCCCGGCGGCGTTCTCCCGGCCGTGTCCTGCGATCCCAGCTCCGGATCGGGGTCGACGGCCGGATCTTCCGGATGCTGGGTTTCCGGAACACGCAGCGCGACGGCGTGCTCGACGCCCTGCCGCGGCTGCTCAACGTGTTGCGCGGCGACATGTCGCTCGTCGGCCCGCGCGCGCCGCGCCCCGAGGAGCTTGCCCGCCAGCTGCGGGTGCGGCCGGGAATGCTCACCACGCGCTGAGCGAGCGCTCGACGGTATCACCGCGATACCATGAAGGTATGTCGTTCACGTTGCGCACCGACGCCGAGCTCGACCGGGCCCTGCGTGAGCTCAGCGAGCGGGAGGGTGTCTCGCGCCAGGAGATCGCTCGTCGAGCCATCCTGGAGCGGCAGCGCGCCAGCGACCACGCCCGGCGGCTCGGTGACTCGATCGACCGCGCGATGAGCGAGTGGGGCGACGTGCTGGAGCGTTTGAAGCACACCTGATGGCGATCACCTTCCTCACGACGGAGGATGTGCTGACCATCGTGGCCGCGCTCGGTACAGGACCGGTCCGCGACATCGGCCTGATCGAGTCGGCCGTCGCTCGCCCGCGCACGACGCTCTTCGGCGTCGATGTCTATCCGACCGTCCCACTCAAGGCCGCTGCGCTGCTGCATTCGCTGGTCCGCAACCGAGCGCTCGTCGATGGCAACAAGCGCACCGGCTGGCTGTCGTTCACGGTGTTCCTCGATCTGTTCGGACTCGCGGTCGTCATGGAGCACGCCGCGGCATACGACCTCGTCCTGGACGTCGCGGAGGACAAGCCGAGCCTCGACGAGATCGTGAGGGCCTGCGGACTCGGCTGAGCTACAGGGTTTCCAGGATCTGCGCGACCCCGTCGTCGGCGTTGCTCGCGCACACGTGGTCGGCCGCGGCGAGCACCTCGGGGTGACCGTTCGCCATCGCGTATGACGTGCCGGCCCAGCGCAACATCGGCAGGTCGTTCGGCATGTCCCCGAACGCCCAGACGTCGGCCGCGTCGATGTCGAGGGTGTCGCACCAGCGCTGCAGCCCGCTGGCCTTGGTGACCCCGGCGGCGGCGATCTCGGCGGGCCCGCCGTGGTGTGACTGGACGACGGTCGCCCGGTCGCCGAGGACCCGGGCCACCGCCCGGACGAAGGGTTCGTCGTCGACCGGGCCACGCCGGGCGAGCAGCTTGCCGACGACCGCGTCGGGGTCCAGCCGGTCCAGCGGCGCACGCACGGTGCCCTCGGGGAACCAGTCGGACGCGTCGTTCGGGGTCCACTCCAGGTCGATACCCGGGTAGTCGGGTTCGACGTGCACCCCGGTCGCGAGCTCGACCAGGAAGCCGACACCGGGGAAGCGGTCGCGCAGTTCCGCGGCGATCTCGAGCAGCAGGTCGCGCGGGATCGCGTGCGCCTGCTTGACGGTGTGCGACGGCACGTCATACACGAAGGCGCCGTTGGCGCAGATCGCCGTCCCGTGCCGGCCGACCACCGCCTCCAGCGCGTGCAGCCACCGCGGCGGCCGGGCCGTCACGACGACCGACTCGATGTCGAGGTCGGCCAGCCGGGACCAGGCCGCCGCGGTGCGCGGCGAGACCGTCGCGTCGGGGCGCAGCAGGGTGCCGTCGAGGTCGCTGGCGACGAGCTTGGGCGGG
The DNA here is from genome assembly GCF_014190805.1 of Flexivirga oryzae. Taxonomy (NCBI): domain Bacteria; kingdom Bacillati; phylum Actinomycetota; class Actinomycetes; order Micrococcales; family Dermacoccaceae; genus Flexivirga; species Flexivirga oryzae. Next base: position 362,229 of record NZ_JACHVQ010000001.1, on the reverse strand, counting down.
ATGTGCCTACTCCGATTCCGGATCGGGGCCCCGTGAAGTCTTCGGCGGGGCGAAGCGGGGTCTAGGCGAGCTGGGTGAGCCAGCCGTGGGTGTCCTCGACCCGGCCGTACTGGATGTCCAGCAGCGTGCTCCGGATCTTGGTCGCGACCTCGTCGACGTGACCCTCGCGGCGGTGGTCGCAGGACCCGCCGTCCCAGCGCAACTCGCCGACCGGGGTGACCACCGCGGCCGTGCCACAGGCGAAGACCTCCGAGAGCTCACCGCTGGCGGCGGCATCCTTCCACTCCTGGATCGGGATGCGGCGCTCTTCCGGTGAGAGGCCGAGGTCCTTGGCCAGCGACAGGATCGAGCTGCGGGTGACACCTTCGAGGATCGTCCCGGTCAGTTCGGGCGTCACGATGCGTCCGTCCTGGTAGACCAGGAAGAGGTTCATGCCGCCGAGCTCCTCGATGTAGGTGTGCGTCGAGGAGTCGAGGAACACCGCCTGCTGGCAGCCCTGGGCGATGCCTTCGAGCTGACCGGCCAGCGAGGACGCGTAGTTGCCTCCGCACTTGGCGCCGCCGGTGCCGCCCTCGCCCGCACGTGCGTAGTCGGTGGAGATCCACAGGTCGACCGGCTTGACGCCGCCGCCGCCGAAGTAGGCACCGGCCGGGGACGCGATGACCGAGTAGGTCACCTGCTTCGCCGGGCGCACGCCGAGGAACGCCTCCGAGGCGAACATGTAGGGACGCAGGTAGAGCGACTCCTCTCCCCCGTTCGCGGCGTCCGGGACCCACACCTTGTCGAGCGCGACGATCTCCTTCAGGGACTGGATGAAGTCCTCCTCCGGCAGCACCGGGAGCGCGAGTCGTGTTGCGCTGCGGGCGAATCGGGCGGCGTTCGCCTCCGGCCGGAAGGTCCAGACCGAGCCGTCGGCGTGCCGGTAGGCCTTCATGCCCTCGAAGATCTCCTGGGCGTAGTGCAGGACGGCCGCGGCCGGGTCGAGCTGGAACGGCCGGTAGGCGCCGACCTCCGCGTCGTGCCAGCCGGCCTCGGAGTCCCAGGTGATGCGGACCATGTGGTCGGTGAAGTGGTTGCCGAACCCGGGGTTGGCCAGGATCGCGGCCCGGTCCTCATCGCTGACGCGATCGGGGCGCTCGGTGACTGTGAACTCCAGGGCCATGACTTCCTCCGGCTGCACTTGCTAGGACGTTGATTGATCGGACTTCCAACCAAAAGGGTAGGCCCATGCCACGTGCGCCATACAACTCAGGTCGTGACGCGGGACACAGGCGCCGTTCGGGGCGCTCATGGGGCTCAGACGAGGCGGGACGCGATGGCGTCGCCAACCTCGCTGGTGGACCGCGGGGTCGCGCCGCGCTCGGCGAGGTCCGCGGCTACCGCGTCCTCGATCCGCTTCGCGGCGGCGTCCTGCCCGAGGTGCGCGAGCAACAGCGCGACCGACAGGATCGCGGCGGTCGGGTCGGCGATGCCCTTGCCGGCGATGTCCGGCGCGGAGCCGTGCACCGGCTCGAACATGCTCGGCGCGGTGCGGTCGGGGTTGATGTTCCCCGAGGCGGCCAGGCCGATGCCACCGGTGACGGCGGCCGCGAGGTCGGTGATGATGTCGCCGAAGAGGTTGTCGGTGACGATGACGTCGAACCGGCCGGGGTCGGTCGCCAGGTAGATCGTGGCGGCGTCGACGTGGGTGTAGTCGGTCTGCACGTCGGGGAACTCCGCGCCGACCTCTTCGACGGTCCGGCGCCACAGGTGCCCGGCGTGGGTGAGCACGTTGTGCTTGTGGACCAGGGTCAGCTTCTTGCGGTCGCGTGCCTGGGCGCGCGCGAACGCGTCACGCACGGCGCGCTCGGCGCCGAAGCGGGTGTTGACACTGACCTCGGTCGCCAGCTCGTGGGGTGTGCCGACCCGCAGCGCGCCGCCGTTGCCGGTGTAGGGGCCCTCGGTGCCCTCGCGGACCACGACGAAGTCGATGCCGTTCGGCGCCACCTTCTCGACGTCCAGCGGGGACGAGGTGCCGGGGAAGAGCTTGGCCGGCCGCAGGTTGATGTAGTGGTCCAGCTCGAACCGCAGACGCAGCAGCAGGTTGCGCTCGAGCACGCCGCTCGGGACCGAGGGGTCACCGATCGCACCGAGCAGGATCGCGTCGTGGCCGCGCAGCTCCTCCAGGACACCGTCCGGCAGCGTCTCACCGGTCGCGTGCCAGCGCTTGGCGCCCAGGTCGTACTCGGTGCGCTCCACCTTGGTGTCGGTCACCGCGTCGAGGACCTTCAATCCTTCCGCCACGACCTCCGGGCCGATGCCGTCGCCGCCGATCACTGCCAGGTTCCAGGTCGTCTCCGAGGGTGCTGTCGTCATAGCGCCAGCGTAATCACGAGTCTCGCCATTCGAAATATGAATCTTGTATGGCGGACAGCGGTCCGGCGGGCCGGAACGTGCCAGGGCCCCGACTGGATCACAGCCGGGGCCCTTTCAGGAGAATGCATCGATCATGCGACACATGCGCCGCGCGAAACACGTTGGTGAACAACGATTTTCACACGATTATCGGGTGCGCTCGCAGGCAGCCGTCCAGTGGCCTCGCGAGCCTGCGAGCCGCCAGTGGCCTCGCGAGGAGTCGACAAGGACGACTACCCAACAGGCACGAGCAAGTGAGCGGTCGAAAAGCGGACGCCCGCGAGACGACGACCGAGGCCGGTGGCGGCTCGGGCGAGCCTGCGAGCCGAGCCGTCCAGCGGCCTCGCGAGGAGTCGAGCAAGAAAGCTCAGTCGCGCAGGTCCATGGACTCTTGCAGTGCGCGACGGGCGTCCAGTTGTTCTTCGGTCATGATGTGGTCTTTCAGGTGCAGTGCCGGGCCTGCGGAAGTCCCCCAGGAAAGCGGGGCCGGGCACGGTACAGAGTGTGTAGATGTGGCGAGTGATCAGCGCAGCGCGGGTTCTCCGCGGCGAGGGGCTGATCTAGAACTCGCCGCGGCAGCCGATAAGGATGAGGCTCCGCGTCATGTATCCCAAGGTACGCCGGGATGTCCGACTTGCGATATCCCTATCTCAATATTCGGTCTTCCAACAATTGGGCGTGCTCGTGACCGGTCGATGGCATAACTCGCGCGTCACGGCACCCCTGCACGAACTAGGCTCGGCGAAGTGAGTGTCCGGCTGACCCTGCTGTCCGAGGTCGCGTTCGACGGCAGGCCCGTCGCCAGCGCGGCCATCGGCCGACTCGTCGCTTGTCTCGCCGGTGATCTGCGTGCCGGTGTGAGCAACACCCGGCTGATCGACGACCTGTGGCCGGAACAACGCCCCGAGCATCCGGCGAAGGCGCTGCAGGTGGTGGTGTCCCGGGCCCGTTCGGCACTCGGGACCGACGTCATCGACAGCAGCCCGGGCGGTTACCGGCTGCAGCTGTCCGAGGACGAGGTCGACGTGACCGTGCTGCGTGCGCGGGCCGTCGCCGCGCAGCGCGCCCTGCGGGACGGCGACGCGGCGGGGGCGCTGGAGCACGCGGACGCCGGACTCGCCCTGTGGCCGGAGGCTTCCGGTGCGGCCGTCGGCACCGAGGACCCGCTCGCGCTGGTGCGTGCCGACGCGCTCACCGTCCGGGCCGCCTTGCGGCGCGACCGTGGTCTCGCGCTGGCCGGCCTCGGGCGGTATGCCGAGGCGCGCGACGCCCTGGCGCCATACCTCGACAGTGCACCGCACGACGAGGAGGTGCTGGCCGCGATGCTGCGGGCCGACGCCGCCACCGGGTCGCGCTCGGCGGCACTGGAGCGCTACGAGCGCTACCGCCGGTCGCTGCGCGACCAGCTCGGCACCGATCCCGGACCCGAGCTCCAGCAGATCCACCACGAACTGCTGGAGAGCGACCGGCCGCAGGTGCGGGCGGGTGTCGAACAGGACCCCAACCCGCTGCTCGGCCGCGATCGCGACATCGACGCGGTGTGTGCGCTGCTGCGTACCTCCCGGGTGACCTCCATCGTCGGTGCCGGCGGGCTCGGCAAGACCCGGCTCGCGCACGCGGTGTCGCGGCGGGCGCTGCAGCGCACCGTGCAGTTCGTGGGTCTGGCCGGTGTGACCGACTCCTCCGAGGTGGTGACCGAGGTGGGCACCGCGCTCGGCGTCACCGGGGTGAGCACCCGGACGGCTCGCACGACCGACGCACCCACCAACCTGATCACCTCGATCGCCCGGCACCTCGGCGGCGGGTCCGCACTGCTGGTGCTGGACAACTGCGAGCACGTGCTGGACGGCGCGGTCGAGCTCACCAGCGCGCTCGTGGCGGTGCTGCCCGACCTGCGGATCCTCACCACCTCCCGTGCACCGCTCGGGCTGTCCTCCGAAACCGTCTATCCCCTGGCCGAACTCGAGCCCGACACCGCGGTCGACCTGTTCCGTCAGCGAGCCCGGGCCGTGCGCCCGGACGTCGAACTGCCGGACGATGTCGTGCGGCGGCTGTGCGCGCGCCTGGACGGCCTACCGCTGGCGCTGGAGCTCGCGGCCGCCCGCACCAACGTGCTGTCGGTCGAGCAGATCGAGCAGCGCCTGGAGCACCGTTTCGCGCTGCTGAACCGTGGCGCCCGGGACGCACCCGACCGGCACCGCACGCTGCAGGCCGTCATCGACTGGAGCTGGCAGCTGCTCGGCACCCCCGAACAGGAAGCCCTGGCAACCCTGTCCGTCTTCGCCGACGGTTTCGACCTGGATGCCGCCTGCGAGGTGCTGACCGCCGCCGGCACCTACGGGGTGGGCAGCACCATCGACCCGGTCGACATCGTCGAGCACCTCGTCGACCAGTCGTTGTTGCGACGCACCGATCGTGGCGGACGACCACGTTTCCGGATGCTGGAGACCGTGCGTGAGTTCGGCGCCGACGAGTTGCGCCGCTCCGGCCGGGCCGACGCCTCGGCACGGGGCGTGACGGGCTGGGCCACCCAGGTGGCGCGCACCCACGGGCCGACGATCTTCGGGCCGCAGCCGGACGCCTCGCTGCGCTTCCTGCTGACCGAGGAGGACAACCTGGCCGCTGCGTTGCGGACCGCCATCGACACCGACGATGCCGCGGCCACGGCCGCGATCTTCGGCGCGTTGAGTGGTCTGTGGTCGGTCCAGTCACGGCACGAACAGGTCTTCGGGACGGCCGGCGACGCCATCCGGGTACTCAGCCACTACCGCCCGAGCCCGGACCAGCTCGAGATCACCCGGCAGGCGCTCGTCCTCGGCGCGGTCAACCTCAACATCATCGGCAACCCCACGGGACTGCGTGCGCTCGTCCTGCTGCGGCGACTGCCGGCCGCGGGGCACGGTGGCCTGGCCGAGGCCCTCGGACGACTCATCACCGACGGCAGCGACCGTCTCCCCAACGCGACCGCCATCCTCAACGCCGACCGGGCCCTCGATCTGGCCGCCTCGGGCGACTCGATGCTGCGGGTGACCGCGCTGCTGTTGGCCTCGCACATTCTGGAGAACGACGGCCGGGTCGCGGAAGCGTTGCAGAGCGCCCGGCGCGCGGTCCGGGAGGAAGCGATCGCCACGAGCCTGTGGGCCGGCCTGACCAACCAGTCGCGAATCGCCGAACTCGCCGCGTCCCTGGGCGAATACGCGGAGGCGGAGGATGCCGCCGAGCGCCTGCTGCCCTTGCTGGAGCGGTTCGGCGCGCAGGGCGACATCACGTCCATGCGCTGGACCCTCGCGATGCTGCACCTGCACCGCGGTGACGTGGCGGGCGCGGCCGAGCAGCTGCAGGCCGCAGGTCTCGATCCCAGCGACGACGCGTTCGGCGAGGGAACGACCGGACTGATGATCCGGGCCGAGCTCGACCTTGCCGGAGACCACGTCGACGTCGGGCTGCGTCGCTATCGTGCGGCGGTCGAGCACGCCGAGAGCCGTGCGCACCTCGCGCCGTTCGTCGCCGACGAGACGGTCACGCCGTGGGTGACGATCGCCCGCGCGGCCTGCCTCACGGCTCACGCCGTGCACGATCGGCTCGACGAGGTCCCGGGTCTCGCGACGCACCTGGCCGGGTCGGTGGGAGATCTCGCCCAGGATGTCGCCAGTCCGACGTCGCTGGTGGTCCGGGTGGACCTGCCGGTCTGCGGGTGCGCCGTGCTCGGGCTCAGTTACGCCCTGGCCGCATCCGCCACCTCGGCCGCCGAGCGGGCACTGGCCGCGCGCGGTGTCGCCCTGTCCGACGCGCTGGGGGTGTCACGCACTCCCCCGGCGATGGCGCGGGACCGGGCCGAAGCGCTCGCCATACAGGCCGACGCACCGGCATACGCCTCCGCGCAGGAGTTGTATGCCGGTGCGCAGCGCGACGAGCTGCTCAAACTGCTGGGCGACTGGGCCGACGAGCTGCCTCAGAGCTGACGGCGGTAACCGCGGACCGCGAGCGGCACGAAGATCGCCACCACCGCGGCGCAGGCGACCAGCGCCCAGCCGACCTCGGCGTTGATCGTGCCGTCGTTCGCCACTGAGCGCAGCGCGGACACGACGTGCGAGATCGGGTTGACCTTCACGAACGCCTGCAACCAGTCGGGCATCGTCGACGTGGGCACGTACGCGTTGGACAGGAACGTCAACGGGAAGAGCACCATCATCGAGATGCCCTGCAGGCCCTGCGCGGACTTCATGACCGTGCCGAGGAAGGTGAACACCCAGGACAGGGACCAGGCGGCGACGATCACCAGCAGCCCGGCGCCGATGACGCCGAGGACCCCACCACCGGGCCGGTAGCCCATCGCGATGCCGACGGCCAGGGTGAGCACGGTGGCGATCGCGTAGCGGATCGTGTCCGCGACCGCAGGGCCGGCGAGCGGTGCCACCCGGGACATCGGCAGTGACTTGAACCGGTCGAAGACGCCCTTCTCCATGTCCTCGCGGAGGGTCACCCCGGTCGCCATACAGGTCGTGAGTGCGGTCTGCACGAGGATCCCGGGGATGAGCATGGGCAGGTACTTCGACACTCCCCCGGCGACGGCGCCGCCGAAGATGTAGCCGAACATCGGTGTGAACAGCAGCGGTTGGAGCGTCACGTCGAAGAACTGCTCCGGGTTGCGGCGCATCTTCTGCAGCGCACGACCGGTCATCAGCAGGATCTGCCGCAGCGTCTCCCGCGGGCTGACCCGCGCATGCAGTTCGGGCAGTGTGACCGGCTTGCGGTCGGCGGTGAGGGTGGTCATCGGGAGGCCTCCAATTGGTCGAGGTGCTCGCGCGGAGCGGCATCGGTGTCGGTGGGTATGTCGTCCGCGGTGGCGGGTGCGCCGGTCAGCGCGAGGAACACCTCGTCGAGGGTGGGCTCCTCGACCGCGACCTGCTCGACGCTGATCCCGCCGTGCCGCAACGCGATCAGCGCCTCTGCGGCGTCGTCGGCGCGCTCCAGCGGCACGGTGAGCCGGGCCGCCTCCGGGGTGCGGCTCGCGGGGCGACCGAGCACGGTCGCCACGGCGCGGGCGGCGGCGTCCATGTCGTCCGGGTCCGCGAGCCGCACCGCCAGGGTCGACCGGCCGACCGACGCCTTGAGCTCCCCCGAGGTGCCCTCGGCGACCTTGCGGCCCTTGTCGATCACGGCGATCCGGTCGGCGAGCTGGTCGGCCTCGTCGAGGTACTGCGTGGTGAGCAGGATCGTCGAGCCCTGGCGCACCAGGTCCCGGATCGTGTCCCACATCTGCCCGCGGGTGCGCGGGTCCAGCCCGGTCGTCGGCTCGTCGAGGAAGATCAGCGGCGGCGACGAGATGAGGCTCGCCGCGAGGTCGAGCCGGCGCCGCATGCCGCCGGAGAACTTCTCCAGCAACCGGTCCCCGGCCTCGGTGAGCCCGAAGCGGTCGAGCAGATCGCCCGCAGTGCCACGGGCCTGCTGCTTGCCCTGGCCGTGGATGCGTGCGAACAGCACGAGATTCTCACGAGCGGTGAGTTTTTCGTCGACGGACGCGTATTGGCCGGTCAGCCCGATGAGTTGCCGCACCTTGTGCGGCTCGTGCTGTACGTCGACCCCGAAGATGCGTGCCGAGCCGGCGTCGATGCGCAGCAGGGTCGCCAGCATGCTCAGCATGGTGGTCTTGCCGGCGCCGTTCGGCCCGAGGACGCCGAAGACCTCCCCCGCCTGCACCTGCAGGTCGATCCCGTCGACCGCGCGCAGCGAACCGAACTTCTTCACGAGGCCCTGTGCCTCGACGGCGTATGTGGTCGTGGTTGTCATGGGACCACCATCGGCCGTCCCGGATTCGTGACGGTTTCACCACGGTTTCACCGGCGACCGGCTGCGTGCGTCCCCACACCCCGACCGTCGGCACTTCGGGACGCCCCACCCCGAAAACGCGTCCCCACACCCCGACCGTCGGCACTACGGGACGCCCCCACCCCGAAAACCCGTCCCCACACCCCGACCGTCGGCACTTCGGGACGCCCACACCCCGAAAACCCGTCCCCACACCCCGACCGTCGGCACTACGGGACGCCCCCAGGCACGCGAGAGGGGCGGGCGCCCGGCCGGCACCCGCCCCTCTCGTCATACGCATCGGCTACCGGGCGGCGCTGCCCTCGACGTAGTCGGTGTCGGTGTCGTTGTCCTTCAGCCAGCTCATCAGGCTGCGCAGCTGCTTGCCGGTCGCCTCGATCGGGTGCTGGGCGGCCTTCTCGCGGAAGGCGAGGAACTCCGGCGCGCCGGCGTCCTGGTCGTCGATGAAGCGCTTGGCGAACGAGCCGTCCTGGATGTCGGCGAGGACACCCTTCATGTTCTCCTTCACGTGCGGGTCGATGACGCGCGGTCCGGAGACGTAGTCACCGAACTCGGCGGTGTCGGAGATCGACCAGCGCTGCTTGGCGATGCCGCCCTCGATCATCAGGTCGACGATCAGCTTCAGCTCGTGCAGGCACTCGAAGTAGGCGACCTCCGGCTGGTAACCGGCCTCGGTCAGCACCTCGAAGCCGTACTGCACCAGCTGCGACGCGCCACCGCACAGGACGGACTGCTCGCCGAACAGGTCGGTCTCGGTCTCCTCGGTGAAGGTGGTCTTGATACCGCCGGCACGCAGGCCGCCGATGCCCTTCGCGTAGGACTTCGCGAGATCCCAGGCGGTGCCCGACGCGTCCTGCTCCACGGCGAGGACGACCGGCACGCCACGCCCGTCGACATACTCACGGCGGACGATGTGACCCGGGCCCTTGGGCGCCACCATCAGCACGTCGGCGTCCGCCTTGGGCTTGATGTAGCCGTAGCGGATGTTGAAGCCGTGGCCGAAGACGAGCGCGGCACCGTCGTTGAGGTTCGGCTCGATCTCCTCGGCGTAGACGGTGCGCTGCACCTGGTCGGGCGCCAGGATGACGACGACGTCGGCCTCCTTGACCGCGTCGGCGACCGGCAGCACCCGCAGGCCCTCGTTCTCGGCCTTCTCGGTGGACTTCGAGCCTTCGCGCAGGCCGATGCGGACGTCGACACCCGAGTCGCGCAGGTTCAGAGCGTGCGCGTGCCCCTGGCTGCCGTAGCCGATGACGGCGACCTTGCGGCCCTGGATCACCGACAGGTCGGCGTCGTCGTCATAAAACATCTCGGCCACTGGATTCTCCTTGGTTCGTTTTGTGAATTACGTTGGTACGTTTGTGGATTCAGATTTCACGCGGGGGCCCATGCGCTCCTTCGTCGCGACGCGGCCACCGCTGGGGTATGGCGCCGGCGAGCTACGCGCTGCGACGCCCGCGGTCGGTGATCGACTTGCCGCCCCGGCCGACACCGACCAGGCCGGACTGCACGATCTCCCGGACGCCGTAGGGCTCGAGCACGTCGAGCAGCGCCTCCAGCTTGCCAGGGGTGCCGGTCGCTTCGATGACCACCGCGTCGAGGCCGACGTCGACCACGTTGCAGCGGAACATCTGGGTGATCTGCACGATCTCCGCCCGGCTGTGCGCGTCACACCGGACCTTGATCAGCAGCAGCTCACGCTGCACGGAGGCGGTGTCGTCCAGCTCGACGACCTTGAGCACCTCGATGAGCTTGTTGAGCTGCTTGGTCACCTGCTCCAGCGCCGTCTCGTCGACGTCGACGACGATCGTCATCCGGGAGACGTCGTCGTTCTCGGTGGGACCGACGGCGAGCGAGTCGATGTTGAAGCCGCGCCGGGAGATCAGTCCGGAGATGCGTGCCAGCACACCGGGCTTGTCCTCCACCAGCACCGACAAGGTATGGCGTGCCATCAGTGTGCTCCCTCTGCAGCGTCGTCGTCACGATCCCACACCGGCGTCATCGCCCGTGCGGTGGTGACCAGGTCATTGCTCACCCCGGCGGGCACCATCGGCCACACCATGGCGTCCCGCTCGACCACGAAGTCGATGACGACCGGCACGTCGTCGATCTCCAGCGCCTTCTTGATCGTGGCGTCGACGTCCTCGGCCTTCTCGCAGCGCAGACCGACGCAGCCGTAGGCCTCCGCCAGCTTGACGAAGTCCGGGACGCGCGAACCGGCGGCCGAGGTGTGCAGGTCGGTGTTGGAGTAGCGCTCGTTGTAGAAGAGCGTCTGCCACTGGCGCACCATGCCGAGGCTGGAGTTGTTGATGACCGCGACCTTGATCGGGATCTTGTTGATGACGCAGGTGGCCAGCTCCTGATTGGTCATCTGGAAGCAGCCGTCCCCGTCGATCGCCCAGACGATCCGGTCGGGTTCGCCGACCTTCGCGCCCATGGCGGCGGGCACCGAGTAGCCCATCGTGCCGAGGCCGCCGGAGTTGAGCCAGGCGTTGGGGCGTTCGTACTTCACGAACTGCGCCGCCCACATCTGGTGCTGGCCGACGCCCGCGGCATACACCGCGTCGGGCCCGGTGAGCGCGCCGATCCGCTCGATGACGTACTGCGGCGGGATCGCCGTCGCATCTTCGGCAGGGCTGTAGCCCAGGGGGTAGGTGTCCGCCCAGCCGCGGGTGCGCTTCTGCCAGGCGGTGAAATCGGGTGCGCGGCCGGCGTTCTGGTCGGCGCGGACCGCGACCGTCAGGTCCTCGATGACGGCCAGGGCGTCACCGACGATCGGGACGTCGGCGACGCGGTTCTTGGAGATCTCGGCCGGGTCGATGTCGGCGTGGATCACCTTGGCACCCGGCGCGAAGGACGCCAGATCGCCGGTGACCCGGTCGTCGAAGCGGGTGCCGATCGCGATCAGCAGGTCGGCCTTCTGCAGCGCGGTGACCGCGGCGACCGAGCCGTGCATGCCGGGCATGCCGAGGTGCAGCGGGTGGCTGTCGGGCACGATGCCGCGCGCCATCAACGTGGTGACCAGCGGTATGCCGGCGAGGTCGACCAGCGCACGCAGCTGCTCGGACGCCTCGGCGCGCACGATGCCTCCACCGAGGTAGAAGACCGGCCGCTTCGACTCGCGGATCAGCTTGGCCGCGGCGCGGATCTGCTTGTGGTGCGGGCGCGTCACCGGCTTGTAGCCGGGCAGCGCGATGTCGGCGGGCCACTCGAAGGTCGTCTTGCCGACCATGGCGTCCTTGGTGATGTCCACCAGCACCGGCCCCGGCCGGCCGCTGGACGCGATGTGGAACGCCTCCTTGATCGCGGTCGCCACATCACCGGGTTTGGTGACCAGGTAGCTGTGCTTGGTGATCGGCATGGTGATGCCGCGGATGTCGGCTTCCTGGAAGGCGTCGGTGCCGATGAACCGGGAGTTGACCTGGCCGGTGATCGCGACCATCGGCACCGAATCCATATAGGCGTCGGCGATGGCGGTCACCAGGTTGGTGGCGCCGGGGCCGCTGGTCGCCATACACACCCCGACGTTGCCGGTCGCCGAGGCGTAACCCTCGGCCGCGTGACCGGCGCCCTGCTCGTGGCGCACCAGGATGTGACGGACCTTGACCGAGTCCAGCAGTGGGTCGTATGCCGGCAGGATGGCGCCACCGGGGATCCCGAATACGACCTCTACACCGGCCGCCTCGAGCGCGAGGACCAGGCTCTGGGCACCGGTCACCTCCTGGGGAGCCGCCGCGCGCTTGGCGGCGGGCACCACGTCTGCTGGTGTCGGCATCTGACGCGCGGATTCGTTCCTCATCTCCGCGTCAGATTCTGGTGTCATTGGCCGTCCTGCGGCCGGACTCTGAGTTGTCACCTTGTCGTCCTTAACTCTTCGGAAGCACGCTCGCGCATAAAAAAACCCTCATCCCGGAGTCCGGGCAGTGAGGGTCAGCGCGCGAGCCGAATGAATCAGCTTGCGCGCCTTGGAAGTACGAGAATTCGTGCCACCGCTCCAGTGTCGTGCGCCGACCCTGGAGCGTCAACATTCTGAGATGCTGATCTCAGGATCTGGACGTGTGACTTGCCCCACCCTTGGACCGCGTGCACAACCGGCAACGGTCGCCGGATCCGCCGCGCTGCCCTGCGGTCAGAGCACCGCCCGCAGGAACTTCTTGGTCCGCTCCTCGCGGGGGTTGCCGAAGATCTGGTCGGGCACGCCCTCCTCGACGATGCGGCCGCCGTCGAACATCATCACCCGGTGCGAGACATCCCGGGCGAACTGCATCTCGTGGGTGACGAGCAACATCGTGATGTCGGTGTTCTCGGCGACGTCGCGCAGCACACCGAGCACGTCGCCGACGAGCTCCGGGTCGAGCGCCGAGGTGACCTCGTCGAGCAACAGGATCTCCGGCTCCATCGCGAGCGCCCGTGCGATGGCGACGCGCTGCTGCTGACCACCGGACAGCCGGGTCGGGTGCTCGTCCCCGCGGTTGCCGAGCCCGACCTGATCGAGCAACCCCTGCGCCCGGGCGCGCGCCTCCTCCTTGGGCAGACCGAGCACGTGCACCGGCGCTTCCATGACGTTCTCGATCACGGACATGTTCGGGAAGAGGTTGAACTGCTGGAAGACCATCCCGATCCGCTTGCGGATCCGCGAAACCTCCTTGGGTTTCAACGCGACTCGCTTACCCGACGCGTTCTTGGCGTGCGTCAGCGGCTCGCCGTCGACGAAGATGTAGCCGTCGCTGAGATCCTCCAGGGTCATCAGCAGCCGCAGGATCGTCGTCTTCCCCGAGCCGCTCGGCCCGATGAGGGTGACGCGCTCACCCTTGGCGACGTTGAAGTTGAGCTCGTTGAGCACCGACACCTTGCCGAAGCGCTTCACGACGTCCTCGAACACGATCCGCGGCTGGCCGTTCGGTGCGGCCGGTGGACTCTTGGCCGGCTCGGGCACGGCCGGTCGCTCCGGATCCTTGGTCATGTCAGTAGGCAAGCTTCTTCTCCAATCGGCGCATGAGGATGGCGGTCGGATAACTCGCCGCCAGGAAGATGAGCCCGGCCACCGTGAACACCTCGATGTACTTGAAGTGGTTGCCGCCGATCTCGTAGGCCTGGGACACCATCTCCGGGACGCTGATCGCGATGAGGTACGGCGTGTCCTTGAACATCGCGATCGCCCAGTTCCCCAGCGATGGCAGCGTTGCGCGCAGCGCCTGCGGGATGATGACCGCCCGCCATACCCGGGCCTGCGGCAGTGAGAGGGCGGTGGCCGCCTCCCACTGGCCCTTGGGGATGGAGTCGATGCCCGCCCGGTAGGACTCCGCCATGTAGGTCGAGTAGTGGATCGAGAAGACCACGATGCCGAGGATGATCAGCCGGTGCTGCAGCTGGTCCGGGTGCAGATGTGCCAGCCAGCCCGCCGGCGTCGCGATGCCGAAGTCGACCATCAACAACTGCAACGGGATCGGCGTGCCACGCACCACCCCGAGCAGCCAGCTCAGGAACTTGCTCGCCGGGCGCGGCAACTCCCGCAGGGCGATCGCCCAGACGAGACCGAGCAGCGCCGAGAGGACCGAGGCGACCACGGTCACCAGCAGCGTCACCTTGACGAACGCCCCGAGCATGATCGGGAACGCCTCGCGGGCGATGCTCCAGTCCCAGCTCGCCGATGCCTGCATCATGCGCCACCTCCGCCGGCCGGTGCGAGCGCGACGGCCTGATCGACCTCGGGCTTGCGGGTGTTACCCATGCCGAGCCGTCGCTGTGCTCTGCGCTCCAGCAACCGCAGCACCCCCGAGAAGGCCATGGCGGCCAGGTAGTAGATGACGAAGGCGATCCCGTAGACGGTCCAGGTGGCAACGCCCTCCTTGCGCAGGTCGTCGCTCACCGCGGTGAGGTCCTGCAGCGCGATGAACGACGCGATGGCCGTGCCCTTGACCAGCATGACCATCAGGTTGTTGAGCCCCGGCAGCATCAGCGCCCAGGCCTGCGGCCAGATGATCCGGCGCACCTTGGTGAGCCACGGCATGGAAAGCGCGGTCGTCGTCTCCCACTGGCCCGGCGGGACGGCCATCAGCGAGCCGCGGACGACCTCGGAACCGTAGGCCCCGTAGTTGAGGCCGAGCGCCGCGATGCCGAAGAGCAACAGGTGGGAACCCCACCCGAAGATCTCCGGCGTGGCGTAGGCGAAGAAGAACAGCTGGACGACCAGCGAGGTGCCGCGGAAGAACTCCACGATGATGCGGGAGACCACCCTCAGCAGCGTGAACCGCGACATGGCGGCCAGCCCGAGGACGACGGCGACGACGAAGGCCACCGCTCCGCCGAACACCGACAGCTCGAGGGTGACGCGCAAGCCGTCCAGCAGATCCGACCAGTGGTCGCGCAAGGTGTCGACCACACCCGTGGACATCGTGATGAGTTCAGACACGGTCGGTGTCTTTCCGGTCCGTCGGGGCTACTTCGCGTCCGGGAGTTGGCCGGAGCACAGGTACTTGGTGTCCGCCGTCTTGCCCTTGGGACGCTCGGCCTCGGTGAAACCGAACGGTCCGACGATCTTCTTGAACTCCGCCGGGTTGTCGATGATCTTCTTGAGTTCCTTGTTGTAGGCGTTGAGCAGCGAGGTGTCGCTCTTGCGGAAGACCGCGGCGCCGGCGCCGATCTGCAACTTGCCGTTGACGGTCGCCGTGAAGGCCTTGGTGACCTCGACCTTGCTGCCGGCGTTCTGCGTCTTGACGAGGGTGCGCAGCGAGATCGCGGTCAGCGCGAAGACGTCGGCCTGACCGCTCTCCACCGCCTGCAGGCCGTCCTGCGGCGAGCCGACGGTCTGGGTCTGGATGCCCAGGTCCTTGGCATAACCGGCCTCGATGGCACCGTTCTCGGTGACCAGGTTGGCACCGGTCTTCTTGATGTCCTGCATGGTGTGCAGGTGCTTCGGGTTGCCCTTGGGCACCAGTAGCGCCGTCTCGTAGGTGATCTCCGGGTAGCTGAACGCGGCCTGCTTGCACCGATCGGGCAGGACCGACATGCCGGCGCTGACCTCGTCGAACTGCTTGGCGTTCAGACCGGGGATGAGCGCGTTCCAGTCGACCTTCTTGCCCTCGACCGTGTTGATGCCCAGCTTCTTGTAGACGGCGCGGTCCAGCGCGATGGTCGCACCGGTCAGCTTGCCGTTCTTGTCGAAGTAGCTGTACGGGTCTTCCCCGTTGATGCCGACGGTGACCTTGCCGGCCTTCTGCAGCTTCGCCAGGGTCGAGCCGCCGCCGTTGCCACCGCCGCCACTGCTGCCCCCACTGGAGCCACCGCAGCCGGCGAGCGCGAGCGAGCTGGCGGTCAGAACTGCGGCGGCCGCAATGACGGAACGCCGGGTACGCAGCGTCATGCTGGAACCTCTTTCGACTTGGGGGGAGCCACAGAAACGCACCTCCGGGGATAGGACTTTTCGAGGCTATGTCGATCCCGCAGAACATCTCAACGGCGCGGAAATGACCCGATCGGCTGCCCGTTGGCGGCTCGATTGCGGCATACCGACGCCTCCTGACCTGCACAAACGACACATTGTCGACATGTCGACGATACCCGTATCGGACCGAGTGTGGCGGAAAATCTTCGTTATGACTTCGAGACCTTCGAGCCGTTTACGGCGGCGCGTCGCGGTGAGAAGCGTCACATCGGGTGCGGTTAGAGTCGCTGTCTGTGAACATCCGACCGATCACCGACGAGGAACTTCCCGGCTACATCGCGACCACCATGCGGGAGTACGCCGAGGACAAACACACCAACGGCGGACTGCCGCTCGACGAGGCCCGCAGGCAGTCCGAGCAGGAGACCGCGCACTACTTCCCGGACGGCAGACTGACCCCCGGGCACGAGGTGTTCATCGCGACCGATGACGCCGGCGAGCGGGTCGGACGACTGTGGATGGCGCCCCGCGGAAACCCCGCCGACGAGTCGTTCATCTACGACATCCAGGTGGAGCCCACCGCGCGAGGCAACGGCTACGGGCGTGCCCTCATGCAGGAAGCCGCGAAATGGTCCCGTGAGAAGGGCTATCGCACCCTCTCCCTGCACGTGTTCGGCGGCAACAGCGTCGCGATCAACCTCTACGAGTCGCTCGGTTTCACGACGACCGACCGGATGATGAAGCTCGAACTGTGAGGAGGCTCAGCCTGTTTCGGGCCGGATGACCTCTACGGCTCAGTGGGCGGCGGCGGCGTCACAGCGGGCGCGGGGACGGTCAGTCCGTCGGCCGTGGCGATGTGGTTCAGCTGATCGTCGGTCAGTGACCGCTGCTGCGCGGCCGCCGACGCGTCCGGGTCGGGCACCGTGTCGAAGACGTTGACGAGGCTCCCGTCACCCGCGACGAAGGTGCTGAGGAACTGCGTGCTCGTCGGTTGCAACGTCTGTTGGTCGAGCAGCTGCTGCCGGGAGTTCATCAGCGTCCCGCCGTCGACCTGCGTCGTGTGACACGTCTTGTCCTTGGGCTCGCACGACGCCTCGGGCTGACCCGGAAGCTTCAGGGTGGTGTAGACGAGCAGGGTCTCGCCGTTGGACAGGTGGTAGTAGAGCTGCCACTCCGTGGCATTCGCCGCCTGGTCGGCCGGCAGCGGTGTGTTGCGGTTCCAGTCGCTCGGGTAGACGTTGTACGGCGCCGGCAGCTCGGGTGCCGCGGCGGCCACGGACGCCTGCATCCGCTCGCCGACCGGGTTGGCGGTCGCGAGGTGCTTCAACTGTCCGGCCGGCTTCGGCGTGTCGGCCGACCGGCCGGCGTGCACGAGCGGCACGGCGGCTGCCGCGACCGCGGCCACCGCGACCACCGTCCCGGTGGTGTAGGCGACGGTCCGGCGACGACGATGACGACGGCCGCCGGTCAGCACCGCGTCCAGGTCGGGGCCCGGAAGCCCTTCGGCGGCTCGGTCGAACTGATCTCGCAGCAGTTGCTCGACAGTCATTGCTCAGTTCCCCTCGATCGGTTGTGCCAGTGATGTCTCCAAGCGGGCCAACGCCCGCGCGGTCCTGCTCTTGACGGTGCCTTCCGGCAGTTGCAGCACCTGCGCGACCTCCCGCACCGACAGGTCCTCCAGGAAGCGCAGGGCGATGACGGCACGGTCCTGCTCCGGCAGCTGCGTCAGCACGTCGACGAGTTCGGCACGCTGGTGGTCGGCGGCGACCGGCTGCTCGGGCACCCGGTCCGTGGCGAATTCGCGCCGGCGCGAGCGCCATACGGCGATGCAGGTGTTGATCAGGGCACGCCGGGCGTAGGCCTCCGGGTTACCGGTCCGGATCCGCGGCCACCGCGCGTAGATCGCGACGAACGTGGTCTGCACCGCGTCCTCCGCGGCGGCCGGGTTGCCCAGCATGGCGTAGGCGGTCCGCATCAGTGTGCGTTGCCGCCCCAGGAAGAACTCGGTGAACTCGCTCTCCCACTGCGGTGTTCGGAACGCCATCTCGCCATACCTCCCTCACGTGGCTGTCCACGTGCCGTCACCCCTCAAGAGCGCGCAGCAGGGTGATCGGTTCCCGGTCCCCGACAGTTTTTCAGCCGGGGGTGAGAACGGCCGGCCCCGCTGCCGGAGAAGGGCAGCCGGGCCGGCCGGTTCGGTGGTGGGTCAGTGGCGGGTCGGCACCTCACGCACGGCGCCGCGGTCGGCCGAGGTCGCCATGGCGGCATACGCCTGCAACGCCTTGGTGACCACGCGATCACGCGACACCGGCTGCCAGGGCCGCTCGGCGGCCTCCATCTCGGCGCGCCGGCGCTCGAGCTCGGCGTCGTCCACCTGCACCTGCAACGTGCGGCTGACCACATCGATGAGGATCGGGTCACCGTCGCGGACCAGACCGATCGCCCCGCCCGCCGCGGCTTCCGGTGAGACGTGCCCGATCGACAGCCCGCTCGAGCCGCCGGAGAACCGCCCGTCGGTGACCAGGGCGCACTTCTTTCCCAGGCCGGTGCCCTTGAGGAACGCGGTGGGGTGCAGCATCTCCTGCATGCCGGGGCCCCCGGCGGGGCCCTCGTAGCGCACGACGAGAACCTCGCCGGGCTGGACGACCTTGTTGAGGATGACCTCGACGGCCTCCTCCTGGGACTCGACGACGCGGGCCGGGCCCTCGAAGTGCCACAGCTCCTCCTCGACGCCGGCGGTCTTGATGACCGCGCCGTCCGGGGCGATGTTGCCGCGCAGGATCGCCAGGCCGCCCTCCGCGGTGTAGGCGTGCTCCTTGTCGTGGATGCAGCCGTTCTCGGCATCGGTGTCGAGGTCGGCCCACCGGTTGTCGGTGGAGAACGGTGTCGTGGTGCGCACTCCCCCGGGTGCGGCGTGGAAGAGCTCGATCGCCTCGTCGGTCGCCTTGCCGGAGCGGATGTCCCACTCGTCCAGCCACTTCTCCAGCGTCGGCGTGTGCACGGTGGTCACGTCGCGCTCCAGCAGGCCGGCGCGCCGCAGCTCGCCGAGGATCGCCGGTATGCCGCCCGCGCGGTGCACGTCCTCCATGTGGAAGAACGAGTTGGGCGCCACCTTCGACAGGCAGGGCACGCGCCGGCTGATCTCGTCGATCGTGGCGAGGTCGAAGTCCTTGACCTCGCCCTCCTGCGCGGCCGCGAGGATGTGCAGCACCGTGTTGGTCGAGCCACCCATCGCGACGTCGAGCGACATCGCGTTGCGGAACGCCGCCGAGGTGGCGATGTTGCGCGGCAGCGCCGAGTGGTCGTCCTGCTCGTAGTAGCGCTGGGCCAGATCGACCACGACCTGCCCGGCGCGCTCGAAGAGTGCGCGGCGGGCGGCGTGGGTGGCCAGCGTGGAGCCGTTACCGGGGAGCGCGAGGCCGAGGGCCTCGGTCAGGCAGTTCATCGAGTTGGCCGTGAACATGCCCGAGCAGCTGCCGCAGGTGGGGCAGGCGGACAGTTCGATCTCGCTGAGCTTCGCCTCGTCGACGTTGTCGTCGGCCGACGCCGAGATCGACGTGATCAGGTCGGACGAGGGGTGCACGACGCCGTCGACGACGACGGACTTGCCGGCCTCCATCGGGCCGCCGGAGACGAAGACCGTCGGGATGTTCAGCCGCATCGCGGCGTTGAGCATGCCGGGGGTGATCTTGTCGCAGTTGGAGATGCACACCAGTGCATCGGCGGTGTGCGCGTTGACCATGTATTCGACCGAGTCGGCGATGATCTCGCGGCTCGGTAGCGAGTAGAGCATGCCGCCGTGACCCATGGCGATGCCGTCGTCGACCGCGATGGTGTTGAACTCGCGGGGTACGCCGCCCGCCGCACGCACACCCTCCGCCACGATCTCGCCGACGTCCTTGAGGTGAACGTGGCCCGGCACGAACTGTGTGTACGAATTCGCAATCGCGACAATCGGTTTGCCGAAGTCGTTGTCCGTCATGCCGGTCGCCCGCCAGAGCGAGCGGGCGCCCGCAGCAGCGCGTCCGAAGGTAGTTGTACGAGACCTCAGAGCTGGCATGGCGCCAGTGTACGACCGGCCGTCCACGGACTGGGACGACATCCCATCAGTCGGACGCGCGTGCGGTGTGCATGTCGACCAGGCGCGCGGTGCCCGGCGCGAGGTCCTGCCACGCCACCTCGACGTCCAGAACGGCCGCCGTGCAGGTCGAGAAGCCGCCGTCCAGGCTCGGCCCGTCCGGGTCCTCCGCAGCGCCCTCGGTGAGGGTCGCGGCCAGCCCCGGCATACCCGGCGCGTGGCCGACGAGCGCGATGGACCGGGCCGACCCGCCCTCCTGCGCAACGACGTTCAGCAGCCGATCCGCGGACGCGTTGTAGATGCGCCGGTCGTGGTCGACGAGCGCGCCGAGGCCGCTGCTCTCGACGATGTCCGCCCAGGTCTGGCGGGTGCGCACGGCGGTCGAGCACAGCACCAGGTCGACGCGGACACCCCGCTCCTTGAGCCACTCGCCCATCGCCCGCGCGTCGGCGTGACCGCGCTCGGTGAGCGCACGCTCGTGATCCGGGCTGCCGCCGGGGTCGGCCGTCTTGGCATGGCGGATGACGACCAGTTGGCGGGTTGCTGCAGTCATGCCGAGATCATGTCATTGCGGGCCGGTCGCAACCACGTTCTGGAGGGGTTCGTCGGCGGCGAAACGGGCCAGTTCGCGGCGCAGCAGGCGTAGGGCGCGCGGTTCGAACGCGGTCGACGCGCCGCCGATGTGCGGTGTGATCAGCACGCCGTCGGTCCGCCACAACGGGTGGTCGCCCGGCAGCGGCTCGGGGTCGGTGACGTCGAGCGCAGCACGCACCCGGCCGCTGGCACACGCCTCCACCAGGGCGTCGGTGTCGACGACGCCTCCCCGGGCGACGTTGACCAGCAACGCGTTGGGCGGCATACGGGCCAGGAAGTCGGCGTCGACGAGGTGCCGGGTCGCATCGGTGAGCGGCAGGATCAGGAAGACGACGTCGTGTGCCGGCAACAGCGCCGGCAGCTCGTCGATGCCGTGCACCGTGTCGACGATGTCGTCACCCGCACGCGCCCTCGACGCCACCGCGGTGATCGAAACCTCCATGGGCACCAGGCGTTTGGCGATCTCCAGCCCGATCGACCCGTAGCCGACGATGAGGGCCTTGCGGTCGGCCAACGACGGTAGCCCGGCCAGCCGCAGCCATTCGCCGTGCTCCTGGGCGCGAGCAGCCTGCGGTATGCCGCGCTGCGCGGCGATCGCCAGGCCCACCGCGAGCTCGGCGGTCGAGGTGTCGTGAATGCCGCGCCCGTTCGCGAGGACCACGCCGTCGGGCAGGTACTGCAGCGCGTGCTCGAACCCGGCGGTCACCAGCTGGACCGCGCGCAGCTTCGGCAGCCCCGCGAGCCTGGCCAACCGGTTCGGGTTGCTCATGTACGGCGGCACGACCAGCTCGATGTCGTCCCGCGGCGGTGCCCCCGTCATGTCCCACACGACCGGCTGCACACCCTCGACATCCGCCAGCGCGGCGGCCCAGTGCTCCTCCGGCAACGACACGACACTCATGCCCCGAAAACTAGCGCGACCCGCCACGCCCGCCACACAGCGGCCCAGGTCACCGCCGACCGCGCACACCCCCAGCCGAGAGGCCCACAAACCACCGACCGGCTCAGAAATATCGGTCGTTCGAGCCCGTTTTGGACCGGACTTGCTGAGCCTTTCGGTGATTAGTAGGCCTGTCGGTGAACTGGGGATGCCGGTGAACTGGGGATGCCGGTCAGCCGGTCAGCTTGGCCAGGATCAGCTCGCGCGCCTTGGCCGCGTCGGCCTGACCCTTCAGCTCCTTCATCACCTGACCGATCAGCGCGCCGGCGGCGTTGAGCTTGCCGTCGCGGACCTTGGCGGCGATCGCCTCGTTGGCAGCGATCACCTTGTCCACCGCCGCCTCGAGCGCGCCGTCGTCCTGGACCAGCTCCAGCCCGCGGGCATCCGCCACCTGGGTCGGCGAGCCCTCGCCGTCGATGACACCTTCGAGCACCTGGCGGGCCATCGAGTCGTTGAGCCGGCCACCCTTGACCAGGCCGTCCAGCTCGGCGACGTACGCGGGCGTGACGTTGAACTCGTCGATCGCCTTGCCCTCGACGTTGGCGCGCCGCGCGAGTTCACCGGTCCACCACTTGCGTGCACCGGCCGGCGTCGCGCCGGCAGCGACCGACTCGTCGATGAGGTCGATGGCGCCGGCGTTGATGACGTCGCGCATCTCCAGATCGCTGTAACCCCAGTCGGATTGCAGCCGCTTGCGACGCTGCGCCGGCGGCTCGGGCAGGGTGCCGCGCAGCTCCTCGACCAGCTCGGCGGCCGGGGCGACGGGCACCAGGTCGGGCTCCGGGAAGTAGCGGTAGTCGTCGGCGTCGGACTTCGGCCGACCGGCCGTGGTGACGCCGGTGTCCTCGTGCCAGTGGCGGGTCTCCTGGGTGATCGATCCGCCGCCGTCGAGGATCGCGGCCTGCCGACTGATCTCGTAGCGCACCGCGCGCTCGATGGACCGCAGCGAGTTGACGTTCTTGGTCTCGGTGCGGGTGCCGAGCTTCTCGGTGCCGATCGGTCGCAGCGACACGTTGGCGTCGCAGCGCACCGAGCCCTGCTCCATCTTCACGTCGCTGATGCCGAGCGCCTTGACCAGGTCACGCAGGGTGGCGACATACGCCTTCGCGATCTCAGGTGCCCGATCCCCTGCACCCTCAATGGGTTTCGTGACGATCTCGATGAGCGGGATGCCGGCCCGGTTGAAGTCGACGAGGGAGTACTCGGCGCCCTGGATCCGGCCGGTGGCGCCACCGACGTGCAGCGACTTGCCGGTGTCCTCCTCCATGTGGGCGCGCTCGATCTCCACCCGGAACGTCTCGGTGCCCTCGCCGGACGCCGCCGGGATCTCCACGTCGAGGTGGCCGTCGAAGCAGATCGGCTCGTCGTACTGGCTGGTCTGGAAGTTCTTCGGCATGTCCGGGTAGAAGTAGTTCTTCCGGGCGAACCGGCACCAGGACGCGATGTCGCAGCCCAGTGCGAGGCCGAGTCGGATCGCCGACTCCACGGCCTTGCCGTTGACCACCGGGAGCGCACCGGGCAGACCCAGGCACACCGGGCAGACGTGCGAATTGGGTTCTGCGCCGAAGACGGTCGCGCAACCGCAGAACATCTTGGTGTCGGTGTTGAGCTCGACGTGCACCTCGAAACCCATCACCGGGTCGTACGTGGCGAGCGCCTCGTCGTAGTCGATCACTGCGTCGGTCATCAGCCGGCCGCCTTTCCTGCCAGAGCCGGTGCTTGCGCCAGGATCGGCGCACCCCACTTGTCGTGCAACGCGGCCTCGAGCGCCGCGGCGACCTCGTAGAGTCGCTCGTCCTTGGTCGCCGGTGCGAGGATCTGGAAACCGCTGGGCAGTCCGTCCTCGGCCGCGAGGCCGTTGGGGATCGACATACCCGGAACTCCGGCGAGGTTCGCCGGGATGGTGGCGACGTCGTTGAGGTACATCGCCATCGGGTCGTCCAGCTTCTCGCCGAGCTTGAACGCCGTGGTCGGCGCCGTGGGCGTGACGAGCACGTCGACCTTTTCGTATGCCGCCGCGAAGTCACGCGCGATCAGGGTGCGGACCTTCTGCGCCTGGCCGTAGTAGGCGTCGTAGTAGCCCGCGGACAGCGCGTAGGTGCCGAGGATGACGCGGCGCTTCACCTCGTCACCGAACCCGGCCTCGCGGGTGGCCGCCATGACCTGCTCGGCGCTCGGGCTGTCGACACCCTCGGGGCCGACGCGCAGGCCGTAACGCATCGCGTCGTAGCGCGCCAGGTTGGAGCTGGCCTCGCTCGGCATGATCAGGTAGTAGGCGGCCAGGCCCTTCTCGAAGCTGGGGCATTCGACCTCGACGACACTGGCGCCACGATCGACGAGCAATTGCACCGACTCGTCGAAGAGCTGCTTGACACCGGGCTGGAAACCTTCACCCGAAATGCCTTTGATGACACCGATTTTCATACCGGAAACGTCGCCGCGGCGGGCTGCTTCGACGACCGGTGGCACCGGCGCGTCGATCGACGTCGAGTCCATCACGTCGTGGCCGCCGATCACCTCGTGCAGCAGTGCGGCGTCCAGCACCGACCGGGTGCACGGGCCGGCCTGGTCCAGCGAGCTGGCCAGCGCGATGATGCCGTACCGCGAGACACCGCCGTAGGTGGGCTTGGTGCCGACGGTGCCGGTGACCGACGCGGGCTGCCGGATCGAACCGCCGGTGTCGGTGCCGATCGCGAGCGGCGCCTCGAACGCGGCGACCGCAGCGGCGGAGCCGCCACCGGAGCCGCCCGGGATGCGCTCCGGGTCCCACGGGTTGCGGGTCGGCCCGTATGCCGAGTGCTCGGTCGAGCTGCCCATCGCGAACTCGTCCATATTGGTCTTGCCGAGGATCGGCATACCAGCAGCACGCAGCTTGCTCACCACTGTCGCGTCGTACGGCGGGATCCAGCCCTCCAGGATCTTGCTGCCCGCCGTCGTCTCCAGGCCCTTGGTCGCCAGGATGTCCTTGACAGCGATCGGCACGCCGGCGAGCGCGCCGAGTTGCTCGCCGGCGGCGCGTGCGTCGTCGACCGCCTTGGCCGCAGCGAGCGCACCCTCGGCGTCGACCTGCAGGAAGGCGTGGATGTCGCCGTCGACGTCGGCGATGCGGTCCAGGTGGGCCTGGGTGACCTCGACGGACGTCGTGTCGCCCGAGGCGAGAGCTGCGGCGATCTCCGCCGCGGTCATCCGGGTGTAGTCGGTCATCGGGTCCCTCAGTCCTCGTCCAGAATGCGCGGCACGGCGAAGCGCTCGGCCTGTGCCTTCGGTGCGGCAGCCAGTGCCTGCTCCGGCGTCAGGCTCGGGCGCACGACGTCCTCACGGGTGACGTTCTCCAGCGGCAGCGGGTGCGACATCGGCGGAGTGTCGTCGGCGGCGATCTCGCCGACCGTCGCGACGAAGCCGACGATCTGGTCCAGCTGACCGGCCAGCCGGTCGAGCTCGGCGTCGGTGAGTTGGATGCGGGCGAGCATGGCGACGTGGGCTACCTCGTCGCGGGAGAGCGCAGACATGGCGACGAGTCTATTTCGCGTTCATCGGCACGGTGCGCCCGGCCGGACCCTGCGGCCCGCTAGGTTCGGACGCCACACTGGTCACAGCACAGTGATACAACTTGATAGCAGACCAAAGTTTCTCCGAAGTCGCTCTCCGAGGAGGCTGTCATGCCAGGGATCACCATTTCGTCCGCCTACGGCGCCGGGGGTGGTGTGGTCGCCCCGCGAGTCGCCGAACGCCTCGGTTTCGCCATGCTCGACCGGGCCATCAGCGCCCAGATCGCCCAGGATCTGCAGGTGTCCCTCGACGAAGCACAGGAGGGCGAACGCAAACTGAGCTTTGCCGACCGCTTCTTCCGCAACCTCGCGCCGCTCGCCGACACCATTGCCGGTGGCGCCGCGATCGCCGCTGCCGACGGCGCCGCGGCACAGGAGTTCCGCGCGGACGCCAACCGCATCATGTGCGAAGCGCTGGCGAAGGGGGCCGTCATCCTCGGCCGCGGTGGGGCTGCCGCGATGCAGAGTCGCACCGACGTCCTGCGGATCCGTCTGTATGGCGCCCCCGAGGAGCGGATCCAGGCCGCGGTGAAGTTCGGCGTCGTCGGCGCGGAGGCCGCCGAGGAGAACCTCCCGAAGGTGGACGCGGCCCGGGCGAAATACGTCCAGCACCTCTACGGACGGGACATCGACGACCCGGCGCTCTACCACCTGCAGCTCAACACCCCGCGGCTGGAGCTGGACCAGTGCGTGGACATCATTCTCGCGGCATACCAGGCGTTCACGGCTGCGCAGCAGCCGACCGAGCACGCCTGATCCGACGCTGGACCCGCGCAACTGGTCGAGAGAGCACTTGT
Source organism: Flexivirga oryzae (assembly GCF_014190805.1). NCBI lineage: Bacteria > Bacillati > Actinomycetota > Actinomycetes > Micrococcales > Dermacoccaceae > Flexivirga > Flexivirga oryzae. The sequence goes on along the minus strand of NZ_JACHVQ010000001.1, from coordinate 336,665 downwards.
TGCCGTTTCAGCACCCTCGAAACGACGACAAGTGCTCTCTCGCGGGTATGACGCCCCGCGACTCACCTCACCGCGCCGCCGGGCATGCCCCGTTTCGAGCCTGCCGTCGTCGATGTCCAGATAGGTCTCGATCTCCGCATCGGACCACCGCTGACCGACAGGCCCACAAAACGCCGACCGGCCCAGTAATAGCGCCCCTGCTGGGGTCCTCGTTCTGAGCCTTTCGGTCATTGCTGGGCCTGTCGGCGATGTGGATGCCGGTCGTCCTCCACCGCCCGGTTGCGCAGCGTGGGCCGCTCGAGGTCGGTGTTGTCGAACACCCACGTGCTGTGTGAACGCGGGTCCGCCTCGGCGAGGTAGAGCCGCTGGCCCCCGACATACCGTTGGTTGACCGGCGCCTCCGGGTCAGGGTCATGGGTTCCTGGGAAGCGCGCGTTGCCCCGGGGCACGGTGATCTCGAGTGGTGCGTCGACCCAGACCGTGGCGTCCCACACATCCGCGAGCTCGGGACGTTGTAGGAAGATGCCGTCCACCAGGACGATTACGTCCGAGGAGACGTCGACCGTCGCAACGTCGACCGCTTCATCGGCGTCCACATCCCAGACTGCCGGAGTGATCGGCTGTCGGGCCCGCGCAGCGTCCACCACGAGCGCGCGGAACACGTCGTACCGGTAGGAACCGCGGTAGAAACCCTCCGCCCCCAGGCCAGCGGCCACGCGCTCAGCCTTCGGTCGGTGGAACCCGTCGATGCTCACGTTGAGGATGGGGCGGGTCGCGGCATCCGCCAGAGCAGCGAGTTCCTGGGCCAGATATGTCTTGCCCACGCCATCGAAACCATCGATCGCGATCAACGCCGGCTCGTCCGGCCGGACCGCTTGCAGCGCGGTGAGCAGTTGGGTCACCACGCGTTCGCGCAGAGTCAGCCCATCCACCTGCGCAACTCTACGAGCCCGGTCTATCGCACGTCGTTGTACATCTCGCTGAGGCTCCTGCGCCGCGACCGCATTCGATGCGCAGCCTCGGCGATGACGTCGAGGTCACGGCCGGATCGCAGGTGTACGACAGGATGCCCGTTCGGCCACGCTCGCCATGCCGAACCGGGGATGTTCTTGACGATCACGGTTCCGAGGTAACAGCCGACCTCGTTGCCCAGGCGCGGCCCGATCCCGGGCTCAGCGCTCCATGCGTCGAGTTGCTGATCCAGCCCGAGCAGGCTGCCGGGAGTGTCGTCCAGGACGACGTCGTGCTCCCTTGCCCATCCGCGCAGCGCCTTGCACTCACCCAGCAGTTCAACGAGCTGAGCCGGGTCGACATCACTGGATGGCCCGAAGACGCCGACACCACGGGCGGCTCCATGCTTTCGCCCGGGCAACCACGACCGCCACAACCCAGACACAAGGCGAGTGTGGCAGGCAGACCGGGCGCCCGCCAGTGGCGGTCACCGAGCCCGCACGATGTCGGCGGTGATGTCCAGATGGCCGCGGTGCTGGGACAGTTCCTCGTAGACGTGGATCAGGACACCGCCCTGGGTGCGCACCTCGTCCCGGTCCAGGTCCCGCTCACGCAACGGGCCGCGTGGCGGCGCCGAACCGTCGAACCCGGCGAGGTCCTGTGTGAAGGCGTCCCGCTGGCGTTCCAGCAGCAGGATGAGCTCGTCGACGGAGCCGGACGAGGTGAACTCGGCGGGACGGTCACGCGTGATCTCCCGATCGGCCAGCACCTGACCGCCCCAGAACTCCAAGACCCCGCAGCAGTGCCGCACGATCTGGTATGCCGTGTTGCCTCCCGGCAGCCCCGTCTCGGCGTTGGCGAGGTCGTCACCCAGCTCGCGCAGCGTGGCCGCCATACCGGTCAGGGCACGGTCGACGTGCACCAGCACGACGTCCAGCGGAACCTCTTCGGGCATCTGTGAAACTCCTTGTCGTTATTGCCGCTTCGCGATCTCGATACGCGACCTCGTTCCTCGGTCGCTACTCGATCCGCAGGGTTCCTCGGTCGCTACTCGGCCTCGTCGGGAGACAGGGCGACGCAGAGGACGCCCCTGTTGCCGTCCTGGTCGGCGAGCACGGTGAGCGACGGGGACTCACTGTCGTCGACGACGGTCGCACCCGCGGCGACCGCTGCGGCGATCCGTTGCTCGGCCGCCTCCGGTGCGACGTAGACCTCGACGTGGAACCGCTGGGCCGAGTCCTCGCCGTCGCCGAACCAGAGGTTGGGAACGCGGCCCCGGGCGTCGCGGATCTCGTCGCTGGGTGAGCCATAACCCTGGGACTCGGGGTCCCCGGTGAGCAGCGCCGCCCAGACCGGGGCGATGGTCTCCGAGTGCTGGGTGTCGAGGCCGAGCTCCATGACACTCACCGAGGCCGGGTCCGCGTCGAGCCCGTGCTCGGCAGCGATCCCACTGATCCGCCTGGCGAGGTCGACGTCCTGCTGGGTGACCCATTCGACGACGAGTTCGGTGCCGTCGTCGGTGCGGTAGATCGCGTCAGGGCTGACGAGCCGGAGGTCGACATACCCGTCGCCGATCGTCACCCTCGGGTGGTGCCCGACGGCGTCACCCGCTTCCCCCACGGTGCTGACGAATCGTGCGCCGGTGCCGAAGTCCGCAACGAGGTACCGGGCGTGCAACCCCTGTGCCAGCTTGCGCCAGTCGGCCAGCTGAGCCCTGACGATCTGATCATCCTTCAGCATGTCCATGCCGGACGACCCTAGCTGCGATGCTGCTACCGCGCAGGCAGCTCGAGGGAGTCCGCGGGCGGCGGTTCAGGATCAGACTGCTCCGGCCCGTTCGCCAGCAGCGCCTCGAAACCCTCCTCGTCGAGGGTGGGGACGCCGAGCTGCTCCGCCTTGTCGGCCTTGGAGCCGGCGTTGGCGCCGAGCACGACATACGAGGTCTTCTTGGAGACCGAGCCCGCCGCCTTGCCGCCGTGCGCGATGATCTCCTCCTTGGCCGAGTCGCGCGTGAAGCGCTCCAGCGAGCCGGTCACGACGACCGTCAGACCGGTCAACGTCTGCGGGATCGACTCGTCACGCTCGTCGGCCATCCGGACCCCGTCGGCGGCCCACTGCTCGACGATCTCACGGTGCCAGTCGACGGTGAACCAGTCGGTGACGGCCTGCGCGATCACGCCGCCGACGCCGTCCGCGGCCGCCAGGTCCTCGACGGATGCCGCCCGGATCGCCTCGATCGAACCGAACTCGGTCGCGAGCGCCCGTGCGGCGGTCGGGCCGACGTGCCGGATCGACAGCCCCACGATCACCCGCCAGAGCGGCTGCTCCTTGGCCTTGGCGAGATTGTCGAGAAGACGAACTCCGTTGGCGGACAACACCTTTCCGTCGACAACGACGTCCTCCGGGTCGGTCTTCTTCGCCGCGCGGGTGTAGAGCGGCACCGTGATCAGCCGCTCGCGGGTCAGCCCGAAGAGGGTGGACTCGTCGGTCAGCACACCCGACTCGAGCAGGGCCACCGCGCCCTCCCAACCGAGCGCCTCGATGTCGAACGCGCCACGACCGGCCAGTCCGAAGAGTCGCTCACGCAGTTGCGACGGGCAACTACGCGAGTTGGGACAGCGGATGTCCTTGTCACCGTCCTTCTCGTAGGCCAGCAGCGTGCCGCACGACGGGCAGTGCGTCGGCATCTCGAACTCCCGCTCGCTGCCGTCGCGCAGGTCGACGACCGGCCCGAGGATCTCGGGTATGACGTCACCGGCCTTGCGCAGCACCACGGTGTCGCCGATCAGGACACCCTTGCGCTTCACCTCGGATGCGTTGTGCAGCGTGGCGTTCGCGACCGTGGATCCGGCGACCACGACGGGCTCCATCACCCCGAACGGGGTGACCCGCCCGGTGCGCCCGACGTTGACCTCAATGTCGAGCAGCTTGGTGTTGACCTCCTCCGGCGGGTACTTGTACGCGATCGCCCAGCGCGGGGCGCGCGACGTCGCACCGAGGGCACGCTGCACCGGCACCTCGTCGACCTTGACGACGACGCCGTCCAGCTCGTGCTCCACCGAGTGCCGGTTGGCTCCGGCCCATTCGACATACTCCTGCACCTGCTCGGGGGCGCGCACCACCTTGTAGTGCGTGGACGTCGGCAGCCCCCACGCGTGCAGCAGCTCGTAGGCCTGCGACTGACGCTGGATGTCCAGCCCACGACGCGCGCCGATGCCGTGCACCAGCATCCGCAGCGCGCGACTCGCGGTCACCCGCGGGTCCTTCTGCCGCAGTGAACCGGCGGCGGTGTTGCGCGGGTTGGCGAACGGTGGTTTGCCGGCCTCGACCAGGGAGGCGTTGAGCTGCTCGAAGTCCGACATGCTCATGAAGATCTCGCCGCGCACCTCGACCAGCTCGGGCACGTCCTCCCCGGTCAGCTTGTGCGGAATGCCTTGGACCGTGCGGACATTGGAGGTCACGTCCTCCCCCGTGGTGCCGTCGCCGCGGGTCACACCGCGCACCAGCCGGCCGTTCTCGTACGTGAGGTTGATCGCCAGGCCGTCGATCTTCAGCTCGCACAGGAAGTGCAAGGACTGGTCGCCGGCCTCCCGCTGCACGCGCGCGACCCAGGCCGCCAGCTCCTCGGCGCTGAAGACGTTGTCGAGGCTGAGCATCCGCTCGGCGTGCTTGACCGCGGTGAAGTCGGTGTTGAAGATCGCGCCGCCCACCTGCTGGGTCGGGCTGTCCGGCGTCCGCAACGCGGGGTGGGCGTCCTCGATCTCGTTGAGCCGGCGCACCAGCCGGTCGTATTCGCCATCGCTGACCGTGGGCGCGTCGCGCACGTGGTAAGCGAACTGGTGCCCCCGCACCTCGTCGGCGAGCTCGGTCCACTCGTGCCGGATGTCTGTCGGGATGCCGTCGGTCTCGGTCACGGCTGCCATCCTGCCGTATGGCGGCGACAGCACAGCGCCATACCTCGTGGCGGTGGTGGGCGTCCGGCGAGGAAGTCCCCACTGGGGCGACCTACGCATGCCCGGGACGCCACCACCCGCACCGGAATCCCCACTGGGGCGACCAACGCACACCCGGGAGGCCCCAGCCCGTACCGGACTCCCCACTGGGGCGACCTACGCACGGCCGGGACGCCACCACCCGCACCGCAGTCCCCACTGGGGCGACCTACGCACGGTCGGGACGCCGTAGCCGTTCCGGAATCCCCACTGGGGCGACCTACGCACGCCCGGGACGCCACCACCCGCACCGGAATCCCCACTGGGGCGACCCACGTACGGGCGTCGCGGCGCCCGCGGGGGTCACTCGGCGACTGCGTCGCGCAACATGTGTGCGGCGTCGACGGTCAGCCGGCCGATGCGTATGGCGTCAGCGGGTGCGGCGCCCGCCAAGCCGCACGCGGGTGTCACGACCAGCCGCTCGAACAGCGCGGTTTCCAGCCCGACCCGGTGCCACTGCTCGATGAACGGCTCCACGTGGTCCCGGGGGTGGCGCGCGGTCGAGTTCGTCGGGATGATCCCGGCCCAGATCCGCCGGCCCGACTCGACCAGTTCCGCCAGACCGTCCCATTGCGCGGTGCGGACCAGCGCGACATCGAGTGACGGCTCGAGCGCGGACACCTGGCGGATGAGCGGCAGCGGCACGTCCGCCGCACAGCAGTGCAGCACCTGCGCATCGACATGGGACGCCACGACTTCGGTGATGTGGGTGAGCCCGTCACGCACGACGGACGGATCGGTCGCCGGGACCCGGCCGAACCCGGAGGCAGTCGGCAGCCGGCCGGCGAGCACCGCCGGCAGCGCCGGCTCGTCCCACTGCTGCACCAGGCTCGCGCCGGGCACGAGACGCTGCACGCTCGTCAACAGTTCGACCGCGGTGTCCGCGAGCGACTGGACGATGTCACGGGTCGCTCCGGGGTCGCCCGCCACTCGCCCGCCACGCGGCAACTCCAGGGTCGCCGCCAGCGTCCACGGGCCGCACAGTTGGACCTTGAGCGGTCCGGTGTAACCGTCGTAGACCTCGGCGAGCACGTCCAGGTCCTCGCGCAGGAAGGACCGGGCGCGCGACGCGTCGCGGCCGGACCCGTCCGTCAGCCGCCAGCCGGACGGCTGCAGGTCGACGGCAAGGCCGACCAGCTGCGCTGCCGTGCGCCCGACGAGGTCCGCACCCGGCCCCCGCGCGGGAAGCTCCGGGAGGTAGGGGACGCCGCCCTCGCCATACAACTCCCGCACCGACTGCGTCGCACCCCGCACATCGCTGCCCGGCAGCGATCCGACGCCACTGGCCGACACCTCGTCGCTCACGCCGTCGTCCCTTCTCGTGGCCCGCTCATGAAGAGATCTTCGCGCCCGCCTACCGGAACTTCGACAGTGGCTGGTGTTTCATGCCCTTCAGCGGTTTGACGAAGGTGCCCTTGGTCGACTCGATGAAGCACCCGACAAGCGTGGTGCCGCGCTCCCAGCCGGTCTTGCCGGTGATGCTGGAGTAGGCGGTGACCTGGGTGGTGTGCTCGACGCCGAGATAGGTCCGGTCGAGCGGCAGACACTCGTTGGTCGCATCGCTCTGGGCCGTCTTCAGACCGGGATACCGGCCGTCCGGGGAGCCGAGGACGAATCCCCCGGTGGTCTCCGCCTGGTGCGGCTCGTTGCACGAGATGAAGGTCAGCGAGTCGGACGTGGTCGTACTCGGCCGTTCCTTCGTGCACAAGCGATAGGGCACGTAACCCTTGTCCTTGATCCGGTCGCGCACGGTGTACGAGACGGTTTGCGCGCCCGAATCGTCCGGCTTGTCCACGCTCGCGGCGCACACGATCTGCTTGTCCGAGTCCGGTACGTCGGCGGTGGGCACCGACGTGGCGAAGATCCGCGAGAACCCGGCGGTGGAGCTGCCGACATACCCGGGCAGCACGTTGTTGCAGGTCCAGGTGCGCAGCACGCCGCGCATGACCATGTCGTCGGCATACCTCGTCGTGTCGACGACCGCCGTGATCTCCTTCTCGTGCGGCTGCGTGCACGGGGTGAGCTGCCAGCCGTCGTCCCGATAGCACTGGCCGACCACGTACTGCTGGGCCGGTGAGCTGCTCGAACTCGTCGCGACGGTGCCCGTCGTGGGTGCGGTGTCCTGTGTCGCCGCACTGGTGACCGCGACCGGCCCGCTGCCGCCGCCGCACCCTACGAGGCCGACGCACGCCAGCGCCAGGCAGCCCGCTCCGAGGAACCCGCGCATCACGATCACTGGAACTTGGACAGCGGCTTGTCCTTCATGCCCTTGAGCGGCTTGAGGAAGGTGCCCTTGGTCGCCTCGACGAAGCAGGCGGTCATCGTCGTCCCCTTCACCCAGCCGGCCTCGCCGGTGCTGTTCGCGGCGGCGATGACGTCGCCGCGGACCGTGCCGAGGTAGGTCTTGGCCAGCGGCACACAGTGCTTGAGGGCCGACTGGTCGACGGCCTTGCCACCCGGGTACTTGCCGTCGGCCTTGCCGATCACGTAGCCGCCGATGGTCTCCGCCTTGTGCGGATCGCTGCACGGCACGATCTTGGGTGAGTCCGACTTGCTCGGCCGATCGCTGGTGCAGATGCGGTAGTCGACGTAGCCCTTGTCCTTGATGCGGTTCTTCAGCTTGTAGGTGATCTGCTCGTAGCCGGAGTCGTCCGGCTTGGCCACCGCGGCGGCGCAGACGATCTCCTTGTCGGAGTTCGGGTCGATGATCGACGGCACCGGCTGACCCAGGATCCGGGAGAAGCCGGCGGTGGGGCTGCCGACGTATGCCGCGATGGCGTTGTTGCAGGTCCAGGTCCGCAGCACGCCACGCTTGACCATGTCGTCGGCGTCCTTGGTGGTCTTCACGACCGCGGTGACCTCGAGCTTGTGCGACTGGTTGCAGGGCGTGACCTGCCAGTTGACGGTGTCGTCATAACACTGGCCCGGCTCGAAGTGGGCGGCGACCGTGTCGCCGCTCGCCGCCGAGCTCGAGCCGCTGGTCTCGGACGCCGGGGTGCTCGGCGCCGACGACGAAGAGCTGGTCTGCGACGTCGTCGGGGCCGTCGAGGTGTTGCTCGTGCTCGGAGGAGCCGCGACCGTCGGCGAGTCGTTGCCGCCGCCGCAGGCAGCCAGCCCGAGACACACGGTGCTGATGGTCGCGACGGTCAGTATCGGGCGCGTCAGTCGGTGGTTGGTCAGAGCCATTGGCGGATCCCCTCATGTTCCTTCGATCGGCCGCCACGATAGCCGGTGTTACGGCGACCTTCCCAACCCTGACGGTCCGCCGCCCCAATCGGTTTCACCCGGACGCGGATCGCCTGCGGTCCGTCGCCGTGATGGTCGCGGACCCGACGACCCGTGTGCCGTCATACAGCACCACGGACTGTCCCGGTGCGACACCGCGCGCCCGCGCATCGAGCCGGACGGTGACACGCTCGCCCTCCGCGACCGCGGTGGCGGCGAACTCCTCTCCGTGCGCACGCAGTTGGGCGCCGACACGCAGCTCCCCGACCGGTGCCTCCCCGCACCAGCGGGCGTGCTCCCCGACGACGAGGTCGATGCCCAGCAGGTCCTCGGTGCCGACGACCACGGTGTTGCTGCTCGGCTGCACGTCGACGACGTAACGCTTGGCGCCGTCCTCCCGCGGGACCTTCAGGCCCAGCCCGCGTCGCTGGCCGACGGTGTAGGCGAACGCCCCCTCGTGGTGGCCCACGACCGTTCCGTCGGTGTCGACGATGTCGCCCGGCTGCTCGCCCAGCCGGCGGGTCAGCCAGCCCTTGGTGTCCCCGTCGGCGATGAAGCAGATGTCGTGACTGTCGGGCTTCTTGGCGACCGAGAAACCCCGGGCGGCGGCCTCCTCGCGGATCTGCGGCTTGGTCGTGTCGCCGAGCGGGAAGAAGGAACGCGCGAGCTGGTCGGCGTCCAGGACCCCCAGGACGTAGGACTGATCCTTGGCCATGTCGACCGCCCGGTGCAGCTCCCGGCCCTGCCGGCCGTCGACGATCTGGGCGTAGTGCCCCGTGGCGACCGCATCGAAGCCGAGCGCGAGCGCCTTGTCGAGCAGGGCGGCGAACTTGATCCGCTCGTTGCATCGCAGGCACGGGTTGGGTGTGCGGCCGGCGGTGTACTCGGCGACGAAGTCCTCGACCACGTCCTCCTTGAACCGCTGCGCCATGTCCCAGACGTAGAAGGGTATGCCGACCTTGTCGGCGACCCGGCGGGCGTCGCCCGCGTCCTCGATGGTGCAGCAGCCACGAGCGGATTCGCGCAGCGTTGCGGCGGATTGGGACAGCGCGAGGTGCACACCGACCACCTCGTGACCGGCGTCGACCATCCGGGCGGCGGCGACCGCGGAGTCGACGCCGCCGCTCATCGCTGCGACGACCCGCATCAGCGGCTGCTCCCGCCCGCCGCGTTCGTGCCGGCAGCGCTGCGGGACGCCGGGCTCCTGGTGGTCGACCGGGCCCGTCGAGCGCGCTCCACCGCAGGCGGCAGCGCGTCGAGGAACGCTGCGACGTCCGCGTCGGTCGAGGTGTGTCCCAGGGTCAGCCGCAGCGCGCCGCGGGCGTCGTCCTCGCTGATGCCCATGGCGAGCAGCACATGGCTCGGTTGCGGCACACCGGCCTGGCACGCGGAGCCGGTCGAGCACTCGATCCCGGCGGCGTCCAGCAGGTAGAGCAGCGAGTCGCCGTCACAGCCGGGCACCCGCAGGTGGGCATTGCCGGGAAGTCTGGTGGTCACGTCGCCGACCTGGTGCGCACCGGTCACCTCGATGTCCAGGCCCAGGTCGAGTGCTCCCCGAATCAGCTTGTCGCGCAGCGCGGACAGCTTCTCCTGTTCCTGCTCGAGCGACCCGATCGCGAGAGTCGCCGCGAGCGCCATACCCCTGATGCCGGCGACGTCCAGGGTGCCACTGCGCAACTGGCGCTCCTGGCCACCGCCGTGGGTCAGCGGGGTCAACGACACATCACGACGCGCGAGCAGCACGCCGGTGCCCTGCGGGCCGCCGAACTTGTGCGCGCTCGCGGTCAGCAGATCGGCACCCGACGCGGTGAAACCGACCGGCACCTGACCGATCGCCTGGACGGCGTCGGTGTGCACGGGTATGCCGTGCTCGTGCGCGACCGCGGCGACTTCGGCCACCGGCTGGACGGTGCCGACCTCGTTGTTGGCCCACATCAGCGACACCAGCGCGACGGACCCGGGGTCCCGCTCGATCAGCGCCCGGACCTGCGCGGGATCGCTGCGTCCGACCGAGTCGACCTCGATCCAGTCGACGGTGGCGCCCTCGTGGTCGACGAGGTGTTCGACGGCGTCGAGCACCGCGTGGTGCTCGGTGGTGCCGACGATCAGCCGACGGCGCTGCGCGTCGGCGGCGTGGCGGCTCCACCAGGTTCCCTTGATCGCCAGGTTGTCCGATTCGGTGCCCCCGGAGGTGAAGATCACCTCGGACGGACCGCAGCCGAGGGCGGCCGCCACGGCCTCCCGCGACTCCTCCACGACCCGCCGGGCCGCTCGCCCGGCAGTGTGCAGCGACGACGCATTGCCTCCGACGGCGAGTTGTTCGGCGATCGCCGCGATCACTTCGGGACGCGTCGGCGTCGTCGCAGCGTGGTCGAGATAGACCTGGTCAGGCACCGGACCAGCGTACGCGCCGGGTCCGGCCGTCGGGAAAGTCGTCCCGCCCAGCGGGCTGCGCACGGCGGCGGCCGGCGGTTTGCCAGACTGTCGGTCGTGACGCGACCTGTGACCCGATCGACGCTGCGCCGCCCCGTTCTCGCCGCCGCTTGCGGCCTGCTCGCGTCGCTGCTGGCCGGCTGCAGCTCCGGCGGCCCCGACGGCTCGGCGAGCAGCAGCGACGGCTCGGTCACCGCGGCACCGGCGACCTGCTCGACCAGCGTCGCGCCCGGTCTGAACGGCGCGGCCGTCCCGTTCGGCACGCACGCCACCACCGGGAGTTCCTCCGCCCTGCAGGTCAGTTCCGGCCGCCCGATGGCGACAACGGTCCCCTCGGGCCACGCCGGCTACCGCTTGGTGGAGGTCCCGATCACGGCGGACGTGCGCACCAACGGCACCTTCGCGGTCGACCGCTCCCAGTTCGTCCTGGTCGGGCCGGACAACCGCCTGTGCACCCAACCGAAGATCAATCCGCTCGCCGGTGGCTTCGTGGCACTCACCGTGGACGAGGCCCATCCGGGATCCGGCGTGGTCGCCTTCCTGGTGCCCGCGTCGGTGTCGACGACGCAGCTCAGCGTCCGCTACCTGCCGGCGACCGGGGCACCATCGGCGAGCCTCGCCTGGCGGTCCGACGCGACGGCACCGCCCACCCCCGAGGTCACGAACGCCTGTGACGGCGCCAAGTCGACCTACCGGGCCACGGGGGTCCACAGCGTGTCGTTCGGTTCGTCGGTCGAGCACGGCGACAGCGTGGTGTCATCGACGGTGCGGGCATCGACACCGACCCGTCGTGCTTTCGAGCCGGGGCCGAGCCAGCCGAACAACATGGATGCGATCGACGTCAAACTGCACGTCACCGCGTCCGGTGCGGATGCGTATGTCGATCGGCTGGCGTTCGTGCTCGTCGACGGCACCGGACGACTGTGCCGACGCGCCGCCGTCAGCAGCCAGGGCGAGACCCTCAGCAGCGCCCTGGTCAAGAAGGGCCACTCGGCGAACTACACGATCGTGTTCTGGGCTCCCAAGGACAGCACGATCAAGGGCCTGCGACTGCTCCAGCTGACCAAACCGAGTGGGAAGAAGGTCGGGTCGATCTGGTCCGCGCCGAAACTCACCCTGTCCCCCACCGATTGAGCGGCATACGAATGTGTTGAGCGGCATACGGATCCGGGGTGGATCCGTATGCCGCTCAATGCACGGGTGTGCCGGTCGATCGGTGGGTGTCAGCCGTTCTTGGCTTTGCTGACGGCTTCGGTGGCTTGGGGTAGGACGTTGAACAGGTCGCCGACGACGCCGAAGTCGACCAGTTCGAAGATGGGTGCTTCCTCGTCCTTGTTGATCGCCACGATCGTCTTGGAGGTCTGCATCCCGGCCCGGTGCTGGATCGCCCCGGAGATCCCACACGCCACATACAACTGCGGCGACACCTGTTTACCGGTCTGACCCACCTGATTCGAATGCGGGTACCAGCCCGCATCCACCGCCGCCCGGGAGGCACCCACCGCCGCACCCAGGGTGTCCGCGAACGCCTCCACCGGGGAGAAGTCACCACCGGTACCCCGGCCACCGGACACCACGATCTGCGCCTCGGCCAACTCCGGACGCCCCGACTTCGCCTTCGCCTGCGTCCCGGTGATCCGGGCAGCCTTCGCAACCTCGGACACGCTCACGTCCACTGGGACCACGGTGGCACCGGCCTGGTTGGCCTGCGGCGGGGCCGTGTTCGCCTTCACCGTCACGATCGCCGGGGCAGCCGTCACCTGCGAGGTCACCGTGTAATTGCTGGCAAAGGCGGACTGGGTGGTGGTCACCCCACCCTCACCGGACGCCTCGACATTGGTGGCGTCGGTGACCAGGCCGCCACCGGTCTTGACCGCCAGGCGGGCCGCGGCCTCCTTGGCCACCGCACCCGTCGGGATCAACACCGCCACCGGGTCACCGGCCGCCGCCACGACCGCAGCCAACGCCTCCGCCAACGGCGCGGCCAGCCCGCCGGTCACGTCGGGGTTGTCCACGACATACACCGTGCCGGCACCGAACTGTGCAAGACGCGGCCGGGCCGCCTCCACGGTGCCGCCCACGAACACCGCGGACGGCTCACCCAACCGGGCCGCCAACGTCAACAACTCCGCAGTGTTCTTCTTCACCTGTCCGTCGGTGTGATCGACCAGAACCAGGACTTCACCCATCACAAACTCCTCAACGATTTCGGTGCGATCAGATCAACTTGGACTTGGCCAGGAACTCGGCCAGCTTCGTGCCGCCATCACCCTCATCGACCACGATCTCGCCCTGCTCCCGCGCCGGACGCGCCGTGAACGACACCACCCGGGTACCCGCGTTCGCCAAACCCACAGCCCCCGCGTCCACGCCCAGATCCGCCAACGACCACGTTTCCACCGGCTTCTTCTTCGCCGCCATGATCCCCTTGAACGACGGATACCGCGGCTCATTGATCTGATCGGTCACCGACACCACCGCCGGCAACGACGCCTCCAACGCATCCGACGCCGTATCACTATCCCGCCGGCCCTTGACCAGCCCATCGGCGACCTCCAGCGTCGACACCTGCGTCACCTGCGGCAACCCCAGACGCTCGGCCAACATCGCCGGCACCACACTCATCGTCCCGTCCGTGGACGCCAACCCCAACAACACCAACTCCGGTGCACCGTCCGCGGCCTTCTTCACCGCCTGCGCCAACACCAACGACGTCGCCGCCGCGTCGCTGCCGTGGATCGCGTCATCCAACACGTGCACACCCTTGTGCGCACCCATCTGCAACGACTTCTTGATCGCATCCGCAGCACCCTCCGGGCCGACGGTCACCACCGTGACCTCACCCCCGGACGCCTCCGCGATCTTCAACGCCTCCTCCACGGCGTACTCGTCCAACTCGGACAACAAACCATCGACATTCGCCCGATCCGTCGTGTTGTCCTCACTGAACGTCCGATCCGCTTGCGCATCCGGCACGTACTTCACACAGACCACAATGTTCATGCGTCTCTCGTCCTCTTCCATCAGGGTGCGAGTGTCTGACCCGAGGTCAGGTGCTTTCCGGTGGGCACAGCGCGCCCAAGCCTCAGGCGATGGTATGCCGAGGCGGTCGTGCCCGGTACGCGCAGCATGCTACCCACGGGTAACATCCGGTCGGCGGGCGACCCCGCCCTCAGTGGTGACGGAGCCAGATGATGATCATGCCCACGATGGTGAGCGCGACGATGATCCACGGTGCGAGCTTGTTGAGCACGAACTGTGTGGTGGTGAGCTGTTGGCCCGGGGCGACTATATAGACGTCGGACCGGGAGCCGGCGGCGAGGTCGAAGACCGCGGCGCCCACGACGACCACCGCTCCGATGGCGAACAGCAGCGAGGGTGGCAGTCCTGCGGTCCGGTCGACGTCCTTGGCGACGCCCGTCCAGCCGAGGAGCGCCAGGAACATCCCGATGAGACCGACGACGGCAACGCTGATGGCGATCAGCCGGCTTCGCTCGGCGGCCGCGCTCCCCGGGGTGATGGGTGCGTCGGTACTCATGAAATCTCTGTCCTCTTCCTACGACGAAGGACCGGTGATGATCGCGAGATTAGCGTCATCACCGGCCCTCGTGGGGTACGAACCGCTGGAGAACTACTGCTGGGCGCCGTCTGCGCCCTCCTGAACAGCCTGGGCCATGGCCTGCGCCACGGCGGGAGGCTCCGAAGAGGTGGCGGCGTGCGGGCCGTCGCTCGTGACGGCCTGGTGCCACAGCTGCACTGCGGTGAGGACCATCTGCGTGGTCGACTGCACCAGCGTCTTGACGTCGTCGGCCTCCGACACGAGATGCTCGCCGGTGACGATCAGGTTGCCGTTGGCCAGGCCGGTCTTGACGATGTTGAGGCTCAGCGACACGTCGTTGGCCGCGAGCAACTGCTTGGTGACGTCCTGGGGAAGGTCGTCGGTGATCTGCCACTGGCCGAAGACACGCATCATGGCCGGCTCCCCGTCGACGCAGCGCACGAACAACTGCTGGCCCTCGACCTTGTAGCTCACGTCGCCGTCGGCATCGACCTCGGGGCGGAAACCCTCGGACTGCAGCGCGTCCAGCACCCGCTGCTGCAGCTGGTTGTCCCCGGCCGGAGCGGACGGTGCCGAGGCAGGCGGTGCGAAGTTGGGCAACGATGTGGGATCTGTCATACGAGCCACGCTACTTCACCCGGCGACTCGCCAGTAAATCTCGGGGGCGGGTGGCTAATGTTCGACGGGTGCCCGAGTCACTCACCGCAACAGCCAGGACCTCCCCCGACGCTCCCCCGCCCCTCGGCGCGACAGCCGACGGGACCGGGGTGGAGTTCTCGGTGTATGCCGGCAACGCGACCGCGGTCGACGTGTGCCTGTTCGACGAGCACGGCGCCGAGCGGCGCGTGTCACTGCACCGGCACGCACACGGCATGTGGGCCGGGCACGTCCCCGGGATCGTGGTCGGCCAGCTGTACGGCTACCGCGCCACGGGTCCGTGGGATCCGACCCAAGGTCACCGTTACAACCCGGCCAAGCTGCTGCTCGACCCGTACGCGCGCGGCGTGGTCGGTGAGATCGACTGGCGCCCGGAGGTTTTCGGCCATCGTGTGGAGGACGACCTGAGCGGCGATGCGGAGGTGCGCGACGACCGCGACAGCGCGCCATACGTGCCACGCAGCGTCGTCGTCGGCAACGGCTTCGACTGGGGCGACGACAAGCCACCGCACACACCGTGGGATCGCACCTTCGTCTACGAGACCCACGTGCGCGGGCTCACCCGGACGCTGCCCGACGTGCCCGAGCACCTGCGAGGCACGTATGCCGGGGTCGCGCACCCGGCGACGATCGCGCACCTGACCCGGCTGGGCGTGACCGCGGTGGAACTGCTGCCGGTGCACGCGTTCACGTCCGAGCCCGAGCTGGTGCAGCGCGACCTCACCAACTACTGGGGTTACAACACGCTGGGCTTCTTTGCGCCCCATCCGGCATACGCCGCCGCCCAGTCGCCGCAGGAGGCCATCCACGAGTTCAAGGGCATGGTCAAGCTGCTGCACGCGGCGGGCCTGGAGGTCATCCTCGACGTGGTCTACAACCACACCTGCGAGCAGGGCAGCGGGTCCGGCGCGACCCTGTCCTGGCGTGGCCTGTCGTCGGCTACCTACTACCGGCTCGACGAACGCGGCAACGACGTGGACGTGACCGGCTGCGGCAACACTCTCGACATGCGGCATCCGGAAACCGTTCGGATGGTTCTCGATTCGCTGCGCTACTGGGCGACGGAGATGCGCGTCGACGGTTTCCGTTTCGACCTCGCACCGGCGCTGGCGCGCGGGCTCGACGACGCCTTCCACCCGGACCATCCCTTCCTGATGGCGCTGCGAACCGACCCGGTCCTGTCACGGGTGAAGCTCATCGCCGAGCCGTGGGACGTCGGGTCGCACGGCTGGCGGACCGGCCAGTTCCCCGCGCCGTTCGCCGACTGGAACGACCGTTTCCGGGACACCGTGCGCAACTTCTGGCTGGTCGATCTCGCCGGCGACCAGGCCGGTCATCCCGGGCACGGCGTCAGCGACCTGGGCACCCGGATCGCCGGCTCGCGCGACCTGTTCGCGTCCCGGTCGCCGCTGGCGTCGATCAACATGATCACCGCTCACGACGGTTTCACCGCGGCCGACGTCGCGTCATACGACCACAAACACAACGACGCCAACGGCGAGGGCGGCACCGACGGCAGCAACGACAACCACTCCTGGAACTTCGGGGTCGAAGGCGACGACGGTGCGAGCGACGTGATCGAGGCGTCGCGGCGCCGCGCGATCCGCAACCTGCTCGCGACGCTGCTCACCTCGGCCGGCGTGCCGATGCTGCTCGGCGGCGACGAGTTCGGACGCAGCCAGCAGGGCAACAACAACGCCTACTGCCAGGACAACGAGATCAGCTGGTACGACTGGGATCTCGCGAAGCGGCAGGCCGATCTGATCGATACGACGACCTTCCTAATCGAGCTACGGGCAGCTCACCCGGTACTGCGCCAGCGCACCTTCTTCCCGGGTGACCCGATCGACGGGGATGCGTTGGCCGCGCTGCACTGGCACGGCGCGGACGGGTCGATCATGACCGCCGACGAATGGAACGACGGTGGCACGCGCACGCTCCAGGTCGTCTTCGACGGCTCGGACGTCGGCGATGACCGGATCCTGCTCGTGTTGCACGGTGGCGCGCACGACCGCGAGGTGACGCTGCCGGCACAGACCGGTGTCACCCGGTGGGAGCTGGCGTGGGACAGCTTCTACGAGCGACCGGACGAGCTGCCGAGCGCGAGCGTCGCCGTCGGTGCCGAACTCACCATGCACGCCGGCTCGTTCGCCATCCTCATCGGCGCCTGACCGAGAGGAGCACATCCGCACCCGCAGGAGTGGAAATCCCGGCCGGATTCGTCGTCCGGTGAGTCGGTTTGTGCTCCTCTCGGTGGGTCAGTCGACCTCGTGGGTCGCGATGACCTCGCGGTACCAGTCGAAGCTGGCCTTCGGCGTCCGCTCCAGCGTGTCGTAATCGACCCGGACGAGACCGAAACGCGGCTGGTAGCCACGAGCCCACTCGAAGTTGTCCAGCAGCGACCACACGTAATAGCCACGCACGTCGACGCCCTTGGCCATCGCGCCGCGGACCGCTTTCAGGTGGTCGCTGACGTACCGGATCCGGTCCTGGTCGTCGATCCGGCCGTCCGCGTGCACGATGTCGGGGCAGGCGATGCCGTTCTCGGTGATGTAGATCGGCGGCAACTGCTCGCCGTAGGTGTCCCGCAACCAGGTGAGCAGATCGGTGAACGCATCGGCATCCACCGGCCAGCCCATCTCGGTGCGGTACTCACCCTCGCGCTCCTGCAGCTGGTAGCCGAGGTCGGACGCCACCCGCCGGGCGGCCTCCGGCTCGTCCGGGGCGCTCGCCTCCGGGCGACTCGGGAAGTAGTAGTTGACCCCGAGGAAGTCCAGCGGCTGGTGTGCCGTCCCCAGGTCGCCGTCCCGGATCCAGGAGAAGTCGGTGATCGGCGCCCACACCTCCCGCGCGTGCTCCGGGTAGGTCCCCGCGAGCACCGGATCGGTGAAGATGAGATTGCTGACCAGCTCGCAGCGGCGGGCCGCTTCGATGTCTTCGGGTGAGTCCGAAACCTGCTGCACCGAGGCCAGATTGAGCGTGATGCCCACCTGTGCGCCAGGAACGGCAGCGCGGACGGCCTGCGCCGCGAGCCCGTGACCCAGCATCAGGTGATGGGCGGCTTTGAGCGCTCCCTCGCCTTCGTGTGCGCCCGGTGCGTGCACGCCCTCGGAGTAGCCGAGGATCGAGGAGCAGAACGGCTCGTTCAGGGTGATCCACCGCTTGACGCGGTCGCCCAGGTGGCCGGCCGCGACCGCGGCGAACTCCGCGAACCGCTCCGCCGTGGCGCGTTCCCGCCAGCCGCCCTGATCCTCCAGTGTCTGCGGCAGGTCCCAGTGGTAGAGCGTGACCGCCGGTTCGATGCCGGCGGCGAGCAGTTCGTCCACCAGCTTGTCGTAGAACGCCAGGCCCGCCGCGTTGATCGGTCCGTCGTCGGGTTTGATGCGCGGCCAGGCGAGCGAGAAACGGTAACTGTCGAGGCCGAGCTGCCTCATGAGTGCGACATCCGCGCTGAAGCGGTGGTAGTGATCGCATGCGACGTCGCCGTTGTCACCGCGCGCGACCATACCGGGGGTGTGACTGTAGGTGTCCCAGATCGACGGGGTGCGGCCGTCCTCGGAGACCGCACCTTCGATCTGGTACGACGCGGTCGCCGCCCCGAAGCTGAAATCGGCAGGGAACTGAACGGTCACAGTGATGCTCCTTCGGGGCGGTGCGGTTGGATCTGACGGTACTCGGCGGCACTCGGATCGTTCGGTGCCAACGGTGTTGCAGGTAGGTGGACGACGGCGACCCCGTAGGGCGGCAACCGGTCGACGCCGTACGCATCCACGTCGACCGTGTCGGCGGAAGCGTTGATCAGCCAGCCGAATTCGTCGCCGTCACGGTGGGTGAGGCCATCGGTCAGCACGCGCGGGTCGTCGATGTTGATCCGTCGCTCGACCCCCGCCTCGACCGCCAGGGCGTCATACAGCCGCCAGCTGTCCTCGGGGTTGACCCGCGAGGTCCGGGCGGCGAAGTACTCGACCGGCAGGGTGCAGAGCACGGCCTGCCCGTCGCCGTGCCGCTTCCTGGTGAGCACCGGCCGGCCGTGCTGGTCGACGGCGACGACCTCGGCGTCGAGCGGCAGCACCGGCAGGATGCTGCGTCCGCCGGCGGACCCGGCGGCGGTGAAGCGCAGGGTGTCACCCGCCTGCAGCGAGCCGAAGTCGACGAGGAGACGGACCTCCACGACGTCGTCCTCGACCGGTTCGACCAGCCCGTACCGCAACGCGTGACGCACACCGAAGGTCGGCTCCAGCCCGGTCCACCACGGACCTCGTTGGATCGGTGAGTCACCCAATCCGTAGGAGACGTAGACGGTTCGGCCGTTCGCGGCCTGCTCGTTCAGGTGGCGCCAGGTCGGCGCCGTGAGTGCCTTGACCGACGGAACGATCACCAACCGCGCTTTGTCGGGAACCGGCTCCGGCTCGCGGATGAACGCGGGGCCGAGCCCCGACTCCCGGCAGGCGACGTATGACTGCTCCAGCGCGGCGACGATGTCGGTGCGCTCCTGCTCCTCGAAGGTCCAGTGCTGGGGTGCGTCGAGGTATGACGGGACGAGCAACGCCACCTGCGATGGCCACCTGCTGCAGTGCGTCAGGTCGAGCCGATCGACCAGGGCGCGGAACTGCGTGATCTCGTGCAACTGCGGCTTGGCCGACCCGTCGACCCGGGTGAGCCCGAAGTGCAGCTCGAACGGGTGGTGCCGGTACGGGTCCTGGTCGGGCAGATTGTCGAAATCGGTGTTGTTCCAGGCCAACCAGCCGGTCGCGCCGGCCAGCAGGGTGGTGTGCAGCACCTGGCGGTAGTAGTCGGCGGAGTGCTCATCGGACGCGAAGTCCGAGGTCACCCCGAACTCCTCGAGGACCACGGGTAGCTCGGCAACACCGGCCAGCTCGCAGATGAACGCGGCACGCAGGTGCTGGCGAACCGGATCGTCACCCATCGGGTAGGCGTGCGGCCCGACGAAGTCGGTGAGCCGGGCGAGGTCGCGGACGCTGAAGCCGTTGTCCTTGCCGGTGACCTCCTGACCCCACGCGCCGTCGCCGATCGACACCGGGCACGCCGGGTCACCGGAGCGGATCGCCGTCACCATCAGCTGCGCCCAGGCGGTCACGTCCTCCCGCCGCGCCGAGCCGCCGTAGATCGGCATCTCGTTGGAGACCAGCCACCCGACGATCGCCGGGTGGGCGGCGAAGCGTGACGCGACCCGGGCCAGGTAGCCCGACTGCTGGGCGACCAACCAGGTATCGGTGTAGAGATTCCGATCGCCGCGCCAGGACGGATCCCAGTTCTCTCCCGACATGTGCCCGACGAGAAAGGTTGGGATGGTGCGCATTCCGAGCTCGACGTGCAGGTCGAGGAACTGCGCGTAGCGCTCCATCACCGCCTCGTCGAGACGCCCCGCCTCCGGCATCGCGTGTGGCCAGAACAGGAACGACCGGGTGACGTCCAGTCCGGCCGCCGTCATGGTGGACAACTCCTCGCGCACCAGGCCTTCGTCGTACGACTGCCACATGAAGGGCCCACCGCCACGGGACCAGAAGTTGCTGCCGAACCACACCTGGTCGGTGTCCCCCACCCGCACGAAGCGCATGGGTCGCTCGATGCCGCCGCTCAGGTGCTCCGTCGCGCTCACTTGACCGCTCCCGCCGTGAGACCGGCCACCAGATAACGCTGCAGGAGCAGGAAGGCGATGACGATGGGGACACTCACCACGAGGGACGCGGCCATCACCTGGTTCCAGTAGACGTTGATCTGGGTGGAGTAGCTCTGCAGGCCGATCGACAGCGTCTGTGTGTCCGGGCTGGTCATCTGCGAGGCGAACAGCACCTCACCCCACGAGGTCATGAACGAGTAGACGGCGACCGCGATCACGCCGGGACGTGCGGCGGGCAGCACCACGCGGAACAGTGTCCCGAGTGTGGATGCTCCGTCGACGCGCGCTGCCTCATCCAATTCCCTTGGTATGCCGTCGAAGTAGCCGGCGAGCATCCAGATCGCGAAGGGTAGCGAGAAGGTCAGGTAGGTGATGATGAGACCGACCCGTGTCTGGTAGAGCAGCGTGAAACCCAGGACCTTGTCGATGTTGACGAAGATCAGGAACAGCGGCAAGAGGAACAGGATGCCCGGGAACATCTGCGTCGACAGGATCGTGGTGGTGAATACGCTGCGCCCGTGGAACCTCCACCGGGACACCGCGTAGCCGGCGAAGATCGCCACGATGACACTGAGCACCATCGAGATCGAGCACACGATCAGGCTGTTGAGGAAGTACTTGCCGAGCGGCACCGTGCTCCAGATGTCCTTGAACGGCTGGAACGTCACATGGCTGGGCCACCACTCGAACTTGCCCTGCACGTCGCCGAGCGGTTTGACCGAGCTGGTGAACAGGACCCACATCGGCACGAGGATGAAGGTGGTCAGCACCGCGAGCACGACGACGCGAAAAACCTTGAACGACACCGGTTCACGCACGACGTGACCTCCGATTGAATACGAGCAGATAGAGACCTGTCACGACGAGCAGGAAGACGAGCAACAGCACGGACATCGCCGAGCCGAAGCCGAAGTCCCAGTTGACGAACGACGCACCGTAGATGTGCACCGAGATGATGTCCGCCGACTTGGGCGGCTGGGCACCGAAGAGCACGAACGGGGTGTTGAAGTCGTTGAAGGTCCACAGGAACAACATCAGGATCATCACCAGGTTGACCGGACGCAGCGCCGGCAGAGTGATGTGGCGGATCTGCTTCCAGATGCCGGCTCCGTCGACGGCGGCCGCGTCATACACGTCGTCCGGGATGTTCTGCAGGCCGGCGAGCAGCATCAGGAACGCGAACGGCCACGAACGCCAGACGGCGACGATCACCATCGACCAGAACGCGTTGCTGCCGATCAGCCAGAAACTGTCGCCGTTGGTCAGACCCAGCGACTTCAGCACGTGGTTGACCAGACCGTTGTCCCGCTGGAGCATGAAGCTCCAGGTCATGATGCCGGCGTAGATCGGCATCGCATAGGGCACCAGGAACAGCGTGCGGAACAGCCCACATCCACGGAAGTTGCGATGCAGCACCAGTGCCGCCGACATGCCGAAGGTCCACGAAATACCAACGACCAGAACGGTGTAGAGACAAGTGACCTCGAAGGAGTGCAGGAAGCTGTTGCCGACCGGCGAGGAGAAGTCCAGTGCGAGCTTGTATGACGACAGGCCCTGCCACGGCGCGGTGGACCAGTTGGCGATGTACGCCTGGGTCAGCCCGACGAAGGACATCCACACCCCGACGACCATCGGGACGATGTGGATCAGCAACTCCAGGATGATCGCCGGCGCGATCAGCAGGTATGGCGCGAGCCGGTGTGAGGTGCCACGTCCACGGCCCGGCTTCTCGGGCCCCGGCGAGCCCCGACGGGCGGCCTTGCGCCGCCCGTCGGTCCGGTCCAGCGTGGTGTGCGACGTCATCAGCCCGCAGCGGCCATCTTGTCCTGCGCCTGCTGCAGCGCCGCCTTGATGTCACTGTCGGAGGGAGCCTTGCCGGTCGCCGCCTGGGCGATCAACTGGTTGACGGCGTTGCCGACGTTCGTCTCGAACTGCGACTCGTTCGCCAGCAGCGGCAACGGAACCGCGCGCGTCGCCAGGATGTTCTGGAACGCCTTGGCCTCCGCCGCGTTCTTGGTGAAGTTCGGTGTCGCACCGGCATTGACCGGCAGGGCGGCGAACGGAACGTCGAGGATCTTCTGCTCGGCCGGGCTGGTCATGAACTTCACGAACTTCAGCGCCGCGTCCTTGTTCTTGGTGTTCTTGAAGATCGACATGTTGATGCCGGCGACGAAGCTCGCGGTGTTCTTCTTCCCGGTGGGGGCCGGGATGGCGACCACACCGTAGTCGCTGGTCTTCATCCCGTCGGCAACCAGCGTGTTGTCCGCGTTGTTCTGGCTCATCAGCATCGCGGCCTTGCCCTTGGCGAAGTCACCGGGCGCTTCCGGGCCGTTCTTGTACTGCACGCTGCTGGGGTTGACGACCTTGTTGCTCATCAGGTCGACGTACTGCTTGACGCCGGCCACCATGCCCGGCGAGGTGAAGTTCGCCTTTCCGCTCGAGTCGAAGGGGTCGGCTCCCTGCTGCTGGCCGAAGATGAAGGCGAAGTGGACGCTCTCGGTGTAGCTGCCGCCCTCCATCGCCATGCCGTAGACGCCCTTGCTGGAATCGGTCAGCTTCTTGGCGTCCGCCTGCAGTTCCTCCCAGGTCGTCGGTGGCTTCAGGCCCGCGTCGGCGAACATCTTCTTGTTGTAGTAGAGCCCGTAGACCAGCGAGTAGAGCGGGACCGAGGTCGGGTCCTTACCTGCCACGCCACCGGTCGCGAAGGACGCCGGCACGAACTTCGACTTGCCGCCGATGGCGGTCAGGGCGCTGGAGTCGAAGGGCAGGAACGCCCCGGTCGCCTGGAGCGAGGGCGCCCAGGTGTTGCCGATGTTCAGCACGTCGGGTCCCTTGCCGCTCGAGGTCGCGGCCAGGATCTTGTTGAGCAGGTCCGGCCAGCCGATGACCTGCAGGTTGACCTTGATGCCGGTCTGCTTCTCGAACTTCTTCAGCTCCGGGCCCAAGACCTTCTTGTCGACGTCGATCGACGCACCCTGGTTGCTGGCCCAGTAGGTCAGGGTGGTGCCCGAGCCGGAGCCCGAACCGCCGCCCGATCCGCTGGACCCGGAACTGCCGCCACACGCGGCCGTACTCGCGACCATTGCCACGATCGCCAGCGCTGGAATGAGACGTCTCTTCACGATTGAACCTCCGGGCCACGCAGAAGGATCGTGCTGCGTGCGCCTGCTCTGAAATGACTTCCGCACGACGCCTTGTCGCGCGAAAGACATCACATCACTTACTCGTGTAAGTTCATAGGCGCGTTATCGAATCGTTACCTGCGGTTTCTTGGCCCGATGCTCAGCGCGCCGGGCCGGAGCTGGCTCGCTCGCGCAGTTGCGAGCGGGCCACCGGCACCAACCCCGGCTGCTTGCCGGAGACGAGGTCGAGCAGCGTCTCGGCCGCCTGGCGGCCATAGGCCTGGTTGTTGCGGTAGAGCGCTGTGAGCTCCGGATCGACCGCTTGCGTCAGCGGCGAATCATCCCATCCCACAACGGAGAACTCGTCAGGAACCGATCTGCCGAGCTCGCGGAGCATCTTCAGCCCGGCGACCGACATGTGGTCGTTGCTGAAGATAAACGCAGTGGGCGGCTCGGCCTCGGAGAGGAATCGCCGGACGGCGGCGCGTGCATCCTCCGGCGCGTAGTTGCCCTCCACGGAGACGACGGACATGCCGCGTCGCGCGGCCGCGGTGCGCACACCTCGCTGGCGACCCCGCTCGTGCACGAACTCCCGTGGCCCGCTCACGTGGGCGATCCGCCGGTGTCCGAGGTCCGCCAGATGGTCGACCAGCAGCGCGGCGTCGCCGGCCTGATCGGTCCAGACACACGGCAGGTCGATGCCCTTGCGGGGACCTCCACAGAGCACGGCGGGTAGGCCGATCTCCTCGACCGCGGCGAGTCGAGCATCGTGATGACGCTCGTCCACGAGGATGACCCCGTCGATGCGCCCCTCGCCCCACCACCGTCGATAGGTCTCGATCTCCACGTCAGGAGCGTCACCGATGACACGCAGGAGCAGGCTCCAACCACGTTCCACCAGAACGCTTTCCACGCCCGCGAGAAACTCGAAGAAGAAGGAGTCGACGGCGAAGGTCGCCGTCGGCCGGGACAGCGCCAGGCCGATGACCTGGATGTCGGACCCCATCAGCGCCCGGGCGTTCGCGCTCGGGTGCCAGCCGAGCTCGACCGCGAGTTCGAGCACGCGTTCCCGGGTGTCGGCCGCGACGCCGGGCTGGCCGTTCAGGGCGTAGGAGACCGCCGCTCGCGAGATGCCCAACTGTCGGGCAATGTCCGCCATCGTCGCTTTTGCAGCCATCGGTTCCCTCCCGTGCTCGCACCCAGTGCGCCGAGTTTACTTACTCCCGTCAGCCGAGTTTGCCGCACCGGACCGGCGAATGTGCCGCAACCACAGCAGACCGAGGACCGGCAGGATCAACGGCACATAGCCGTAGCCCTGGCCGAACTTCGACCACACGGTGGTGTCGCCGGCCTGCCCCGCGGCCACAAAGGCCGCCGTGTCGGCATACGACCAGATCCCCACGGCAACGACTCCGAACAGCTCGAAGCTGATGGTTGCCAGCGCAATTCGGGCGCTGGTGCGGTTGCCACGGCCGAGCGCCACCGTCGCCACGCAGTAGACGACGGCGGCCACCGCCGACAGCCAGTAGGGCAGGTGCTGATGCGGCCAGGTCTGTGCGATCTGCATGATCGACCGCCCCGTGGCCGCGAGCGCGAAGAGGCCGTAGATGGCCACCAGCATGCGGCCCGGGCCGGTGTTGACGCGAGAACTCGTGGGTGTCGGTTGGCTGCTGATGTCTCTACGCTCCGTTCCAGAGTTGCAGGAGGCGGGCGACCATCACGAGCAGGCCGAGGGTCGCGACCAGCAGGACGCCTGTCCCCCAGCGGGACTCCCGCTCGGCGATGCCCCAGAAGCCGGCGACCGGCAGCACGCAGACCAGCCCGGCCAGGTAGGCGATGAACAGGCCCTTCGACATGTGCGCGTCGGCGTCCCCGATCCGCACCAGCCCCACCACCAGCTGCGCGATGACGGCCACCTCGGTGACGCTCGCGAGGTAGAACATCGGGTTGTCCACCGGTCGCCCCCGCGCGGTCAGATATGCCGCATAGATAGCCAAGACCGCCAACAGTGCGATAAGCAGGATTGTCAAGGGCAGGAGCACCCGCACATCGTACGGAACCCTCCGACTCAGCAAGCACGCAGCTGAGCCACCGACGATGACGTGCGGGGCCCGGGATCGCAGGAGATCGAAGGAGACGGTATGGCGCGATGGCAACAGGCAACGGCCCTGGCAGCAGGGTCCCTCGTGGGTCTGGCGGTACGTGACCTGGTCCAACGGCAGCACTCGGTGCTGCGCAACTACCCCGTCGTCGGCCACCTGCGCTACCTGCTGGAGGACATCCGCCCGGAGATCCAGCAGTACTTCATCGAACGCAACTGGGACGGGCGCCCCTTCGACCGCGACACCCGCTCGGTCATCTACCAGCGGGCCAAGGGTACCCACGGCGAGCAGCCCTTCGGCACCGAGCGCGACGTCGACCGCGCGGGCTACGAGGCGTTGGTCCACTCCACCGCGCCGCTGGAGAAGCCCGACCGTCCGCCCCGGGTCCGGGTCGGCGGGAAGGACTGCGGCAAGCCGTACGACATGTCGCTGCTCAACGTGTCCGCGATGAGCTTCGGGGCGTTGTCCGCCAACGCGATCCGAGCGCTCAACAAGGGTGCTGCCATGGGCGGTTTCGCCCACGACACTGGGGAGGGCGGCCTGACGCCATACCACCTGGAGAACGGCGGCGACCTGGTCTGGGAGATCGGTTCGGGCTATTTCGGCACCCGGACCAAGGACGGCGACTTCGACCCGGACATCTTCCGCGACAAGTCGACCGACGACCGCGTCAAGTGCGTGTCGCTGAAGCTGAGCCAGGGTGCCAAGCCGGGGATCGGCGGGGTGCTGCCGGCGGCCAAGGTGACCGCGGAGATCGCCCAGTTCCGCGGCGTGCCCGAGGGGCAGAAGTGCGTCAGCCCGGCGCGTCACAAGGTCTTCTCGACGCCGGTCGAGCTGATCGAATTCATCGCGAAGATGCGCGAATTGAGCGGTGGCAAGCCGGCCGGATTCAAGCTGTGCATCGGCTCCCGGCGGGACGTGCTGGCCATCTGCAAGGCAATCCGCCAGGTCGGCACCGCACCGGACTTCATCATCGTCGACGGCTCCGAGGGCGGCACGGGAGCCGCACCGCTGGAGTACGAGGACTACGTCGGTATGCCGCTCAGCCACGGCCTGATGACGATGCACAACGCGCTCGTCGGCACCGGGCTGCGCGACGACATCAAACTGGGTGCGAGCGGCAAGATCGCCGGCGGGGCCGACATCGTCAAGCGGCTCATCCAGGGCGCCGACTACACCAACTCCGCGCGGGCGATGATGATGGCGATCGGTTGTATCCAGGCGCAGCAGTGCCACACCGGCAAGTGCCCGGTCGGCGTCGCCACCCAGAACAAGCGGCGGGCACACGCGCTGGACGTGCCGTCCAAGAGCGAGCGGGTGCAGCGCTACCACCAGGCGACCGTGGAGCAGGCGGCGCAGCTGATGGCGACGCTCGGCGCC
Source organism: Flexivirga oryzae (assembly GCF_014190805.1). Classification (NCBI taxonomy): domain Bacteria; kingdom Bacillati; phylum Actinomycetota; class Actinomycetes; order Micrococcales; family Dermacoccaceae; genus Flexivirga; species Flexivirga oryzae. The sequence continues at coordinate 309,603 of NZ_JACHVQ010000001.1, read as the reverse complement.
CGCGAGCCGCACGAGCTCAGCCCGCACATGCTGCGGCACAACATCTCCCCGGGCGAGAGCCGCAGTTATGCGGAGTTGTTCACCTGGCTGCAGCCCGGCGAGTTGCTCGCGGCGGCACCGGAGACGTGGGCGACGGACTGGGAGGCGGCCAGCGCGGACAGCTTCAGTCCGCAGATCTCGCAGTACCGCGCCGGTGAGGGGCGCTCGGCATGACCGACGTCGCGGAGCTGATCGTCGCCGCACTGGCCGAGCACGGGGTGCGGCAGGTCTGGGGTGTGGTCGGCGACGCACTCAACCCGGTCACCGATGCCATCCGCCGGCAGGAGGGCATCGAATGGATCGGCGTGCGGCACGAGGAGGCTGCCGCCTTCGCGGCCGGCGCCCAGGCGCAGCTCAGCGGCCGCATCGGTGTCTGCATGGGCACCGTCGGACCGGGCTCCATCCACCTGCTGAACGGCCTGTATGACGCCAAGAAGTCGCACGCACCCGTCCTCGCGCTGTGCGGCCAGGTGCCCACCCCCGACATTGGCACCGACTTCTTCCAGGAGGTCAACAACGACGTGCTGTTCGCCGACGTGGCGGACTTCGCGCAGACGATCACCAGCCCGGGGCAACTGCCGCAGCTGCTGGAGCAGGCGGTCAACACCGCGTATGCCGAAGGCGGTGTCGCCGTACTCACCCTGCCCGGTGACGTGGGCTCCCTCGACATACCGCGGGGCACCCGGCCACCGCACTTCGCGCCGCGCGCCGCCCAGGTGACCGCGCCCGAGGACCAACTGACTGAAGCCGCGCGAGCCCTCAACGCCGCCGAGAAGGTGACGTTGCTGGTCGGGTGCGGCGCGGCCGGGGACCGCACCGAGGTGCTGACGATCGCCGAACGGCTGAAGGCGCCGATGGTGCTGACGCTGAAGGCGAAGGCCGGGCTCGAGGCGGACAACCCCTACCAGCTCGGCCAGTCCGGGCTGATCGGCAATCCGTCCACCCGGAAAGCGTTCGACGACTGCGACACGCTGTTCCTGATCGGCACCGACTTCCCCTACCGTGACTGGTACCCACAGGGCAAGACCGTGATCTCGCTGAACTCCCGCGCCGGGCACATCGGCCGTCGGACACCGGTCGACCACGCCCTCGTCGGACACGCCGGGCCGACGTTGCGCGCCCTCGCCGACCTGCTGGACACCAAGGACGACACCGACCACCTGCGCTCCGCGACGGACGCCTATGCCGGCTGGTTGGACGATCAGGCCGAACTCGCCGACCCGGACCACGACGACCGCACCTGGCTGGGCAAACTGCGCGGCAAGGCGGACAACCCGGAAGGCCTCATCCGGCCGGAGGTCGTCGCCGCCGCTCTCGACCGGCACGCCGCGACCGACGCGGTCTTCACCACCGACACCGGTATGTCGACGGTGTGGATCAGCAGGTTCGTCCAGCTGCGCGGCGACCGGCAACTGATCGGGTCCTACAACCTCGGCTCGATGGCCAACGCGATGCCGCAGGCGCTCGGCGCGCAGGCTCTCGACCGCGGCCGGCAGGTCATCGCCAACTGCGGCGACGGCGGGCTGATGATGCTGCTGGGCGACCTGCGGACGGCCGTGACCTACCGGCTGCCGGTCACTTTCGTGGTCTACGACAACGGTCGGCTGGGCATGGTCAAACTCGAGCAGGAGCAGGGCGGCCTGCCGGAGTTCGGGACCGAACTGGACAACCCCGACCTGTCCGCGGTCGCCGCGTCGCTCGGTCTGCGATCGCGCCGGGTCACCGAGGCCGAGGACGTGGACACCGCGGTCCGGGAGGCGCTGGCGCACGACGGGCCGTACCTGCTGGACTTCGTGACCAACCCCGACGAGATCGCGCTGCCGCCGAGGACGACGGCCGCGGACGCCTGGGGGTTCGCGATCGCCAAGTCCAAGGAGTTCCTGGAGAGCCGGTGATCCCGCACCCCTCTGACCGAGAGGAGCACTTGCCGACCGACAGGAGGACGAAATCGGGCGGATTTCGTACTCCGGTGGGACCGGATGTGCTCCTCTCGGTCGGCGGGGATCAGGCGTTGGCGACGAGTCCCAGCTCGGCGACGTTCGCCAGCCCGGCGTGGCGCGGCAGGACGCGGACGCTGTAGCCGAAGGCTCCGCCGCGCACCAGCGTCAGGGTGCCCTCGAACCTCGCGCGGCCGTCGCCCAGGTCCGCCACCGGGTAGAGCTCGGTGGTGTCGACGTCGTGCAACTCGTCGCTCTCGCTCGCCCGGC